>JBEIIL010000214.1:0-2403 GCA_040380755.1 Methylobacteriaceae bacterium | reverse complement strand
GCCTTGCCGTCGGACAGGATCCAGCACGATGTGTCGGGGGGCAGCAGCGGCGGCATCGGACGTACCTGGCACCGGACCTCATAGGCATTGACGTCTAGCCGCCCGTGCCCGGCTTTTCCATCGAAAACGGGCCAAATCCAGCCCTCGGCGCGGTGCTGGCCTTTGACACGGGGCGGTGCCCGGCTAAACAGGGCCACCGTTCACGCGCATGGACAGCCAGCGTGCCCACCCGTCTCGACGCGATCGACCGGCAGATCCTGCGAGAGCTGCAGGCCGACGGCCGCATGACCAATGTCGAGCTGGCGCGGCGGCTCGGCATGTCGGCGCCGCCCTGCCTGCGGCGGGTGCGGGCGCTCGAGCAGGCCGGCATCATCACCGGCTACCGGGCGCTGGTGGACGAGAAGGCGCTGGGCTTCGACGTGGTGGTGTTCGCCTTCATCCATCTCGCCAGCCAGGCGGAGGCCGATCTGGCGGCCTTCCAGGCGCATGTGCGCGACTGGCCGGCGGTGCGGTCGTGCTGGACGCTGTCGGGCGACATCGACTTCATGCTGCAGTGCGTGGCGCAGGACCTGCGGGCGCTGCAGGCCGTGGTGGTGGAGCTCACCGGCCTGCCGAATGTCCGAACGGTCCGCACCGCGCTTGCGCTGGACCGGGTCAAGGACGAGCCAATCGCGCCGCTGTGAGGCGAGGCCGGCGAACCGGTGCGGGCCTATCCGAAGGGGCGGACCATCCGGTCCGTGCCGCACCAGCCTAGGCGGATGATCAACCGACTGTGCGGCGGCGGGTCCACTGGGCGAGGGCGCGGGCCAGCGCCTCGATCCGTCCGGCATCGTCATTTTCGGTGCCGAAGCGAAAGCCGCCGCCTCCGCCTGCGGCCTGGGTGACCAACAGCGGCTGCGTGTTGCTGCCACCCGGACCGGAGACCGTCAGGCGGCTGTCGATCGAATCCGTCGAGGTGTCACCGCCGCGTCCGCCGCGGCCGCCGGAGGGGCCGCCGAAGGCGCTGAGCGAAACCGACCGGACGGAGACGTTCAGCGTCGGTGCCCGTCGATCGCCTGGCGCGAGGCGGCCGGCGAACTCGTCCGCCATGGCGCGGACCACGGCGACGCGGACGCGCTCGGCGAAGGGGCCGAGACCGCGCGCCTTCATCGGCGCGACATCGACCAGGATGCTGCGCAGCGGTCCCTGGACGCGGACGCCGCGGGCCAGGGCCTCGGCCGGGAGCAGCAGGGACCCGGCGCCGAGCGAGCCGAGGCCGATGAGGAGGGTGCGGCGGTCAGACGAATGCGACATCGACAATTTCGTAGCTCTTCCCGCCACCTGGCGTGTTGACCTCGACCTGGTCGCCCGACTTCTTGCCGATCAGGGCGCGGGCGATGGGCGAGGTGATGGACACCTTGCCGGACTTCACGTCGGCCTCGGATTCGCCGACGATCTGGTAGGTTTTCTCCTCGTCGGTGTCCTCGTCGATGAGCTTCACCGTCGCGCCGAACTTGATCGTCGAACCTGACAGTTTGCTGACATCGATGATCTCGGCGCGCGACAGCTTGTCCTCGAGCTCCGCGACACGACCCTCGTTGAGTGACTGCTGCTCCTTGGCGGCGTGATACTCCGCGTTCTCGGAGAGGTCGCCATGGCTGCGCGCCTCGGCGATCGCATTGATGATGCGCGGGCGCTCGACCTGCTGGCGCACGCGCAGTTCCTCTTCAAGGGCCTTGTAGCCCGAAGGGGTCATGGGAATCTTGTCCATCGTCCCATCCGTTCGAACAGTTCGGACGACAGCCCTGCACCGGTCCCCATTGCGGACCCGTTGCGGTCGACCGTCGCCTGGCACCAGGCTGCGGCGAGAGGGCGGGGGCCCTCAGTCGACCGCGATGAAGTAGTCCTGCAGGGCGCGCACCTCAAGATCGCCGCCCAGATAGGCCTTGATCCCCTGCGCCGCCGCGACTGCTCCCGCTAGCGTGGTGTAATACGGCACCTTATGCAAGAGGGCCGCCCGCCGCAGCGATCGGCTGTCCGTCAAAGCCTGCTTGCCCTCGGTGGTATTGAACACCAGCTGGATCTCACCGTTCTTGATGGCGTCCACCACATGGGGACGGCCCTCCAGAACCTTGTTGATGGTGTCGGAGGCAACGCCATTGACAGCCAGGAAGCGCTGGGTCCCGCTGGTGGCGACGACCCGGAAGCCGAGATCGGCCAGCAGGCGGACGCTTTCGAGGATCCGCGGCTTGTCGCGCTCACGCATGGAGACGAACACCGTGCCGGACTTCGGCACCTTGGTGCCGCCGCCGATCTGGCTCTTGGCGAAGGCGACGCCGAACGAATGGTCGAGACCGATGACCTCGCCGGTGGAGCGCATCTCGGGGCCGAGCAGCACGTCGACGCCAGGGAAGCGGGCGAAGG
>JBEIIL010000213.1:0-2825 GCA_040380755.1 Methylobacteriaceae bacterium | reverse complement strand
CGTCGCGGCGATGGCGCCGGCCTGGCCTGCTCCCTTGGCGCCAATCGGGTTGGCGGCCGTGGGGATCTCGACGAAGCGGATCTCGAAGGGTGGGACATCGGCGGCCCGCGGCATGGCGTAGTCCATGAAGGTGGCGCTGGTCAGCTGGCCGGACGACGGGTCGTAGGCGACCTGCTCCATCAGCGCCTGGCCGATCCCCTGCGCCAGCCCGCCGTGGATCTGGCCCTCGGCGAGCAGCGGATTGACGAGGGTGCCATAGTCGTCGACCGCCAGGTAGCGCTCCAGCGTGACGGTGCCGGTTTCGGGATCGACCGCGACCTCGGCGACATGGCAGCCATTGGGGAAGGTGTAGGTGTCGCAGACATTGTCGCCACGGCCGGCTAGGCGCTGCCCGGATCCGGACTGGGCAACCGCCCGGCCAATGCCGGGCAGGTCGATGCTGCGCGGCGGCGTGCCGCTCCTGAACGCGCCATCCGCATAGGTGACGTCGGCCTCGGCCGCCTGCAGCAGACCGGCGGCCATCTGCCAGGCCTGGCGCAGCAGGTCGTCAGCCGCCAGCAGCAGCGCCGTGCCGCCCATGTGCAGGGAGCGGGCACCGCCATGGCCGCCGCCGCGCGGCAGTTGGGTCGTATCGGCCTGGACGTAGCGGAACGCCTCCAGGGGGAGGCCAAGCCTTGCGGCGACGAGCTGCACGAAGCTGGTCTCGTGGCCCTGGCCGTTGGACTGGGTGCCGACGGCAAGGACGAGGGTGCCGTCATCCCCGAGCCGGACGAAGGCCTGCTCGTCGGGCTCGCCGCGCGACGTCTCGAGGAAGCAGGCAATGCCGAAACCGCGCATCAGGCCGCGCCGTGCAGCCTCAGCCCTGCGCGCGGGAAAGCCCGCATGGTCGGCGGCCAGCAGGGCCTTGTCGAGTGCACCACGGAAATCGCCGCTGTCGATGCGATAGCCGAACGATGTGAGGTGCGGGAGCGTGCCGATCAGGTTGAGGTGGCGCAGTGCAACCCGGTCCATCCCCAACCGGCTTGCGGCAACGTCGACGAGGCGCTCGATGAGGTAGCAGGCCTCCGGCTTGCCGGCACCCCGATAGGCATCGACGGGCGCCGAGCAGGTGAACACGCCCTGCACGTCCATCGCCACGTGCGCAATGGCGTAGAGCCCGCCCATGGCGGGGGCCGGCGCCGTGGTGGCGCTGCCCGGCCCCAGGCTGCTCGCATAGGCGCCGAGATTGGCGGTGGTCTCGACGGCGAGGGCGAGGAAGCGGCCCTTGGCATCGAGACCGAGGCGAGCGCAAGTGAGGTTGTCACGGCCGTGCACGCCGCTGCTGAAGTCGTCGATGCGATCGGCCACCCAGCGCACCGGCGCGCCGAGGCGCCGCGCCGCCCAGAGCAGCAGCACATACTCCGGATAAGTGACGTTCTTCATGCCGAAGCCGCCGCCGACATCCGGGCAGACCACCGCGATCGCGTCCAGCGGAAGGCCGAAGATGCGTGCGAGCTCGCGCCGGATGAGATGGACCGAGGCGCCGCTGACCTCGAGGCGCAGCTGTCCGGTGGCCGCGTCCCAGTGCCCGATCGCCGTCCGGGGCTCGAGCGCCGCGGCGGCAACGCGGGTGTTGACCAGCTCCAGCGTGACAACATGGTCGGCTGCGGCGAGCTCCTCCTCGATGCGGGAGAGGTCGCCGCGCCGATAATGGAAGGCGAGGTTTCCCGGTGCCGCATCCCAGAGTTGCGGTGCGCCGGGCTCCCGGGCTTCCCGAGGGTCGACGACGGCCGGCAGCGCCGCGTAGTCGACCGCGATCAGCTCCAGCGCCTCGGCGGCTTGGGCTGTTGTCTCGGCGACGACGATCGCGACCGGATCGCCGACATGGCGCACACGGCCGTCACACAGGGCCGGGCGCGGCGGCACGACAAGGCCCGCTTCGGGCCCGAGGTCGAGCGAGCAGGGCAGCGGGCCGATGCCGTCGGCGGCCAGATCGGCGGCGGTGAACACGCCTCGGACGCCAGGAGCGTCCTGCGCCGCGGCGATGTCGATCGAACGGAAGGCCGCGTGGGCGTGCGGCGAGCGCAGCACGGCCATCGCCAGCTGGCCGGCAGCCGGGACGTCGTCGACGTAGCGACCCTGGCCGGTGAGGAAGCGCACGTCCTCGATGCGGCGCAGCGACCGGGGGTCCGTGGTCGTGTCCGGCAAGACCCGTCCTGTTCCTGCCGTCGTGCCGTTCGTCGTCATGCCGTCTCCCCAATCCCCAACGAGACCTGCCCTTAGCACGGCCCGTCCCGTCTTGCCGGGCCGCCGACGCCGGCCGCCCTGACGCAATCCGCAGCCAAAAATTGCGCCGTGCAGTTCACCGGCGGTTAACCACGGGCGCGCCCTATGGAGGTCACACGCCGCCTTGAGCCGCCCGTCGCGGTACGGCGCGCGTGCAGTATCGGGCGTTCCCGGGAGACCGGCCATGCGTAACAGTTCCGGCAACGACGACATGCCGCCCATCCGCCTTCGCCGCACCTGGCGGCGGCGCTCGCCGTCAGTCGCCGTGTTGGCTGTCGCCGTGTGCGTCAGCGCCGGCGTGGGCATCGCCGTCTGGGAGGCGCCGCCCTCTCCCGTGCCCAACACGCCGGTGGCAGGGCCGCAGGTTCCGGCCCGCGGGACGGGTGTCGCCGGCCTCGACGGGCTGCTCGACCCAGCCTTGGTGCAGGCCGGACCCGCGCGGCGCTGGGGGCAGACAGCTCCGCTGGGTGCGACCCTCCGGCCGGCACCGGGCACGACTTCGGCCTCACCAGCCCCGGACGCAGCGCAGGCTATTGCAATGCCGGGCGCGGGTTCGGCCG
>JBEIIL010000212.1:0-2864 GCA_040380755.1 Methylobacteriaceae bacterium | reverse complement strand
CGCGTGTCGCCGACCCGGCCAGGCCGGCTGCCACGGGTCTCCTCCAGCCAGCCCGCGAACCGCGGCGCATCCGTCGCCTTGATCTCGACCCGCCCGGCGAACCGCGGTCCGCCGGCAAATCCCAGCTCGCCCGAGGCCGACAGGGCGGCCGCGCCCGGCAGCGTCGCCTTCAGGCTGGTGAGCTGCAGCGCCGCAGCCCGCACGCCGAAATCGGCGGTGAGACCGGTGATCGCTTCGCCGCCGGCCAGGACCGTGCCAATCTTCAGCTGCACGGCCAGCGGCAGATAGGTGCCCTGTGCGTCCTCGTCTTGGGCGAAGGCATTGAGCCAGGCTGCAGCGACTGCCCGCACCGACGGTGCAGCGCCGCCCTGCAGGGTGAAGGGCTTGTCGAGGTCAAGCTGCTTGGCCTCGAGGGCCAGGGACGCCCGCGGCACCGCACCCCACGTCACCTCGCCGCTGCCGGTCAGCTTCAGCGGCACCTCGTCGCCCCCCGCGTCCAGCTCAAGCGCCTCGATGCGACCCTGCCGCCCGGCCAGCCTGAGGGTCCCGGTCAGTCCCCAGGGGCGTTGAGCAAAGCCGTCGCGCTCCGGCCAGCGCAGCCGGCCGCCGGTCACCACACGGCCGTCGAACCGCGGTCCGCCCTCGCTGGCCTGGAAACGGCCGTCGATCTCGCCGCGCCCCGCTCCGCCGGCCACCTGCGCGACGATCTTGACGCGGACGCCGCCGGCCTCGGGGGCGCCCGTGGCCAGCCGCAGGTCGAGCGGCACACCGGACAGGGTCGCCCGGCCGCTCGCCCGCCACGGCCCGGCCAGGGCCTGCGCGTCGGCCTCGAAGCCTACCGATTCGGCCGTCAGCATGCGGCCGTCCGCCTCGGTCAGCACCACCGTTCCGTCACGCACGACGAGCCGCTCGACCGCCATGTCCTGGACCAAGCCCCAGCGCTCGGCGAGCCGGGACAGGCCCTCGACGCCGCCGGCGGCATCGAGACGGCCGGCAACGAGCGGGCGTTCCAGCACCACCTCGACGATGCGGATCTCGCCGCGCAGCAGTGGCGTCACCGCCATTTCCAGGGCCAGCCGGTCAGCCGTCAGGGTCGGGCCGTCGGGATGGCCAACGCGAATCTCGCCAAGATCGAGATGCGGTTCGGGCAGGAGACGGACGCGGATATCCCCGGCAATCTCGACCGGCGCGCCCACAAGCTCCGTCAGCCGCTCGGCAATGCGGCCGCGCTGCGCGCCCCAGTCGACGAAATACGGTCCTGCGAGCGCCGCAGACAGTGCGACGATCAGCAGGATCGCAAGACCGGTCAGAATATCGCGCAACAGATCTCAACCCGGTGGGGGGAAACAGCGCCTCACTCTATCGCACTTCATGGCGGCAGGGTGACGGCAGACCGCATCAGAGCGTGACGATCTTGCCAGGATTCATGATGTTGGCCGGGTCGAGGGTGCGCTTGATCGACCGCATCATCGCCAGCGTCGCCGGAGGATGTTCGTCAACCAGGTGTTTGATCTTCTTCTGGCCGACGCCGTGCTCGCCCGTGCAAGTGCCCTCCATGGCCAGGGCCCGGTCGATCAGGCGTTCGACAAAGGCATGTGCCCGCGCCACCTCGCCGGCGTCGTCCGGGTCGATCAGCGGCAGCACGTGGAAGTTGCCATCGCCGACATGGCCGACGATGGTCGCCAGCAGCCCCGTCTCGGCCAGGTCGCGCTGCGTCTCCTCGACGCATGCGGCCAGCCGCGAGATCGGCACGCAGACATCGGTGGCGATGCTGCGGCAGCCCGGCCGCAGCGCCATCGAGGCCCAGTAGGCATCATGCCGCGCCTGCCACAGCCGGGTCCGGTCCTCGGCCTTTGTCGCCCAGTCGAACCGTCCGCCGCCGAACTCGGCCGCAATCGCGCCGAAGCGCTCGGACTGCTCGCGGACCGACGCGTCGGAGCCGTGGAACTCGACGAACAGCGTCGGCACCTCCGGCAGGGTCATCTTCGAGTACAGGTTGATGGCCCGGATCTGCTCGCCATCGGCGAGTTCGACGCGCGCCACCGGGATGCCGGTCTGGATCGTCGCGATGGCGGCATCACAGGCGGCGCGGATCGACGGGAACGGACACAGGCCGCCGGCGATCGCCTCGGGAATGCCGTGCAGCTTCAGCGTGATCTGCGTGACGATGCCGAGCGTGCCCTCCGCGCCGACGAAAAGCCGCGTCAGGTCGTAGCCCGCCGACGACTTGCGCGCCCGGCGTGACGTCACCACCACGTCTCCGTCGGCGGTCACCACCGTCAGCGCCAGCACATTGTCCTTCATCGTGCCGTACCGGACCGCGTTCGTGCCCGATGCGCGGGTCGACACCATGCCGCCGAGGGTTGCGTCGGCGCCCGGATCGATGGGGAAGAACAGCCCGCTGTCGCGCAACTGCTCGTTGAGCTGCTTGCGGGTGATCCCGGGCTCGATGACGCAGTCGAGATCCTCCGGATGAACGGCCAGTAGGCGGTTCATCTGCGTCATGTCGACGCTGACGCCGCCCAGGGGCGCATTGGTGTGTCCCTCGAACGACGTCCCGGCACCGAAGGCGATGACCGGCACCTTGTGCTCGGCGCAGATCCGCACGATCGCCACGACCTCGTCCGTGGACTGCGGCCACACCACGAGATCCGGCGGCTCGGTCGCGGCCCAGGCCAGGGTGTTGGCATGCTGGGCCCGGACCGCCGCGCTGGTCACCACCCGGTTGCCGAAAGCGCGCTGCAGCGCCAGCGTGGCCGCGGCCAGAGCCTCCGGCTGCGGCCGCCCGGCCGGCTCAACGCTATGGCCTTGGGTATGGTCGGTCATGGCTGCTTGCCTTCCCTGGACGGATTGCGGATCATTGT
>JBEIIL010000211.1:0-2991 GCA_040380755.1 Methylobacteriaceae bacterium | reverse complement strand
TGGTCGTGCGGCAGGAGCTTGCTGGCGACCTCCGGGGCCTTGACGATCTCGCGGATCCTGTCGCGGACGAAATCGGCGGCAGTGTCATTGGCCGCCTTGTCGAGCATGATGTCGCCGAAGGTGCGGATGAAGTTCACGCCGCCCTTGGCCCAGCGTGCCTCGTAGGCCTTGTATCGCTCCTGCTCGCTGACGCTCAACGCCTTGGTGTCATTGTAATCGTACAGAATCCCGGCCGTCGTCTCGCGCGCCGCCGCCCGCCGCTGCGGGTATTCGGCCTTCACCGCCCGCTCCCGGTCGCGATCGGTCGGTGCATTGCGGGCCGGGATGCTGAAATTCGGCGTGCGCTGGAAGACAGTCACCTGCCCGGCAATGGCCGCCAGCGCCGGCGTCACCTGGATGCCGGACGATCCCGTGCCGATGACGCCGACCCGCTGTCCCGCGAGGTCGACAGGCTCTTGCGGCCAGCGCCCGGTGTGTAGCACGCGGCCTGTGAAATCGGCCATGCCCTCGATGTCGGGGGCGCGCGCTGCCGACAGGCAGCCGGTGGCCATGATGCAAAACGGCGCCTCGACAGTGTGGCGGAGATCCGTCGTGACGGTCCAGAGGGCCCGTTCCTCGTCGAAATGGGCGGCGGTGACGGAGGTCTCCAGGCGGACGTCACGGCGCAGGTCCAGCCGGTCGGCGACATGGTCGATGTAGCGCAGGATCTCCGGCTGGGTGGCGAAGCGCTCGGTCCAGCTCCACTCCTGCTGGATCTGGTCGTCGAACGAGTAGGAGTATTCGAGGCTGTCGACGTCGCAACGGGCGCCGGGGTAGCGGTTCCAGAACCATGTGCCGCCAACGCCGGATCCCGCCTCGAAGACGATGGCGGACAGTCCAAGCTGGCGGACCTTGTGGAGCATGTAGAGGCCCGCGAAGCCGGCTCCGACGATCACGGCGTCGAACCGTTCGGTGACCGCTGGCTTCGCACCAGTCTGGCTGTCCATCGTTTCCCCCATACTTCGCTCTGTGCAAGCAATCTACTCAAGGGTATATATCCCGTCCAGTGGGAATGTCTGGTGCCGCACGCAGAGGCGGACCCGACCAGGACCGGGCCCGTGAACCGGGCCTGAGACAAGCCAAGGAGGACTGCCGATGCCGATCCATCCTGCCCTGCAGGCCATGCTGGACAAGGCCGTCAATCTGCCGCCGATGCACACCGTGCCGCTGGCGGCAATCCGCGCGACCGACCTGAAGCGCTACGATATCGGCGTGCCGAAGGACGAGGTGGCCTCCGCTGAGGACCGCACCATTCCGGGGCCGCGGGGCGAGATCCGGATCCGGATCTACCGTCCCGACCTGGAGAACGGCCGGCCCGTCACGGTGTTCTTCCACGGCAGCGGCTTCTGCATCTGCAGCATCGACACCCATGACGCGATGTGCCGGCAGATATGCCGGCGCGGCGGGACGGTGGTCGTGTCCGTCGACTACGGCCTTGCGCCGGAAAACCCGTTCCCGGCCGGTCCCGACGATGCCTATGCGGCGGTGCTGTGGACCGCCGCCCATGCGGCGAGCTTCGGCGGTGATCCGACCCGGCTCGCCGTCTGTGGCGACAGCGCCGGCGGAACCATGGCGGCGGTCAGCGCCATCCGGGCCCGCGATGAGAACGGCCCCGCCATCAAGGCGCAGATGCTGCTCTACCCGGTCACGGACCACTACACCGGTGGCCACGCCTCGTTCGAGGAGCGCGGCTCAGGCTTTGGACTGACGGCCGATGGCATGCGCTGGTTCTGGGACTTCTACGTGCCGTCGACCGACCAGGCCGGGCATCCCCACGTTTCGCCCTATCGGGCCGGGTCGCTGGCCGGCCTGCCGAAGTGCTACCTGATCACGGCCGAGTACGACCTGCTGCGCGACGAGGGCGAGGCCTATGGTCGACGGCTGCGCGACGCAGGTGTGGCGGTCGATCATGTCCGCTATGCCGACATGAATCACGGCTTTCTCAACTGGGTTGGGCTGTTCGATCGTCCCAGCGAAGCCATGGACGCGCTGGCTGCCTGGATCCGCAAGGAGCTTTGAGAGTCCAGCACGTGGCCCGACCGTTAGTCTGTCGGCGCTGACCGTCAGGTGGTCGTCCGCCTCACCCGCCGTCGGGCGTCCAGCCGTACAGCCAGGCGTAGTGATCCAGCATGCCTTCGCCGCCGAGCCGGCGCAGGATGAAGTCACGGGGCAACGCGAGGGGGCCGGGCAGATGATAGGCGCGGGCATTGAAGCGCGCTGCGTTGCCGATTTCGACTTGGTCATGCTCGATGTATCCCGGGGGGCAAGTCGTTTCCGGCGGCCGGCAGTTCCATGATAACGGCCGCGATGGCGGCCCTGTCGATCGGCTCTGCATCGAGCAGCTCTGCGTTGTCGATGAGCTGCATGACCTTGTCGGCGCCGGGCCACCGGCTCATGCTCGCCTCCCCTCTCGGCGAGCCAGGGAGAGCTGCAGTTGGACGGCCTCTTCTCGACGCTGGAAAATCGTTCCGGGTCGCCGTGATAGGGGCTTAGCCGACCGAACATCCGAGCGGCGTCCTGAAGGTCTTCCGGCAGAAGACGGTTAGTGGGTGCGGAAGAATTCGCCGCTCCTGCCGGGTGGGACAATCCCGGCAAAAAGCCTTGATGCTACAAAGGCGGGTTTTGCGTCCCACTTCGGCTTAATTCGTTGATCTTGCTCGAATAGTCACGTCCCCTTGGGAGCGCCAATCATTTTAAGCACTTAGCTTGATGGGTCGCAGAAGCATCAAATATCCGTCGAATAAGCGCCCGCGTACAACGGTGGGCGAGCGCGAAGATCCAGTGAACCCAGCAATCCCGTAGGCGATAGCCGGAGCCTTGCCGCCCTATGGGGCTGCCATGGCAGGAGTTCGTCGGGCCGGCATAATGCGGACCCCACATAAGCGAACTCCATCTCCGACAACGATCATTGATATCGTACATTTATTTTTGATTTTTTGTCTCCGGGCCATT
>JBEIIL010000210.1:0-3126 GCA_040380755.1 Methylobacteriaceae bacterium | reverse complement strand
GTCCTGCGGGGGCCGGCCTCGGCCGCCACCGCCACTGTTTTTCATCTTGTCGCTCATGCGCCGCTGATAGCAGAGTGCAGGCCGGGTTGCGAGCATCCCAACAGGAGACGGCATGACCGCTGCTGCGCGCACCGGGATCGACCCGATGGCCGAGGCGCTGGCGCAGGCCCGCGCGGCGGCGGAGCGCGGCGAGGTGCCGGTCGGCGCCGTGGTTGTGCGGGACGGGGTTGTGATCGCGGCCGCCGGCAACCGGACATTGGCCGACCATGATCCCACCGCCCATGCCGAGGTGCTGGCGATCCGCGCCGCCTGCACGGCGCTGCGGTCGGAGCGGTTGCCCGGCTGCGATCTTTACGTGACTCTGGAGCCCTGCACGCTGTGTGCGGCTGCGATCTCCTTCGCGCGCATCCGGCGGCTCTATTTCGGTGCGGACGATCCCAAGGGCGGCGCGGTCGACCACGGCGTGCGCTTTTTCGCATCGCCCACCTGCCACCATGCGCCGGAGACCTATGGCGGCCTGCGCGAGGCCGAAGCCGCGACCCTTCTGCGCGACTTCTTCAGCGCGCGGCGCTGACCTCGCCGGCGAGCGCGGCGGCGATGGCGCGCTTCAGCTCCTCGCGGATCGGCTCGGCGGCCTGCAGGATCGCCTTGCCGCGGAAGAAGTCGAGCGCATGGAAGCCACCGACCCGCGGCCGCACCAGCACGGCCGGCCGGCGCGCCCGCAGCTTCTGCTCGACGATGGCGCCCTGCATGATCTGGGCGGCACCGAGCAGCGCCTCGAACGGCTCGGGCGCTTCGGTTCCCTCGGAGGCGGGGCCGCCCGTGACGTCGACGGCGATCACCAGCGCGTCGTCCGGCAACAGGTCGAACGGCAGCGGATTGACGATGCCGCCATCCACATAGACCCGCCCATTGGCCAGGACGGGCCGCACCAGCCCGGGGATCGCCATCGAGGCGGCGACGCCGGTGACCAGCGGTCCGCGGTCGAACACGGCCTCGCAGCGGGCGTAATAGTCCGCCGCGACCGCCGAGAAGGGGATGGCGAGGTCGGAAAACAGGTCCGGCACCGCCTCCGGCCAGAACAGGTCGAGCACCTTCTCGCCATCGACCAGCACCGGGTTGCCCACCCCCCTCGCGAAAAGGTCCGACATCTTCCCGACGCGCGCCTCCAGCAGCCGCGCCAGCACCTTGCTGCGATCCTTCAGAGCTGCCAGCGCATGGGTGCGCAGCGCCGTGCCCGACACGCCTGCCGCATAGGCCGCGCCAATGATCGCCCCCATCGAGGTGCCGATGATCTGCGACGGCCGCAGGCCCAGCTCGTCCAGTGCCTCGAGCGCGACGATGTGGGCGAGGCCGCGCGCGCCGCCACCGCCCAGCGCGAGCGCGATGGGCCGGTCGGGTTTCAGGTCTTTGCGGAACTGCAGCATGGCGTGATTGTAGCCCGTTGTGACCGCAGCCGGAACCCTGCTGCGTGCCGCAACTCGGCCGGCCTTCAGCGCCGCGCCACGAGCCGGGCGCGGGCGGCGTCGAGGCCGATTGCCGCCAGCCCCGCCGCGAGGCCCCAGAACGCCGATCCGATGCCGCCCATGGCAAAGCCCGACGCCGTCACCGCCAGCGTCAGCCCGGCGGCAAAACGCGTCTGCTCCTGCGCCATGGCGGCGCCGAGCGAGCCGACCAGCGGCCCCATCAGGGCGACGCCCGCCACCGTCCTGACGAGATCGCCCGGCAGCGCCGCGAACAGCGCCACCAGCGAGGCTCCGAAGGCGGCCAGCACACCGTAGATGACGCCCAGCGCCGGTCCGGTGAGCCAGCGCTTCGCCGGGTCGGGATGTGCGTCCGGCCCGGTGCACAGCGCCGCCGTGATCGCCGCCAGGTTGTTGGTGTGCGCCCCGACCAGCGCCGAGGCGGCGCTGGCCAGCCCCGTCACCGTCAGGATCGACCGCACCGGCACCGGATAGCCGGCGGCCTTCAGCACGGCGAAGCCCGGCAGGTTCTGCGACGCCATGGTGACGAGATAGAGCGGCACGCCGAGCCCGATCAGCACCGCAGGCTCGAAGCGCGGCAC
The DNA here is from genome assembly GCA_040380755.1 of Methylobacteriaceae bacterium. GTDB lineage: Bacteria > Pseudomonadota > Alphaproteobacteria > Rhizobiales > Beijerinckiaceae > Alsobacter. Next base: position 1,061 of record JBEIIL010000210.1, on the reverse strand, counting down.
GACGAGCGCCAGCTGCGACAGGCCGATGCCTGCCGGCAGCGGGCCGACCAGCCCCTGCGCGAAGGCGAGAGCCACACCGGCCACCAGCACCACCAGCACCGCACCCATCGGGCTGGCCAAGCGGGCGACGAGAAACAGCCCCACCAGCGGCAGCACCAGCCAGGGCGAGGTCTGGGCGCTCTCGAACACCGCCAGCACGAAGCGCAGCAGCACGCCCGCCAGCATTGCCGACGCCACCGCGGTCGGGATGCGGGCAACCAGCGCGCCGATCGGCTTTACCGCTGCGGTGACGAGGATCAGTCCCGCCGCCAGCAGGAACGCGCCGGACGCCGCCTCGATGCCGACCGGCACCGTCGAGGCCGCGATCAGCGCAGCTCCCGGGGTCGACCATGCGGTGACGATCGGCGCCCGGTGGCGGATGCTGAGGATGGTGCTTGTTGCGGCCACGGCGAGGCAGATGCCGGTGACCCACGAGGCGGTCTGCGCCGCGTCGGCGCCTGCCGCCCGCGCCGCCGAGACAATCAGCGCCAGCGTGCCGCCGAACCCGACCAGCGCGGCGACCAGCGCCGAGGCCACAATCGACAGGCGCATGCTCAGGCCGTGAGAAACGGCAGCAGCGCAGCGAGCGTCGCTTGCGGATTCTCCTCGGCGACGAAATGCCCGGCATCGACCGCCACCCCGGTGGCCTGCGGCGCGAGGCCGCCCCGCCAGGTATCGAGCGGGCTGGACCCTGCGGCCGGGATGCCGGCCGCGCCCCAGACCACGCGGGTCGGGCACAGGATCCGGGTTCCGGCGGCGAGATCAACGCGGTCCTGCGCCGGGTCGACGCTGGCGCCGGCGCGGTAGTCCTCGCAGGTGGCGTGGATCCGGTCGGGGTTGTTGAAGAACGCCCGGTAGTGCGCCAGCGCCCGCGGGTCGAAGCCCGACAGGTCCTTGGCCTTGGTCCAGCTCGCCAGCGTGTGGTCGAGCCAGGGCAGCGGATCGGCGGTCAAAAGCCGCTCCGGCACCGGCTCGGGCTGCGCCAGGAAGCTCCAGTGGTAGACCTGCAGGGCGCGCCTGGC
>JBEIIL010000209.1:0-3196 GCA_040380755.1 Methylobacteriaceae bacterium | reverse complement strand
GGCATGGTGGTGATCGCCGACGATGCAGGCGTTGAATCCATCGCCGGCATCATGGGCGGCGAACATTCCGGCTGCGACGAGACGACCACCGACGTGCTGATCGAGTCGGCGCTGTGGGACCCGCTCTCCATCGCCCAGTCGGGGCGCCGGCTCGGGATCAACACCGATGCGCGCTACCGGTTCGAGCGCGGCGTCGATCCGGATTTCTGCCTGCCCGGCCTCGAACTGGCCACACGGCTGGTGATGGAGCTGTGTGGCGGCGAACCGTCGCGCGTCGAACTGGCCGGAGCGATCCCGTCCACCGACCGGATCATCGACTTCCCGTGGTCCGAAGTTCAACGGCTGACCGGGCTCAGCCTGCCGCTGCCCGAGATGAAGGTGATCTTGCGCGAGCTCGGCTTCTGGGCCTCGGGCAGCGACCGGATGGTGAAGGTGGCGGTGCCGTCCTGGCGTCCCGACATCGAGGGCCGGGCCGACCTGGTCGAGGAAATCGTGCGGATCGCCGGGCTCGACAGGGTGACGGCGACGCCGTTCCCGCGCGAGCCGGCGACCGTGGCGGGTCCGGTGCTGACCGTGCTGCAGAAGCGCACCCGCACGGCCAAGCGGGCGCTGGCGGCCCGCGGCCTCGTCGAGGCGGTGACGTGGTCGTTCATCGGCAAGGCCGAGGCCGAGCGCTTCGGCGGCGGCCAGCCGGCCCTGGCGCTGGCCAACCCGATCGCGTCGGACCTCTCCGACATGCGCCCGAGCCTGATCCCCGGGCTGGTGAAGGCGGCGCAGCGCAATGCCGACCGGGGTTTCCCCGACAACGCTTTGTTCGAGGTCGGGCAGGTGTTTCGCGGCGATGCGCCGGAAGACCAGAAAATGGCAGCGGCTGCGGTGCGAAGGGCCCTCGCCCGGCCCTACGGCGCCGGTCGGCACTGGGCGAGTGCCGGCGGCAGCGTCGATGCGTTCGATGCCAAAGGCGACGTGATGGCGCTGCTCGAGGCGCTCGGGGTGCCCACCGGCGGCCTGCAGGTGGTGCGCGGCGGTCCGGCCTGGTTCCATCCCGGGCGGTCGGCAACGCTGCAGTTCGGCCCGAAGGGCATCGTCGGCGCCGTCGGCGAGCTGCATACGCGCCCGCGAGAGGCGCTCGACGCCAAAGGGCCGCGGGTGGCGTTGGAGATCCTGCTCGACGCGTTGGCGCCGCAAAAGGCGCGGCCGACGCGGATGAAGCCGAAGCTGGCGCTGTCAGACTTCCAGCCGGTGAGCCGTGACTTCGCCTTCGTGGTGGCGCGCACGGTGGCGGCCGCCGACATCCTGCGCGCCGTCCAGGCGGCGGACCGGGCGCTGATCACCGACGCGACGGTGTTCGACATTTACGAGGGTGCCGGAATCCCCGAGGACCACAAGTCGGTGGCGGTGGCGGTGACGCTGCAGCCGACCGAGAAGACACTCACGGACGCGGAGATCGAGGCCGTCGCCGGCCGGATCGTCGCCGAAGTCACGAAGAAGACGGGTGCGACGCTGCGCGGCTGACCGCCCTGCGGAGGCGACCCCAGACACGACAGACGACAGACGGCGCCGGCATGGCCGGAGCCGCACCCCAGGGGAGCCCGCCATGAAGATCGACCGCCTGCGCGCCTTCATGTCGCGCGACAAGGACCGGCCCCGCGTCCTTGTGGCCATCGACACCGACGACGGGCTCACCGGCTGGGGCGAGTGCTACAATCACGGCCCCGACAAGGCGCTGCTGCCGCTGCTCGACTATCTGTTCGATTTCATCCGCGGACATGATCCGAGCCGCATCGAATACCTGGTGTCGCTGCTGATGCAGCAGGCCCGGTTTCCGCCGGGCGCGCTCGGCCTTGCCGCCATCTCGGCCATCGACCACTGCCTGTGGGACCTCTCCGCCAAGGCCCTCGGCGTGCCGGTCTACCGGCTGCTGGGCGGCCATGCGCGCGACCGCATCAAGGTCTATGCGGGGGTCTACACGGCGCCCGATCCCGGCGCCGCCCGCGACGAGTTCGACCGGCTGAACGAGAGCTGGGGCCTGACCGCCTTCAAGCTCAGCCCGTACCGGATCGACATGCACAAGAACCGCTGGGGCGAGGTGGTGCGCACCTCGGCCGAGTATTTCCGCGCGCTGCGGGAGACGGTGCGGGCCGACTACGAGATCGCGTTCGACGCCCATGCCAAGATTTTCGAGCCGACCCAGGCGATCCAGCTCGGCAATGCGCTGGCCCCCTACGACCCGTTGTTCTTCGAGGAGCCGATCCGGCCGGAGAATTTCGAGGCCTGGGGCGAACTGAAGCGCGGCCTCGCCTGCACGCTGGCGACGGGCGAATCGCTCTACAGCCGCTTCGAGTTCCTGCGCCTGCTGCAGGTGCGCGGCTGCGACATCATCCAACCCGACATCTGCGTGGTGGGCGGCATGCTGGAGATGCGCCGCATCGCCGCGATCGCCGAAGCGCATTTCGTCACCATTGCGCCGCACAACCCGATGGGGCCGCTCGCGACCGCGATCAACGTGCATTTCTGCGCCTCGCAGCCCAGCTTCCGCATCCTCGAATATCGCCTGCCGCACGGGCCCGGCTATGTGTTCGGCACCGGCCAGGCGGAGGAGCCGACGGCGTCCGAGCGGCTGCAGGGCGCCTGGTATGTCAAGGATCCGTATCTGCCGAAGGACGGGCATCTCGAGCTGCGGCCCGACCGGCCGGGCTGGGGTGTCGAGATCGACGAGGAGCGGCTGGGCACCGAGGACTACGTCAACTGGATTCGCAAAGTGCCGACCCGGCCGGACGGCTCCACCGGCTACGTCTGAGCCGCACGGCAGGGACGCACGGATTCGGCTTTCGCCGGCGCGCGCGCCGGGATACGCACGACGGCGTTCCCGCCCAGGCTCCCCCGATGCCCCGTTTCCAAGGCCTTGCGCCGTTCTCCCATCCGGCGTTCCGGCGGTTCTTTGCGGCCCGGTTCCTCGCCGGCATGGCGCAGCAGATCCACAATGTGGGTCTTGGCTGGCTGGTCTATGACCGGACCGGCAGCGCCATGGCGCTGGGGCTTGTCGGTCTCGCCGCCTTCGCGCCGGCGCTGCTGCTGGCACTGGCCTCCGGCCATGTGGCGGACCGGTTCGACCGGCGGATGATCGTGACCGTCTGCTGGACGCTGGTGGCGCTGGCCGATGGCGCCCTGGCGCTGCTGTCGCTGCAGCATGACG
>JBEIIL010000208.1:0-3202 GCA_040380755.1 Methylobacteriaceae bacterium | reverse complement strand
GGCACAAGCCGGTCGGCCAGCCACCCGACGACCGGCAACGCCTGCATCAGATGCGTCGCGAAGAAGTGTGGCACCCTCAGATCGCCACCGGTCGTCGACCACCCGACAAGCGGCAGGCCTGTGGCGTCAGTGCGCAGTCCACCGACCCAGTGACCGGGGTTGGCCGACAGGAGGCCGGCCGTCACCAGCGTCAACGCCGAGCCGGCGAGCAGCCCCGCGATCGCTCCGTAGCGAAGGCCGGTGCGGCCCGGCTCGGGTGGCGACCGCAGGATCGCGAGGCCGAAGACGAAGCTGCCGGCCACGAGAATCACGGCGCCGATCCCCATGAGCGCGTAGCCGAGGGACTCGGCCGGTGTGCCGACATTGTAGTGGGAGCCAACGCCGCGGGCCGCCTGCAGGACGATGTAGGAGAGCTCGAACGTGCTGGCGGCGACGACGGCCAGCACACTCCAGCGCACCCAGCGCCGGTCTCTGAGTTCCGGCGCGATCAGCCGTGCCAGGAGCAGCAGCGTCAGCATGTTGAGGATCAGCGAGGCCTCGAATTTCAGCGGTTTGGCCCAGAGCAGGCCGCCGTTGAACGACCGGTCATCGAGCCATGCTGCCGGCAGGCTCGCCAACAGCATGGCGGCCTGGAAGCCGATACCGGCGAGCAGGATGGCTTCAAGGGAGGCCCGGGGGCGGGTCGACGCGGCAGGGACGACGATTGAGGTCATCATGCGCTCCGATGGGTGGCAGGCGCGGCAAGGCGGGTGCCCGTCTGGCAGCCCTGGAACAGCAGCAGGCCGAGTGGTCCGAACATGAACGTGGCAAGCAGGATCGGGGCCTGGACGAGGCGGCTCAGACCCATGCTGTCCGCCTGCCTGGCGATCCAGATCCCGACGAACAGGTCAAAGACGAGGTAGTGGATCCAGCCGGCGAGCAAAACCGGGTCCGACGCGAACAGGGTGCGGACCGCTGCGAGGCTGCCGAAGCCGCCGCCCGACCTGAAAAAGAACACCAGCATCAGCGCCGAATACGCGACGCACAGGGCGCCGACGAGACCGGTCGACAGAGCGGTGAGCAGGGTCGGCCATCGCGGCAGCAGGACCAGAGCTAGCCAGCCGAGCAAGGCGGCCATGCTGGCGACGGAGAAAAGCGCGGACCAAACCATCGCATTGCCTTTCGTCTTGTCAGTGACTAGATTTGGTTTAGCCATCTATCTTGTCATCGTCAAGATGCAGGGAATGCCATGACCGGGGGTGACTCCACCGCGCCGCGCTACCACCACGGCGATTTGCGCAACGCCCTCGTCGACGCCGGACTTGCCATGCTGGAGCGGGACGGGCTGAGCGCCCTGAGCCTGCGGGCGCTCGCCGCGTCGGTGGGCGTGTCCCATGCCGCGCCGGCCCATCATTTCGGAACGCTGGAAGGCCTGCGGACGGCGCTGGCCACAGTCGGCTTTACCCGCTTCGAAGCGGTCTTGCGCGAGGCCGGTGAGGCCGCGCCCACCGATCCCTTGGCGCACATGCGCGCTGCCGAACAGGCCTATCTGGGCTTTGCACGGGCGCAGCCCATCTTGTTCAGGCTGATGTTTTCGGCTGGTCTCCTCGACTGGACCGATGTTGCTCTGCAACAGTCGTCCGGGGAGGCGCGCAGGCAGCTGTCCGACCTCTGCAGCCCCGCTGCAGCCTACCGCGGCCTGGACGACCCGGCGGCCCGGTTGGCGCTCGAGCACCTTGTCTGGTCGACGGTACACGGACGCGCCCACCTGGCGATCGACGACAAGCTCGACGCGGCCCCGGAAGATGCGAGGGCTCTGCAGGCGGCCGGCTGCGATCTGGCCGCACTGCTGTTTGCGCCCCCTGCCGGGACTCGCTGACCGCGGCCGGGCAGGGCGGGTCGTGGAGCCGGGCAGGCCTGTTCAGCTGCGGCCCTGCCAGGATGGCATCGGCAGCACCGCCGCAGCCGCAGCCACGTCGGACGGCAGGACCACGGTCGGGGTGCGATTGCGGTTCTGCACGGCTGCCGAGCCGATATTGGGGTTGTTGCCCTTGGCATCGAAGGTGATCGGCCCGCCGATCATCACGTGCTTTTCGATATTCGTGGCCTTGACGGCCTCCATCAGCGCCGGTCCTGCCGTCGTACCGGCGCGCTTGAAGGCGTCGGCCGCCACCAGGATCGCCTCGAACGTGAAGCCGGCGTTGAAGCAGTCGACTGCGAACCGGTTGTTCGGGTTGGCCGCCTTGAACGAGGCCTCCAGCGCCTGCGTCATGTCCGATTTCGGGTTCGCCCAGGGCAGATTGTACATCAGGTAGTCCGATAGCGGGCCGAGCGCCTGGTAGAACTCCTCGTCATAGAGGCCGGGCGAGCCGGGCGAGATGATCGCCTTCGGCTCGAAACGCTGGCGCACCATGTCGCGTACCAGCTTGATGGCGTCGCCCGCGCGGGTCACGACCATCACCAGGTCAGGGTTCAGCGATCGCATCTTGGTCACCTCGACCGACAGATCCTGCGCCTTGGGATCGTAGGCGATGCTCTCCACCAGCTGGAACGGCATGTTCTGGCGCGGAAAGATCGCATCCATGGCGCTGCGCTGCGCCGTGCCGAACGTGTCATTGGCATGCAGGAACACCGCGGTCTTGAACTCGACCTTTGTCGACTCTGAGATGGCGCGCATCAGCCGCAGCCCGTTGGTGACGAGCTGGCCGCCGGTCTGGAAATTGCGGACGAGGAACTTGTAGCCCTGCTCGGTGATCTGCGGCGCCGCCGCAATGTTGCAGATCAGCGGCACCTGCCGCTGTTCCGCCACCTGGGCGATGGCGAGCGTGTGCCCGCTGTCAAATGCCCCGATCAGGCAGTGAACGCCGTCGTTGACGGCCCGCTCGGCCTGGGTCCGTGCCACGTCGGCGGAGGATTCCGTATCGATATGGACCAGCTCGACCTTGTAGCCGAGATCCGCGAGCACCTTGGGGGCGGCCAGCGCGCCGCGATGGCAGCTCTGGCCGGCCTGGGCGAAGAAGCCCGAGCGCGGCAGCATCACGCCGACCTTCAGGCTGGGGGCCTGAGCCCGGACGACGGCGGGCGCGGCGACGGCAGCGGCGGCGCTGGCCACGAAAAGGCGACGGCTGAGCCGCGTCGGTAAATGCGTCACGATGGATCCTCCCCGGAATGTCCGCAGATCGTAGTGCCGTCTGCCGACCGGCGACAAGCGTGCCATGCGGGT
>JBEIIL010000207.1:0-3291 GCA_040380755.1 Methylobacteriaceae bacterium | reverse complement strand
TGCCGCCGCCGGCGCCACCGTGACGGCTGTCGACCGCTCGGCGCCGCGCCTCGCCCGGGTGGCCGAGAATCTCGAGCGGTTGGGGCTCAAGGCGGAGCTGCGGCCCGTCGACGCCCTGACGCTGGCTGAAACCGGTTTCGAGGCCGTCCTGCTGGACGCGCCCTGCTCCGCCACGGGGACGCTGCGACGGCACCCGGATGTCGCCTGGACCAAGGGTGATGATGATCTCGGCCGGCTCGTCGCACTGCAGCGGCGGCTGCTCGACAAGGCGGCGACGCTGCTGGCGCCGGGCGGCCGGCTGGTCTACTGCACCTGCTCGTTGGAGCGCGAGGAGGGCGAGGCGCAGATCGAGGCCCTGCTGCAGCGTGATCCCGGCCTCGCCCGCGATCCGGTCACTGCAGCGGAGGTGGGCGGCCTCGCCGAGGCCCTGACGGCCGAAGGCGACCTGCGCACCTTCCCCTACATGCTGCCGAACGACGAGCCGCGGCTTGCTGGGATGGACGGCTTCTACGCCGCCCGGTTGCTGCGGCGGTAAGGCACTGTTAACCAATATTGCGACAAGTTTAGTAATTCGCCGGAGTCCCGCCTAAGGTTAATGACCGATGAACGGCGGCGCATCCGGCCCGCATACGACATCCGGAGCAGCAGCGGCCTTGACGACACGTGCGATCGGCGATCGCTGGCGGCTGGCCTGGCTCCTTGCCCGGCACGGGGGGAAGCATGTCCGCGATGTGCTCGCGGCACCCCTGCACTGGCTGTCGCGGACCGGCGGCGGCACGGCAGAGCGCCTGGTGGTCGCCCCGCAGGACCTGCGCACCGCTGACCCGACCCTCGCCAATGACATCTACGCCGGCTATTTCTCCTTTGCCGGCAAGGTGGTTGCCGCCGGCGGCCGCTCGCCTTTCGAGGTGCCGCCGCCCTCCGCCGCCTGGGCCGAGGCGCTCATGGGGTTTGGCTGGCTGCGCCATCTGCGCGCCGCCGACTCGGCCCTGGCCCGCGCCAACGCCCGCGCCCTGGTGGACGACTGGATCGAGACCTGCGGCCGCCGGCCGCGCGGCCCGGCCTGGACGACCGGCGTCGTCGCCCGCCGGCTGCTGTCGTGGCTCAGCCAGTCACCGGTAATCCTCGACGGCGCCGACCGCGACTTCTACCGCCGCTTCATGCGCTCCATCGGCCGGCAGGCCGGTCACCTGGCCCAGGCGTTGCCGCGCGAGGGCGACGGTGAACGTCGTCTCGCCGCCGCCATCGCGCTGGCCTCCGTCGCCCTGTGCACCGGCGCGTCCCCGGCCGTCCAGCGGCGCGCGGCGCGCCTGCTCGGCGAGGAACTTGATCAGCAGATCCTGCCGGATGGCGGCCATGTGGCGCGCAACCCGCGCACACTGGTGGACCTGCTGACCGACCTGCTGCCACTGCGCCAGCTCTACGCCAACCAGGGCGTCGAGCCACCCCGCGCCATGCTCAACGCCATCGACCGGATGATGCCGATGCTGCGGTTGTTCCGCCACGGCGACGGCTCCCTGGCGCTGTTCAACGGCATGAGCGCCACGCCGATCGATCTCCTGGCGACCCTGCTCGCCTATGGCGACGCCCGCGCCCAGGCCATCGAGAACGCCCTGCATTCGGGCTACCAGAGGCTGCAGGCTCGCAGCTGCGTGGTGGTGATGGACGCCGGCGCCCCGCCGCCCCAGGCCATGTCGGCGAGGGCGCATGCCGGCTGCCTCTCGTTCGAATTGTCCGACGGCCCGCACCGGATCGTCGTCAATTGCGGCGCCCCGCCACCGGGCTCCGAGCAGTGGCGTCATCTCGCCCGTACGACGGCCGCGCACTCCACCTTGATCGTCAACGACACCTCGTCGTGTCGTTTCGTCGAACCCGACGGCGGCCTTGTCGGCATGCTCGGCTCGCCCATCCTGGCCGGGCCGCGCGAGGTGACGATGCTGCGCGAGGTGGTCCGCGAGCCGGACCCGCCGGCCTTGTCGCTCGTCACCAGCCACAACGGCTATCGATCGCTGTTCGGCGTGATCCATCACCGCAGGCTGACGCTTGCCAGAAGCGGCGACCGCCTGGCCGGAGAGGACCGTCTCGCCGTGGCCGTTGCCGGACGTGCCGGCGCGGCACCGGACGCCTTCATGCTGCGCTTTCACCTTCATCCATCTGTCAACGCCAGCCGCACCGCGGACGGTCGCGCCGCCCTTCTGGTGCTGCCCGGCGGCCATGTCTGGACGTTCGAAGCCGGCGGCCTGCCGGTATCGGTCGAGGAAAGCGTCTTCTTCGCTGCGCCGGACGGCGCGCGGCGCACCGAGCAGCTCACGGTCTCGGGCGGGTTCCGGTCGACCCCATCGGTGACGTGGAGTTTCAGCAAGGTCGCCCCGACCGCCAAGGCGCAGGCGCCCGAACCCGAGCCGGACGCCGAGCTGCCCCTGGCCTGACCGCGACCGCACCGCCGGCGCGGTTTCGCGTGCGCCGCGTTCGTGCTATCGCGCCCGCATTCCCGGCCATGACCAACAGGTGACCGATGGCGAGCGATCTGCGGCGCGTCTCCCGCGCCCTCCTTTCCGTGTCCGACAAGGCCGGCCTCGTCGACTTTGCCCGCTCGCTGCATGGTGCCGGCGTCGAATTGGTCTCCACCGGCGGCACCCGCAAGGCCCTGGCCGATGCGGGCCTGCCGGTCGTCGACGTCACTGACCTCACCGGGTTTCCCGAGATGATGGACGGTCGCGTCAAGACCCTGCACCCCAAGGTGCATGGCGGCCTGCTGGCCATCCGCGAGAATCCCGAGCACGAGGCCGCCATGCTGGCCCACGGCATTGCCGCCATCGACCTGCTGGTGGTCAATCTCTACCCGTTCGAGGCGACGGTCGCGGCCGGCCGCAGCCCGGCGGACTGCATCGAGAACATCGATATCGGCGGGCCGGCCATGATTCGCGCCGCCGCCAAGAACCATGACGACGTGGCCGTTGTCGTCGATCTCGCCGACTACGCGGCAATCGCCGCCGAAATGGCGGCCACAGGCGGGTTCACGACCCTGACCACCCGGCGCCGCCTGGCGGCCAAAGCCTATGCGCGCACGGCGGCCTACGACGCCGCCATCTCGACCTGGTTCATGGCCGAGCTTGGCGAGACCACCCCGACCTACCGCGCCCTGGGCGGCAGCCTGGCCGAGCCGATGCGCTATGGCGAGAACCCGCACCAGGCGGCCGGCTTCTACCGCACCGCCGAGCAGCGTCGCGGCGTCGCCAGCGCCCGCCAGCTGCAGGGCAAGCAGCTCTCCTACAACAACATCCACGACAC
>JBEIIL010000206.1:0-3426 GCA_040380755.1 Methylobacteriaceae bacterium | reverse complement strand
CCGCGCCGCCGCCAGCCGGCTGGCGAGCCCGTCGAGACGGCCGCGCAGTCCGGCGAGCCGCGCCTGCGGCGACAGGCGCTGAAGGCGGCGGCGCAGCTCGGATAGCCGCAGCTCGTGACGGCGCATGCCGAGCAGCAGCACCGGCCCGAGGCGTCCCGCCGCGAGATCGACGCGCTGGCGCGGGGCAGCCAGCAGCGCGGCAGAATCCGGCAGCGCGCGGGCGACGCTGCGCAGGTCGACCCGACGTCTCTCGAGCAGGCGGACGATGCCGGCCGCGAGCCGGCGGGCGAGGTCGCCGCTCTGCGCCATCAGCTCGGAGCGGACCGGAACCGCCATTTCGGCGGCGCCCGTCGGCGTCGGCGCGCGGCGGTCAGCGGCATAGTCGATCAGGGTCCAGTCGGTCTCGTGGCCGACAGCGGAGATCAGCGGGATCAGGCTGTCGGCGGCGGCGCGCACCACCGCCTCGTCGTTGAAGCCCCAGAGATCCTCGATCGAACCGCCGCCGCGGGCGACGATGATCAGGTCCGGGCGGGGAATGGGGCCGTGCTCCGGCAGCGCGTTGAAGCCGCGGATCGCCGCGGTCACCTCCGGCGCGCAAAGCTCGCCCTGTACCCGCACCGGCCAGACCAGCACGTGGCGGGGAAACCGGTCAGCCAGGCGATGCAGGATGTCGCGGATCACCGCACCCGTCGGCGAGGTGACGACGCCGATGACGGCGGGCAGATAGGGCAGCAGCTGCTTGCGGTCCGGCGCGAACAGGCCCTCGGCGTCGAGCCGGCGCTTGCGCTCCTCGATCTGCGCCAGCAGCGCGCCGATGCCGGCAGGCTCGAGGCTCTCGATGATCAGCTGGTACTTGGACTGGCCGGCGAAGGTGGTGATCTTGCCGGACGCAATCACCTCCATGCCGGTCTCGGGCTGGAACCGCAGCTTCGCGGCGACGCCGCGCCAGATCACCGCGGCGAGGCTGCTCTTTTCGTCCTTCAGGTCGAGATAGACATGGCCGGAGGAGTGGCGCTTGACGCCGCCGAGCTCGCCGCGGACGCGGACCTGGCCATAGGCATCCTCCAGCGTCCGGCGCAGGGCGCCGGAGAGTTCGCTGACCGACCACTCGGGAAGATTGCCGGCCGTGTCGTGTGGCGTCGTGTCTCGTGTCACGGCATCTTTTGTCATGGCGCGGACCTTAGAGCGGGAATCGCCGCCAGCACAGCCCGGACACACGCAGAGCGGGAGGGACGAAAACCGGTGGCCTGCGGCACGGACTCTGCGTAGGACGGGGCGTCGGACACCTGCCCCGGAGGTCACCCATGAAGATCCTTCTCGTCGGCTCCGGCGGCCGCGAGCACGCGCTGGCCGTGGCCCTGGCGCAAAGCCCGCGCTGCTCCGCCCTGTTCTGCGCCCCTGGCAACCCGGGCACCGCCGAGGTCGGCACCAATGTGGTGGTCGACGTGGCCGACCACGCCGCCGTGGTGGCGTTCTGCCACACGATGGGCGTCGGCTTCGTCGTCGTCGGCCCCGAGGCGCCGCTGGTGGCGGGACTCGTCGACGCGCTCACCGCCGCCGGCATCGCCGCCCTGGGGCCGTCGGCAGCTGCAGCACAGCTGGAGGGCTCGAAGGCCTACACCAAGGAGCTGTGCCGCGAGGCTGGCATCCCAACGGCTGCCTTCGCGCGCTTCACCGATACGGCCGCCGCAACCGCCTATGTGCGCGACCGCGGTGCCCCCATCGTCGTGAAGGCGGACGGGCTGGCGGCCGGCAAGGGGGTTGTCGTGGCGCAGAGCGTGGCCGAGGCCGAGGCTGCCGTCGCCATGATGTTTGCCGGCGGCCTCGGCGCCGCCGGGGCCGAGGTGGTGATCGAGGACTGCCTCGTCGGCGAGGAGGCGTCGTTCTTCGCCCTGGTCGACGGAACCCATGCGGTGGCGCTGGCCTCGGCGCAGGACCACAAGCGGGTCGGCGAGGGCGACACCGGCCCGAACACCGGCGGCATGGGCGCCTATTCGCCCGCCCCCGTGGTGACGCCGGCGGTGGCCGAGGCGGTGATGGCACGGATCATCCGCCCCACCGTCGCCGCCATGGCGGCCCGCGGCACGCCGTTCCGCGGTGTGCTCTTCGCCGGGCTGATGATCACCGCCGAAGGGCCGATGCTGATCGAATACAATGTCCGCCTCGGCGATCCGGAATGCGAGGTGCTGATGCCGCGCCTGCAGTCCGACCTGGTGGAGCTGCTGCTGGCCACCGCGCAAGGCCGGCTCGACCAGGTGACGCCCGTCTGGCGCGACGCGGCGGCGCTCACCGTGGTGATGGCGGCGCGCGGATACCCGGGTACGCCGGAGACCGGCAGCACGATCGACGGCGTCGCGGCCGCCGGCCGGCTGCCAGGCGTCACGGTCTACCATGCCGGCACCGCAAGACGGCCCGACGGCACGCTGGAGGCCCGCGGTGGCCGCGTGCTCGCCATCACGGCGCTGGGCGCCGACCTGGCGGAAGCCCGGCAGCGGGCCTATGCGGGCGTCGACGCCATCGCCTGGCCGGAGGGCTTCTGCCGCCGCGATATCGGCTGGCGAGCCCTGTCCTGAGGGCTCGACCGGCCTGCCTGCCTGCACGGCTGCTCTCGCTGGGGTGACGGCCGCCGCGAAATCCGTATCGTGGGTCCCGGTGCGGGGCCGGATCCACGGCTCCGCCCTGCCCTCCCCCAGCGCTGCGGTGTGCCATGACCGATCTCGCCGACCTGTTCCCCGGCTTCCAGAGCCACTGGATCCCCGTCGAGATCGGCAAGATCTTCGCCCGCTCGGGCGGCAAGGGCCAGCCGCTGCTGCTGCTGCACGGATTTCCTCAGACGCATGTGATGTGGCACCGGCTGGCGCCGGCGCTGGCGGAGCATTTCACCGTCGTCGCCATGGACCTGCGCGGCTATGGCTGGTCGAGCGCGCCCAAGGGTGACGGCGGCACGGACACCTATTCCAAGCGTGCCATGGGGCAGGACGCGGTGGCGGTGATGCACGCGCTCGGCCATGCGCGCTTTGCGGTGGTGGGCCATGATCGCGGCGCGCGGGTGTCCTACCGGCTCGCGCTGGACCATCCGGGGCGGGTCGAGCGGCTCGCGCTGCTCGACATCATGCCGACCGCTACGATGTGGGACACAATGGATGCCAGGCGCGCCCTGCAGGTCTACCACTGGAGCTTCCTGGCGCAGCCCGAGCCGGTGCCGGAGCGGCTTTTGACCGCCGATCCGCTGCCCTGGCTCGACCACACGCTGGCGAGCTGGACCACGGCCAAGGACCTGTCGGGCTTTGACCCGCGGGCGCTGGCGCACTACCGGGCGTTCTTCAACAACCCCGACCGGATCCACGCCACCTGCGAGGACTACCGCGCCGGCGCCAGCGTCGACCCGGCGCAGGACCGCGTTGATCTCGCCGCCGGAACCCGGAT
>JBEIIL010000205.1:0-3451 GCA_040380755.1 Methylobacteriaceae bacterium | reverse complement strand
GTCGGCCCGCCCGGCGTGGGCAAGACCTCGCTCGGCAAGTCGATCGCCAAGGCGACCGGTCGCGAATTCGTGCGCATGTCGCTTGGCGGCGTCCGCGACGAGGCCGAGATCCGGGGCCACCGGCGCACCTATATCGGCTCGATGCCCGGCAAGGTCATCCAGTCGATGCGCAAGGCCAAGACGCAGAACCCGCTCTTCCTGCTCGACGAGATCGACAAGATGGGCATGGATTTCCGCGGTGACCCGTCCTCGGCCCTGCTGGAGGTGCTCGACCCTGAGCAGAACAACACGTTCAATGACCATTACCTCGAGGTCGACTACGACCTGTCGAACGTGATGTTTGTCACGACCGCCAACACGCTCAACATCCCGCCTCCGCTGCTGGACCGCATGGAGGTGATCCGCATTGCCGGCTACACCGAGGAAGAGAAGCTCGAGATCGCCCGCCGCCACCTGATCCCCGAGGCCATCAAGAAGCATGGCCTGCAGGAAAAGGAGTGGCAGATCGATGACGAGGCCCTGCTCACCCTCATCCGGCGCTACACGCGCGAAGCAGGCGTCCGCAACCTGTCGCGCGAGCTGGCGAATCTGGCTCGAAAGGCAGTCAAGGAGATCCTGCTCTCCAAGAAGCGCAAGATTCCGGTCAACGGCAAGAACCTCGGTGACTACCTGGGCGTCCCCAAGTTCCGCTACGGCGAGACCGAGACGGAAGACCAGGTGGGCGTGGTGACGGGCCTCGCATGGACCGAGGTGGGCGGCGAACTGCTGACCATCGAAGGCGTAATGATGCCGGGCCGTGGCAAGATGACCGTCACCGGCAACCTCAAAGAGGTGATGAAGGAGTCGATCTCGGCGGCAGCGTCCTATGTCCGCTCGAGGGCGATCGACTTCGGCCTTGAACCGCCACTTTTCGATCGGCGTGACATCCATGTCCACGTCCCGGAGGGTGCAACCCCGAAGGACGGTCCATCGGCCGGCATCGGCATGGCGACGGCGATCGTCTCTGTCCTTACCGGCATCCCGGTGCGCCACGACATCGCCATGACCGGCGAGGTCACCCTGCGTGGCCGGGTCCTGCCGATCGGCGGTTTGAAGGAGAAGCTGCTGGCCGCCCTGCGTGGCGGCGTCAAGAAGGTCCTGATCCCGGAAGAGAACGCCAAGGACCTCGCCGACTTGCCGGCCAGCGTCCGCAACGGCCTCGAGATCGTGCCGGTGTCGCGGATGGAGGAAGTGATCAAGCACGCCCTCATCCGTCAGCCCAAGCCGATTGTCTGGGAAGAAGACCTGACCGCGGTCAAAACGCGCGGACCGGAAGATGACACGACGGGGATCGTCGCTCACTGACCTGTCCCGAGGGTGCAATGCAACACGGCTCCCGGAGCAATCCGGGAGCCTTTTTCGTGGGAATCTTGGGAAAAATAAAGGGCTTCGGCGCCCTCTCGCCTTGCATGGCAGGGCGTGAACTGGAACAACGCAGCCAGCGTCGGTCGAATCGACGTGACCGAAAAAAGGAGACAACCATGAACAAGGGCGATCTCGTCGCTGCCGTTGCGGAGCAGACCGACCTGAACAAGACCCAGGCCACTGCCGCCGTCGATGCGGTCATCGAAACCATCACGGCCTCGCTGAAAAAGGGCGATGAAGTCCGGCTCGTCGGGTTCGGCACCTTCCTTGTGACCAAGCGCCCTGCCGGCGAGGCGCGCAATCCGCGCACCGGCGAGACCATCAAGACGAAGGCGTCGAACGCGCCCAAGTTCAAGGCCGGCGCCGGTCTGAAGGCCGCCGTCAACTGAGGTGGTTCCCGGCTCTGTCGGAGCCGGGAAGGCCGCCCCTGCGGCCGCGATCGGCCGGACCGGCAATCGTACGGTCCGGCCAAGACATTGAGACCAGGCAAGCCCCCTGAGGCCCGCGGCCGGCACCACAGAATGCCTTCGGATCTCTTGCGTCGGCCCGCGCGCGTGGCATACACAATGGCGCGCCAGGGCGGTTAGCTCAGTCGGTAGAGCATCTCGTTTACACCGAGAGGGTCGGCGGTTCGAGCCCGTCACCGCCCACCATTTTTCCTTCATTTTTTCTGTTTTTTGACATCAGCCTGCATCCCGATCGGTGCAGACGCGTTGAGCGGTCGGACATTTGGTCCGCTCACAGGCTGCCGCCATGGATGTGAATCGGCGTCCAAGGTTGAACGCCGTTTCACAGATATTGCGGGCTTTTGGACGGTTGGACGGCTTGGACGGCTTTTTACCCTATTCCCGGATATGCGGCCGGGCGGTGGTGGTGTCGCTTGCCCGCCGTCAGGGCCTCAACGGCGCCAGGTCGTCGCGGTGATGGCGCGCGAAACCGTCCCGGGTGGTGACAAGGGGGTGACACGGCTGCAGCCGGAATAACTATCCGGAAGCAGCCGCGTCAAATATGTTCGTATTTTCAGAGTTTTAGATGGTGAGCTCGATGGGACTCGAACCCATGACCCCATGATTAAAAGTCACGTGCTCTACCAACTGAGCTACGAGCTCTCACCGTCCTCGCTTTTGGCCGTGAAGGCCAGCAGCAGTCCTAACTCTCTCGATGCGCAGCGAAACCAATCACTGCGGCCCCGGCCCACCGTCAGTTTCCCTGTCGGTGGGGCTCGGCGCCCGCGCACGGCCCCTGCCTAAAGGGGTGGGGTGGGCCGGTCAATAGGCGAGGCCGCGGTCCGCCGTCGCGGGGCGGTCGCGGGTCAGGCAGCCTCTGCCGTCCCGGCGGCCTCTGCCGCCGGCCTGAGGCCGGCCAGCAGACCGAGCAAAGCGCGGTCCTGCAGCACCATGGTGATCTCCTTGCCGGCGAGCCATTCGACCGCCTCGGTGATGGTTTCCGCATCGGTGAGCTTTGCGGCGGCAGCGACACTGTCGCGGTCGACCTCGCCGCGGCGACGGCGCTCGACGGTCGGCAGCATCGTCTCGTGCCGGCCGCGCAGCACAGGATCGGCGTGCAGGGTCGCGAGCGGCTCCGCGTCGTCGAAATTGTAGGTGGCCCATTCACGTGTCAGGGCGTTGGCGCGCCGGGCGATGGCGGGCTGATCGGTTTCTTCCGGGGTCAGCAGCAGGCCGGCGCGCTTCAGGGCCAGGCCGATGGACAACTGGCCGGAGGCAGCCGAGATCGGGATTGCCAGCACCAGTCCGAGGATGGTGGGCGACATCCAGCCAAACAGCGACGGGGCGATCATGAAGGCCGAGACGCCGGTGACGATGCCGAGCGCCATATGCGAGCGGTGGCGGCGGACGATGTCGCGGAAGGGGATCGAGCCGTCGTCGCGGCGTTGCGGATTCCAGCCGGTGTCGCGGCCGGCGATGATCTGGAACACCGCGCCCGACTGGATCAGCATCAGGATCGGCGCCAGCAGCGCCGACATGATGATCTCGATGAAGGCCGAGACGAACAGCTTCAGGCCGCCGCCGCAGGCCCGGCGCATGGT
>JBEIIL010000204.1:0-3487 GCA_040380755.1 Methylobacteriaceae bacterium | reverse complement strand
GGCGACATGGTGCCGTTGCGCGCCGTGGCCTCGTCGGTGCTGCGCGTCGCACCCGCCTCGATCATCCGCTATAACAACCAGCGCTCGCTGACGATCATGGGCGAGCCGGCGCCCGGCGTCGCCTCCGGCACGGCGTTGGCCGCGATGGAAGCCGTGTCGTCGAAAACGCTGCCGGACGGTTTCGGCTTTGCCTGGACGGGCACCGCCCTGCAGGAGAAGCAGGCCAGTGGCCAGACCGCATTCATCTTCGCCCTGTCGCTGCTGTTTGCCTACCTGTTCCTCGTTGCGCTCTATGAGAGCTGGACCTTGCCGCTCGGCGTGATGCTGTCGGTCGGCATCGCCATCGCGGGTGCCCTGGGCTTCCTGCTGTTCATGAAGCTCGACAACAATCTCTACGCCCAGATCGGCCTCGTCGTGCTGGCTGCGCTGGCCGCCAAGAACGCCATTCTGGTCTTCGAATTCGCCATGGAGGCGCGCCGGCAAGGCAAGTCGATCACCGACTCGGCGCTGGACGCCGCCCACCTGCGCTTCCGCGCGGTGATGATGACGAGCTTCGCCTTCATCCTCGGCCTTGTTCCTCTGGTCATCGCCGAAGGCGCGGGCGCCGCCAGCCGCAAGGCCGTTGGCTCGGCGGTGTTCGGCGGCATGATGGCGGCAGCCATCTTTGGCATCTTCCTCATCCCGGGCCTGTATCGGCTGGCTCAGGAGTTCCGGGAGTGGGCCCACGGGCTGTTCGGCCAGCGCCGTCCGCAGGATCCGCCGGCCGCCGCCCCGCCGTCCGCGCCTGCCGCGCACTGAACGTCGCTCGTGCCAGCCGTCCGAGGACACGACAAAGACGTGGACATGACGAAGAGACGGACACGACGACGAAACAGACACGTTGAAGACTAGGCGGCAAGGCCGGCAGGCTCAGCCTTGGGCGGACTTGCCCTGCGGCGAGCCCTTCGCGGCCGCGCTCCCTGCGATCCGGCCTAGAACAGTCGCTGTGAGCAGCCCGTTGCCGGACAGATAGCCGGCCGCAGTTGGCCCTGACACACCAGCGGCCGCTCCCCCCGCGGCGAACAGGTTCGGCAGGGACGACCCGTCGGCGCGCAGCACCCGTGCGTCGGTATCGACGGCGAGGCCGCCCTGGGTGTGGAACAGCGCCCCGGTCACCCTCACCCCGCAATAGGGCGGGACCAGCGTTGGCGCGCCGGCGAAGCACCGGCCGAACCGGTCGGTGAGACCGTCGGCCTTCATGGCTGCCACGCCATCGAGGGTCTCGCGCAGCGCCCCTACGGGCAGGTGCAATGCCTCCGCCAGGCCCTCTGCATCTGCGGCCGAGATCACGGCGCCGGACGCTTCGGCGAGGCGGAAATCCTCAAACTGCCGGGCGATTCCGGCGATCCGCGCGTCGAAGATGTCGAATGCCACGCCGCCAGCCTCGCGCAGCACCACGGCCGCCTGCTCGGAATAGCCGTGCGTCTCGTCCGAGAACCGCCGGCCCGCGGCATCGACCTGGACACCGCCCTCCATGATCACCGCCCAGGTGATGAGGATGCCGTGCGGATGCGCCACCGAGCCGTGGCCCTGGTAGCCCGACATGAACCGCAGCGAGGCGCCGAGCGCCTCGCCCCACCGCACGGCATCGCCGCGATTGCCCGGGTGCCCGAAATACAGCGCGCCCTCCATCTCGGGAATGTGCTGTCGCACGAGCGCCGGATCACCCCCATAGCCGTTGCAGGCCAGCACCACGGCGTCCGTGGCCAGCGTCTCGCGTGTGCCGTCGGGCCGCACGTAGCCGAGCCCGCGGATACGGCCATCTGGATCGGCATAGAGCACGTCGACGGTCGCCCCAATCAGCACGGGCACCCCGGCCGCTTCGACGGCCCGTTGCAGGCGGTCGATCAGTTCGGCACCGGAGCGGCTCGGCAGCCCGTGCATCCGCCGGGCGCCGTGGCCCGGATAGTCGAAATCATCGATCACCGAGAACGGCAGCCCGTGCGCATCGGCCAGCCATTCGATCGTCGGTCCGGCCTGCCGGGTGACCAGCGCCACGATGGCCGGGTCGGCGACCCCGCCGGCCTTGCGCTGGATGTCGGCAGCGAAGCCGTCAGCGTCATCGGCGATGCCGCAGGCTTGCTGGAAACGGGTGCCGGCGGCGGGCACCAACCCTGCCGACAGCGCCGTCGAGCCGCGCGGCAGCGCATCACGCTCGAGGATCACGACCTCGGCGCCGGCTTCGGCTGCCGCCAGAGCGGCACAGGCTCCTGCCGCGCCACCCCCCACCACCGCGACGCCGATGGCCGCGTCGAACACCACGCGGGCCGCTGGCAGCACGCGGCTCACGATGTGCTCACCGCAGCCAGCCCGTCGGCGATGGTGACGATCGGCGCGACCGGTCGCAAACCGGCGAGCGCCTCCTCGTGCACCTGCTCGGAGAACGCCGCACAACCATCGGCCAGCACGGTCACCGCGAAGTCGCGCACATGCGCGTCCCGCACCGTCGAGGCGACGCCGCCATTGGTGACGATGCCGGCGACGTAGAGCCGGGTGATGCCGGCCTTGCGCAGCACCCACTCCAGCCGGCTCATGTAGAACGCCGAATACGCCACCTTCTCCACCGTGAGGTCGGCCGGCGCGAGGTCGTCGACCAGCGCGTGTCCCCACGTTCCCGGCACGAAGTCACCCGCTGCCAGGAATGGCCGCAGCGCCTGGAGATGCGGCTGGATCATCGGCGCACCGCCCTTGCCGGGCACCAGGGTGAAATGGGTGGAGACAATCCACCCGCCGCGCTCGCGCATCGCCGCGACCAGCGGCTTCAGCCGTGCCGGCAAGGCAGCGATGGCCGGTGCGGTCTGGCCGGCGCGCCCATAGGCGCCGTCCGGATGGATGAAATCGTTTTGCAGGTCGCACAGCAGCAATGCGGTCTGCGCCATCGAATGGCCGGCCTCCATCATGTCCTCCGGATCACCAGATTGCCGAGCGGGTCGACCGTCGCCGCCAGGCCCGGATCGACGACTGTGGTCGCGTCGGGCTGCTCGAGGATCGCCGGCCCTTCGACCACCGCCCCCACGGGAAGGTCCAGCCGTGACCACACCGCCGTGTCATGCCACCCGCCATGGAACCACACTGGCCGCGTTCCCTGCCTGGCCGCTGCGAGGCTGCCGCCGGCAGCCGGCGCCAGGGCGGCCAAATCGAAGGCCGGTCGCCGCCCCACTGCGGCAGTGCGCAGCGACACGATGCGCATTGGGATGCCCGGCAGCAGGCGGCTGAACTGCCCCCGGTAGGCGGTCTCGAAGGCCTCGTGGATGATCGCTGCGTCGATGCCCGTACCCTCCGGCCCGAGCTGCACCGGCAGCGGTACGCTGACCGTATGGGTCTGGCCCACATAGTGCATGTCGAGCTCATACAGCACCTCGGTGCGCTCCACCGCGATGCCTGCCGCGTCGACCACGGCCCGCGCTTCGCGCCCTGCCGCGATCATGCGGGCGTCGAGCGCCGCCGC
>JBEIIL010000203.1:0-3582 GCA_040380755.1 Methylobacteriaceae bacterium | reverse complement strand
TCGTGTTTGGCCGCGACTGGGCCGTCCTTGCCCGGATCGATCGCTCGGAGATCACGGCGCTGGCCGACCGGATGGGCTGGCAGATCGCCGGCGCCTCCGCGGCGGCGGTCAGCATCCTGATCGGCCTCACTTTGGCGCTCGCGCGTCGCATGTCCCGTCCGATCGTCCAGATGGCTGCCGCCATCGGCAAGATCCGCGAGGGGCGGCGCGATGTCGTGATTCCCGGACGCGACCGCGCCGACGAACTCGGCGAGATGGCACGCTCCATCGACCGCATCAGCAGCCTCGGCCGTGACAACCGGCTGGTCATTGCAGCTCTCGACGGCACGCCTGCTATGCTGATGATCACCGACCAGCAGGAGTGCATCGCGCAGCCCGTCGGGGCGCAAAAAGGCGTGGGAGGCCGCATCGGCAGCCAGGTCGTAGCCGATGGCGCCCAGCAGGCGCTCGCCGCCAAGCTCTTCCTGCATGGCGCCGACGACGAGGGACGAGGCCGGGCCCCAGACGTGATCGACGGCGCCGCGGCGCAGGGCGCGGCGGATGTGCAAATGCCCGGATGCCACGAACTGGACCGGTCGACCGGCCATCAGCGACAGGATCCGCCGCCGCGGCTCGGGCAGGACCGTCCAGTAGCCGCGCGGCTCCTCGTCGGGATGGTCGATGAACAGCGGCTTGTGCAGCACCAGCGCCATCGGGCCGCCATGGTCGAGGGCTTCGGCCAGTCAGTCGAAATGGTGTTCCTCCTCGGCATGGCCGCTGCCCAGCAGCATGGCGTTGAGGCCGATCAGCCGCCATCCTGCCGCGTCCCTCACCCAGCGGTCGGGGCCGACGATGTCGCGCCAGGCGGCAAGCCTCGCATCGTCAACGGTCTGGTCGGGTCGAATGGCCGCCGTGTCGCCGACATCGTGGTTGCCGGGGACGATCAGCACCTCCCTGTCGAGGGAGCGAATCCAGTCCATCGCATGATGCAGGTCGGCCGCGTCGCCCGCGCCGTCCATGGCGAGGTCGCCGGAATGGACGACAAGGTCAGCATGCTGGGATGCGACCCAGCTGGCGAAGGCCTCGGCATTGTCGCGGAAGGCGTCGTGACGGGCCGAGAGGTGCGTGTCCGAGATCTGCAGAAGCCGCATCGCCATCCTCCGTGATGATGCTGGCGTAGCCTCGGCAGGTGACGGCGGGATGAAGCCTCGTTGCTCCCGGAATTGTGCTCCCCGGTCATCAGCTTGCGACCCACGACGCCGCGGAAGCGGTCCATTCTCGCTTCTGTCATCTCAATGACAGGGGAATCGTATTGGTGGGCACAAGATCTCTTCGAGATGCGAGGGCCCCGTGAGCCAGCCGACCTCCCTGGACGTCCGCACGCTGTTCCTGTCCGACATTCATCTGGGCACGAAGGGCTGCCAGCCGGAACTGCTTCTCGACTTCCTCAAGCATTGCGAGGCCGAGACGATCTACCTCGTGGGCGACATCGTCGATGGCTGGCGCCTGAAGGCTGGCTGGTACTGGCCGCAGAAGCACAACGACGTGGTGCAGAAGCTGCTGCGCAAGGTGCGCAAGGGCACAAAGATCATCTATGTCCCGGGCAATCACGACGAGTTCCTGCGCGACTATGCGGGCTCAAGCTTCGGCGGCATCGAGATCGTCGAGGAGACGGTTCACCAGACGGCGGACGGGCGCCGCATCCTGGTCCTGCACGGCGACAAGTTCGACATCGTCGTGCGCCACGTGAAGTGGCTCGCCCTGCTGGGCGACTGGGCCTATGATTTCGCGATCTGGCTCAGCACCCATATCAGCTGGGTTCGTCGGCGCCTCGGCCTGTCCTACTGGTCGTTCTCGGCGTGGAGCAAGCAGAAGGTCAAGCGCGCGGTGAACTTCATCGGCGCCTTCGAGCAGGCGGTTGCGGCCGAGGCCGCCCGTCACAAGGCGGACGCCGTGATCTGCGGCCATATCCACCATCCGGCCTTCAAGGTCATTGATGGCGTCGACTATGTGAACACGGGCGACTGGGTCGAGTCCTGCTCGGCGGTCGTCGAGCATTTCGACGGGCGGCTCGAACTGATCCGCTGGACCACCCCGGCCGAGGTCCGCATGACCGGCCGTGGCGAGACCGGGCGCGCCGTCCGCTTGCCTACGGCAGCCTGAGACGGTCTTCAGGTCTGATCCGGAGATCGGGGATGGTTCAGGCTGATGCGTGGACCAGAGCCGTTTGGACGTTCTGGATAAACGAGCGGGTGCTGTCAGCCAGCGTATGGCGTGCCGCGAAGGCCTTGCAGGCGTCGCGGGGGATCGCGAGGGCGGCGAGCGCGGCAAACTGCAGGTTGTCAGCCATTACGCCGCACTCGGAATTGGCGAGAACCTCACGGGGGCCCGTCACCGGATAGGCCGCCACCGGCACGCCGGCGGCCAGCGCCTCGAGCAGCACCAGGCCATAGGTGTCAGTGCGGCTGGGAAACACCAGCACGTCGGACGACGCGTACACGTCCGCCAGGTCGCGTCCTGCCTTCACGCCCAGGAATACGGCCTGCGGAAAGCGGGCCTCAAGGTCGGCCCGGGCCGGACCGTCGCCGACCACGACCTTCGTGCCCGGCAGGTCGAGAGCCAGGAACGCGTCGATATTTTTTTCTACCGCGACCCGCGCCACGCACAGGAAAATCGGACGCGGCAGGCGCAGGGTTCCCTGTCGTCCGCGGCTGAACTCCTCGACGGCGACGCCGCGCTTCCACTGCACCAAACGGTTGAAACCATGCGCGGCAAGTTCCGCCTCCAGCGCTGAGGTCGCCACCATGGTGGCGGCCGCTGCATTGTGGAACCGCCGCAGCCAGCCATAGGTCGCCCACAGCGGAACCGGCAGCCGGGCTGCGAGATATTCCGGATAGCGGGTGTGGTAGCAGGTCGTGAACTGGATCTTGCGCTGCATGCAGTAGCGCCGGACCCAGAAGCCGATCGGCCCTTCTGTCGCAATATGGATCGCGTCGGGGCGTGCCTCTTCGATCCGGCGGGCGATGGCGCCGGGACCCGCCAATGACAGGCGGATCTCCGGGTAGCTCGGCATCGGGATCGAGCGGTAACCTTCAGGGGTCAGGAAGCTGATCTGGGTGCCGTGACGGGGAGCCTCTTCGGCGAGGCCTTCGAGCGTCCGAACAACGCCGTTGATCTGCGGGCGCCAGGCGTCGGTCGCGATCAGGATGTGGAACGGGGCCTCGACAGCGCGCGCAAGTCCCGAATCGCGAGCCAGGGCCACGGTTGTGGCATCGCTGCTCGCAAGGGTGCGTAGCTGAGTCATGCGCCGGCTCCGGAAAAACGATCCCACCACAATCCGATTCCCGCTTCGATTTGATGACAGGGCTTTACGTATTGCAAATATTCCCGCAAACACGTCACCGTCCTGTCGCATGGCAGGCGTAGCGCGTCGGTTCCATGCGCTGGCGTGGGCCGCCCTCGCGGCGTAAGTCCCGCGATGGGAGGGAGCATGACGTCGTTCAGCTATGCGGACCCCAGCATGCCGCTGCTGCAGCGCGGGCTGGTGAGGACCGTCGAAATCCTTACCGGACAACCGCTTCTCGCCCGGCTTTATCGCGACTA
>JBEIIL010000202.1:0-4079 GCA_040380755.1 Methylobacteriaceae bacterium | reverse complement strand
CCAGCTTGATCTTGAGTTCGGCGATCTCGGCCCGCCGCCCGCGCCCGCTCATGACGCGCCTGCGCAGGCCCCGGTGACGGCCTCGCCACAACGGGAGCGCCGCCAGGCCCGACGTAATCTGGGTCGGCTCCCACTCCACCTGCCGCGCATCGACGAGATCATCGAACCCAGGCATTGCCTTTCACCACTCATCTTCAAGAAAACCTCGCCGAGATGCCAGCGACGGTGTCGGAAATGCCGGATGGCAGCCACCCGTTGCCCCCAGAAGATGACGTGATCGGGCCGGCGTCTTGATTTCCAGCGAGCACGACCGGACAGGTGTGCCTCGATCCGGACAACCTCAGAGAGCCCGGCACGCGCCGTTCCGATCTTGCCGACCTCAGAGCCATCCGGCCGCCAAGGTCGGGACAAGGGCTTGCAAAGCCCCGTCCACGCGGTCAATCTTTTGCTCACGGGCCTTCACCCGGTAAATGTGGGTGCAAAGCTTTCTGATTCTCGGATCAGGGAAGCGTGCCCCGGGCGGGAGCCTCGCATGGGCGCAGCTGGCCGGAGCTTCGGAGCCACGCCGAACGGCAGAGCCGGCGGACCGCTGCCGCGTGCCGGGACTCGGTCGCGATGAATTACACGTTCCGTTTTCGTGATGTTTTCGCCGCCTGGGACTATCTGATGGAGGGCGTCGTCATGACGCTCAGCCTGTCTGTCGTCACCATGGTGCTGGGTCTGGCGATCGGGGTGGCCTGCGCCGCCGGGCGCCTTTATGGACCGAGGCCAGTGCGGGCTGCCATCGCCACCTATGTGGAGGTGATCCGCAACACGCCACTGCTGATCCAGCTGTTCATCGTCTTCTTCGGCCTGCCGGGGCTGGGGCTCAGGCTCGATGCGACCACCGCCGCGGTGATCAGCCTGACAATCAATCTGGGCGCCTACGCCACCGAGATCGTGCGTGCCGGCCTGCAGGCCGTGCCGCGTACGCAGGTGGAGGCCGGCCACGCACTCGGCCTCTCCGGCTTCCAGGTGTTCCGCTATGTCGTGCTCTTCCCGGCCCTCAAGCTGATGTACCCTGCACTCGCCAGCCAGTTCATCCTGCTGATGCTGGCGACCAGCATCGCATCGCAGATCTCGGTGCAGGACCTTTTCCACACCGGCTCGATCATCCAGTCGCGGACATTCCGTGATTTCGAGGTCTACGCGGTCGTCGGCGCGCTCTATCTCGCACTGTCCCTGGCGTTCCGGGTCGCCTTTTCGGCGGTCTATGTCGTGGCGTTCGGCCGGCGATGATCAGGGAGTTCGGATGGATCGACGTCCTCTACCTGATCGCGGCGATGCGCTGGACGCTGCTGCTGACCGCCGTGGCGTTCCTGGGCGGCGGGGCCGTGGGTCTGGTGATCGCGGTGCTGCGGGTGCAGCCCTTCGCACCGCTGCGCTGGCTCGCGGTCGGGTATGTGCAGGTCGTGCAGGGCACGCCGCTGCTCGTCTGGCTGTTCGTGTTCTATTTCGGCCTGGCGATCGTCGGGCTGCCGGTGCTGCCGTGGATCGCCGCGGCGCTGGCCTTCTCCATCTATGGCGGGGCCTTCCTTGGTGAGATCTGGCGAGGCGCCCTGCAGGCGATCCCGAAAACCCAGTGGGAGGCCGGGGCGGCACTGGGGCTCGGCTTCGGCGAGCAGCTGCGCTGGATCATCGTGCCGCAGGCGGTCCGCATCGCCACGCCACCGACGGTCGGCTTTCTGGTACAGCTGATCAAGAACACGTCTTTGGCGGCAACCATCGGCTTTGTGGAGCTGACCCGCGAGGGCCAACTCACCACCGCGTCGACCTTCCGTCCGTTCGCCGTCTACATGACGGTGGCGTTCCTGTATTTCCTGCTCTGCTTCCCGCTGTCACAGTGGAGCCATCGGCTCGAAAGGAAGGCGCATGCCGCTGGTTGAGATTACCTCGGTCACGAAACGCTACGGTAGCCTGACCGTCCTCGACGACGTATCGCTCAACGTCGAGCCGGGTGAGATCATCGCCGTCATCGGCCGCTCCGGGTCCGGCAAAAGCACGCTACTGCGTTGCATCAACGGGCTGGAGCCGATCCAGGCGGGGCGCATCGTGGTCGACGGAGAAACGGTCGGCGACAAGGCGACCGACCTGCGCCGGCTGCGCCAGCGGGTCGGCATCGTCTTCCAGAGCTACAACCTGTTTCCGCATCTGTCGGTGGCGCGCAACATCACCCTGGCTCCCACTGTCACCAAGGGAATGAGCGAGGCCGCGGCCCGCGAGATCGCCCGCGACGTGCTGCAGCGGGTCGGCCTCGAGGACAAGATCGACGCCTATCCGGACCAGCTCTCGGGTGGCCAGCAGCAGCGCGTCGCCATTGCCCGGTCGCTGGCGATGCAGCCCAAGCTGATGCTGTTCGACGAGATCACCTCGGCGCTCGACCCGGAACTGACGGGCGAGGTGCTGAAGGTGCTGGAGGACATGGCCCGCAGCGGCATGACGATGATCCTCGTGACGCACGAGATCGGCTTTGCCCGACGCTTCGGCTCGCGGGTGGTGTTCATGCATGCCGGCCGGATCTGGGAGGAGGGGCGCGCCGACACGACGCTCGCCGCCCCGCGCACGGCCGAGCTTGAGACCTTTCTCGGTGCAGTCCTGCACTGAGGGGAACGGAGAGGGAGGGTAAGATGAGGAAGTGGATTGCCGCCGCGGCCGCACTGGCACTTGGCGTGATGGCGGGCGGGCCGGCGCAAGCCGACAGGCTCCAGGACATCCTGTCGAAGGGAGTGGTCCGAATCGGCGTGCCACTCGACGCGCCGCCGTTCGGATCGCAGGACGCCAACCGTAACCCGGTCGGCTTCGACATCGAGTTGGCCGAAATGGTCGGCAAGGCACTCGGCGTGAAGGCCGAACTGCAGCAGATTACGGGTGCCAACCGCATCCCGTTCCTGCTCACCGACAAGGTCGACATCGTGATCTCGGTGATGGGCCTGACGCCGGAGCGCGCCAAGCAGATCACCTTCACGGCGCCCTACGCCAACACCTTCCTGGCGGTCTACGGCGCGAAGGCCGCCAAGGTCGACGGACCCGCCACCATCGGGTCGCTGCGGGTGGCCGCCGCCAAGGGCACCACGCAGGAACTTTCCATCACCGCCTCAGCCCCGAGGGCAACCGTGATGCGGACCGAGGACGACGCCACCGCGGCGGCGGCCTATCTGTCGGGTCAGGCGGACCTGTTCGCCACCAACAGCATCGTCGCGCAGGCGCTGGCCAAGCAGAACCCCACCAAGGAGTTCGACCGCAAGTTCGTGATCCGGCGCAGCCCGGCCCACATGGGCGTCCGCATGGGCGAACTGAACCTGGTGCGCTGGCTCGACGGGTTCATCTTCTTCAACACCATGAATGGCGAGCTGGAGCGGCTGCATCTGAAATACCTCGACATGCCGATGGATCCGCTTCCAACCCTGTGAGGCCGGCGCCGGCCGGGGCGACCCGGCCGGCCACACCTGGAGACTCTCATGACCGAGATCGAGTGGGGCCGGCTGAAGGCGCATGAACTGCGCAAGCTGGCAGAGGACGATGCCATCCTGATCGTGCCGATCGGCGCAACCGAGCAGCATGGCCCGCATCTGCCAGTCATGGTCGACTACCGGCTGGCCCATGAGGTGGCGGTGCGTGCGGCGCGGCTGATCGCCGAGCACCAACCCGTTGTCGTGGCGCCGGTCATTCCCTACGGCATGTCGGAACACCACGTTTCGCTGGGCGGGACCTTGACGCTCGACTTTGCCACCATGCAGGCGGTGCTTGACTGCGTCTGCGGATCGGCGATCCGCCAGGGCTTCCGGCGCCTGTTTATCCTCAATGGCCATGGCGGCAACATCGCGGCGCTCGAGACCATCGTCACCGAGCTGACCATCCGCCACCGCTTGCCGATCGGCTGCGCCGCCTACTGGCAGATCGCCGCCGAGCCGATCGCCGCCATTCTCGAACGCCAGCCCGGCGTGCTGCATGCCTGCGAGGCCGAGACGTCGATGATGCTGGCGGTCGAGCGCCCGCATGTGGACGAGGATCTCCTCCCCCAGACCCGCGGCCCCTATGTG
>JBEIIL010000201.1:0-4143 GCA_040380755.1 Methylobacteriaceae bacterium | reverse complement strand
GTGGATGTGTCCGTCACAGGGCCTTCAGCACGCCCGTGATCCCGTCCAGATAGGTTGGCCAGGACCGCACCGGGGTCGCCCGTGCCCGCGCCTGCGCGGCGGCGAAGGCTGCATCGTCAAAGGTCAGGCTGGAGATGGCATCGACCCACGCAGCGCTGTCGCCGGGTGGCAGGTACCTGGCACCGTCGCCGCCCGCCTCCCGGTGCGCCGGAATGCCGGAAACCAGCGCCGGTGTCCCCAGTGCCAGGGCCTCGGCCACGGGCAGGCCGAAGCCCTCCACGACGGACGGCATCAGCAGTGCCCGTGCACCCTGCAGCAGGCGGATGAGACCCGGTGTGCTGAGCCCGTCCAGCCAGCGGACCGGGATGCCTGCCGAAACGAGCGCGTCGAGCTCGAGCGAGATTGAACCCGACAGCGAGCCGCGCGACCCGACGACGAACAGGGTCGGCGTCCTCTCTCCGCACTGCGCGGCGAGCGCCCGCCAGGCCGCGAACACGACCGCGTGGTTCTTGCGCGGCTCAAGTGCGCCGCACACCACGAAATAGGGTGCGTCGAGGACCGGCGTCGGGCGCGGTCCAAGCCCGGCCTCAATGAAATTCTCCGTGATCGGCAACGGTGCGGCATGGATCGGGATATCGGGCGCGCCGCGGCGCACCAGCTCGACCCGCACATCGTCACCTGCCGCATGGCTCGGCACGATGACGAGCTGTGCGTGGCGAGCGGTGTGATCGAGCACGGTCTGGTGCCGGCGGTGGCTGGCCGGCTCGACAAATTGCGGATGGCTCAGCGGGATCACGTCATGGATCATGAACACCGGCACCATGTCGGGACGCTGCCGCAGCCACCAGACCAGGGGAGAATAGGTCAGCCCGTCATGGCCGATGTTGAGATAGAGCGCGCCATGCGGAAACGAACGGAACGACTGTCCCAGCGGGATCCCGGTGGTCATCAGCAGCCGGGCGATCCCCGACAGCCCCGGGTGTTTGCGCCGCATGCCGGTGTCGGGGAGGGGAGTGGCCTGTCCGGGCCCGGCCACCGCCGCGGCCAGCACGGGGTCATCACCGTCGGCAATCGTTTCGCGCCAGGCGGTGTCGAAGTAAGGCTTGGCCTTCAGCACCGTCTCGCGACTGAACCCCCGGACGCCCCACGGCGTCGGCAACAGGCCGATGCAGTCTTCCGGCCAGGTCTCGAACAGGTGGAGCGCATAGCCGAGGTCGATCCGCTCGATGCCGCGCGGCGTGCTGCGCATGGCAGACAGGACAAGGCGCACCAGGTCGTAGACGATCGGGCGCGCCATCGGCTGAGGATCAGCCGCCGATGGCCCGCAGCGCGTCCGCGACGGTCGAGCCAGACCGGTTGAGCAGGTCGAGCTCCTCGGCGGCCGCCGCAACAGCGCCGTCGATCTGGTCCCTGGTGTGCTCGCTGGAGATGAAGAACCGCAGCCGCGCCGACCGCTCAGGCACGCCGGGCGGAATGATCGGCACCGCATTGTAGCCGCGCTTCAGCAGCTTCTCGGCCAGCAGCACCGTCTTGAGGCTGTCGCCGATGATCAGCGGCGTCACCGCCAGGCCCCAGCTCGTTCCGGTATCGAGCCCCGCCGCGCGGGCTAAATCGCGGAACCGTTTGCCGTTGGCATGCAGGCTTGCCACCCGCCCCGGCTCACGGCGCATCAGGGCGAGTGCGGTCAAGGCTGCTACCGCGTTGGAAGCCGGCATGCCGACGCTGTAGACCAGACCAGGTGCCGTGAATTTCAGGAAATCGATGAGGTCTCCCGAGCCGGCGACGTAGCCGCCGCAGCTGACCAGCGTCTTGGACAGCGTGCCGAGCCAGATGTCGACCGAGCGAGGGTCGACGCCCTGTTCCTCGAAGATCCCGAGCCCCTTGTCGCCCAGAACCCCCAGTGAGTGGGCCTCGTCGACCATCAGCCACGCGCCCCATTTGTCCTTCAGGGCCACGAGCTCCGCCAGCTGCGGGCCGTCCCCATCCATGGAGTAGAGGCCTTCGACGATGATGAGCACCCGCTCATGGTTATCACGCGACGCCGCCAGCAGCTCGTCCAGCGCGTTCAGATCGTTGTGCGGGAAGCTGCGCCGCGCCGCCCCTGAGAGCTGGGCGCCCACCACAACGCAGTTGTGGCTGAGGCTGTCATAGACGACCAGATCCTTCGGGCCCATCAGCGCCGCGATGGTCGACACCGCGCCGGCGTGGCCGCTGACGAACGTCACCGCGTCCTCGGCGCCATACACGTTGGCAAGCGCGCTCTCGAGAGCACGGTGAAAGGGCCGTTCGCCGGCCGTGATGCGGCTTGCCGAAACGCTGGTGCCCCACAGCTCGAGCGATTTTGTCACCTGCTCGGTGATGTCCGGGTGGCCGTTCAGGCCGAGATAGTCGTAGGACGCGAAGTTTGCGACCTCTTGGTCGGCGATCCGCGACCATGCGCCGGCTTTTTCGCTGTGCTCCCGGTAGAACGGGTTTTCGATGCCCAGCATGGTTCCCATGGCCCGCTGGGTCTTGAGTTCCATCATCGCCGGGAGCGAACCGAAGCTGCCTGACGTCCGGGTCGAGACCGCCGGCTTGGCGGGAACTCCCGAAGCCTTCGGGCGCTGGCGCAGACCGCCAAGGAGTGCCTGTTTTTCTTCCGCAGACAGACGTTCGAAGGCCGGGACATTCATTGCAGAAGCCTCCTTACACCCTGGCGGGTCGCCTCGAACGCCTCGGGGACGACCGTTTTGGCGTCCCCATCTGCCGTCGTATGGCGCGTCATCAGCGACTTGTCCTGTGCGGCGATCGTCTCGCCGCCTTCGTCCTGCGTGGCACTCACCTCGGCGACGATGCGTCCGGCAAGGTCGGCGAGACTGCTCGCTGCGGTGATGGCCAGCAAGGGAAGATCCACACCGAGCCGCTTTTCCAGCGACATCCGCAACTCAAGGCCCATGAGCGAGTCCATGCCGAGCTCATTGAGCGGGCGCTCGATGTCGATGTCGGCCGACGGCATCCGCAGGATGCTGCCGACCTCTTCCGCCACCATGGCAACGATCTGCTTGCGGGCCCCAAGCGGCCCCAGCCGCTGGACGAGTTCGAGAAGGTCCAGCGCCTGCGCGCCACCGGCGGTCTCGCGCTTCGCCGAGGACATCAGCCCCGCGACCGCAGGGCTTGCCAGGATCGGCAGCTCGGACACCTGCCCGCCAAAGGTGGGCGCGCAGACCGCAACCGGGAGGCCACGGCCGGCCTGGCGCGCCGCAAGGAGGGTTCCGAGGCCGGTCAAGGCGTCCTGCGCGGTCATGCTGGACATTCCGGTGGCCCGCGCGAGACGCTCCGCCAGTCCGGGCGACCGTGCAAGCACCCCGGCGTCCGAGATCGCGCCCCAGGCCACCGCAAGAGCTGGAAGGCCGAGCGCCACCCGGCGCCGTGCGACACCCTCCAGATAGGCGTTCGCCGCGACGTAATCGCCCTGTCCGGGATTGCCGAACACCGTCGTGGCTGATGAGAACAGCACGAAATAGTCGAGCTGATCCCGCCGCGTCGCCGCATCGAGATTTTCGGCGCCGTCGACCTTCGGGCGCTGCACGCGCGCTGACCGCTCGTCATCGCGCAGGGCGATCAGAGAGTCTTCAAACACCGCCGCCGCATGAATCACACCGACGATCGGCCCGATGTCCTCGCGAATCCGCTTGAAGCAGGCAGCGACGTCGACCCGGTCGGTCACGTCGAGCCGCATCACGCGGATGTCGACGCTGGTGGCCCGCATCTGCCGCAGGCGATCGCCGAGATCGGTCGGGACTGTTCCGCTGCGCGAGGCGACCACGATCCGGGTCGCCCCGCACTTTGCCAGCCATTCCGCCGCGGCAAACCCGAAGCCCGCAGCTCCGCCGGTCACGACATGTACGCCTTCGCCGGTCTGGAACGCCGCAGCAACCGGCGCCCGCATCGTCGGCCTGGCGGCCGGGCGGATCACGATCTTGCCGACATGGCCGGATGCCTGCATCAAGCGGAACGCAGCCTCGACTTCCTCGGGTTCAAACACCCGATAGGGCAAGGCAAGGAACGCGCCAGACGCAAAGGCGTCGGCCACCTTTTGCATCATGCCGACGCCAAGTGCGGGCCGAGCCACGAGCAGCTGGTCCACGTCGACACCGAAATCGC
>JBEIIL010000200.1:0-4445 GCA_040380755.1 Methylobacteriaceae bacterium | reverse complement strand
GCGCTCGAGCTGGCGATCGCCACCGGCGCGCTCAAGGTCCGGTACGCCGACGGCCGCGAGGTGACCTACCGGTCCCTGGCCGACATGCGGTCCGTGCGCCGGGAGATCCGCGCTGCTCTCGGCCTGTCCGAGCCCGGCCGCACCATCGTTGTGGAGCATCGCCGGTGAGCGCCCCCGGCAAGCCCTTCGGCCAGCTGAACTGGCTCGACCGCGCGGTCGCGGTGTTCTCGCCCAACGCCGCGCTCGGCCGCGCCAAGGCCCGCCTGCAGCTCGACATGGTCGCGCGCGGCGGCTTCGAGGCGGCGCGCGCCGACTGGCGCGGCTCGTCCTGGCGCGCGGAGCCGCCCGGCGCCAACACGGCGCTCTACGGCGACATCGTCGCCATGCGCCAGCGCGCCCGGTCGATGGTGCGCAACAGCCCGCTGGCCAAGCGGTCGATCGAGATCCTCACCGCCCACACCGTGGGCTGCGGCATCCGCCCGTCCTGGCAGACTGACAGCAAGGCCCAGCGCCGCCGGCTCAAATCGGCATGGGACCGCTTCGTCGAGACGGCTGACGCCCGCCGTCAGGTCGACCTCTACGGCCTGCAGGCCCAGGCCGTGCAGGCGATGTTCGAGACCGGCGAGGTGCTGGCCCTGCGCGACGAGGCCAGGCGTAACGGCGTCGCGTCCCTGTCCTACCTGCTGATCGAGGGCGACCAGCTCGACCACAACCGCGAGGGCGTGTTCGACAAGCGCGTCACCCGCCTCGGCGTGGCGCTGGACGAGAACTGGCATTCGGTCGCCGGCTACTGGCTGTTCGACCAGAACCCCGGCGACGCCATCCTGTGGGGCTACTATCCGGTCTCCCGCTTCGTCCCGCGCGACGGCGTGAACCACCTCTACCGCATCCGCCGGCCGGGCCAGATGCGCGGCGTGCCGGAGCTGGCGGCGTCCCTGCCGATCATGCGCGACCTCGCCGACTACCAGGAGGCCGCGCTGGTCAAGGCGCGCATCGAGGCGTGCTTCTCGGCCTTCATCACGTCCGAGGATGGCGCGACGGGTACGCTGGCCACCCGCACCGAGCAGAAGACGGGCGCGGACGGCACGGCCCACGACACGGTCGTCGGCGAGCTGTCGCCCGGCGTCATGCAGCGTCTCTCGCCCGGCGAGAAGGTCGACTTTGCCCAGCCGTCAACGTCCAGCGATTTCGGCGCCTTCATGCTCAACGGCACGATGGCGGCGGCGTCCGGCGCGGGCGTCACCTATGACCAGGCCACGGGCGACCTGCGCCAGGCCAACTATTCCAGCCTGCGGGCGGGCAAGATCGAGTTCAGGCGCTCCGTCGAGATGATCCAGCATCTCACGGTCGTGCCGATGCTCTGCCGCCCCTGGTATCGCGATTTCATCCGCTTCGGCCGCACCTATGGCGACCTTGTCGCCGCGGACGAGCGGGTGGGCGTTCGCTGGGTCACGCCGGCGTGGGAGCCGATCGATCCGGTGAAGGACCTCAACGCTGACATCCTCGCCGTGCGCTCGGGCCGCATGTCGCTGGGCGATTACATCGCCTCGTGGGGGGAAGACCCGCACGAGCAGATCGAGGAGATCGCGGCCTTCAACACGCTGCTCGACGCCTCCGGCATCGTGCTCGACACCGACCCCCGCAAGATGAACGCGGGCGGCCAGATGCAGCCGCCGCAGGAACCGGCCGGCGACGGGCCGGCCAAGCCTGCGACAAAGGACTGACCCATGACAAAGCGGACCGGCCAGCCGCCCGAGACAGGCGTGCGGCTGCTCGCCTTCACCGGCGGCAGCTACGACCCCAGGACGCGCACCGCCGAGGTGGTCATCACCACCAGCACGCCGGTCAAGCGCTGGGGAATGATCGAGATCCTCGAGGTCTCCGACAAGGCCGTCGACCTGTCCCGGGTCGGGCTTGGCCAGGTCAAGCTGCTCGACAGCCACAACTCCGGCTCGGTCGGGAACGTGCTCGGCGTGCTGGAATCGGCCCGCATCGAAAGCCCCGCCGTGGTCGGCGTGGTCCGCTTCGGCGAGACCGAGGAGGCCCTTGAGGCCGCAGGCATGGTCGAGCGCGGCGAGATCACCGGCATCTCCTGCGGCTACCGCGTCCTGCGCTGGGAGCGCACGGACTACGACGCCGAGACCGATACCGAGACGTGGACCGGCACCCGCTGGGAGCTGTTCGAGGTCTCCCTCGTGTCGATCCCCGCCGACAAGTTCGCGGGTATCCGCTCGCTCGACACCCTTTCGCCCCCGGCTGTTGCAGCCGCACCCCAGGAGCCCACCATGACCGATGCTTCGGTTCGTCAGACTACGGCCGAGGAGTCGGCTATTCCATCGTCGGCCACTCCCTCGCCGGTTTCCACCGACGCCCGCGCCGCCACTCCCGCGCCGGCACCCGCCGACACCGGCGCCACCCTGCGCGGCGATCGCGCGCGTTCCGCCGAGATCATCGCCATCGGTGCCCGCCATGGCATCGACCAGGCGGTCGTGAGCAATGCCATCGCCGACGGCACCTCGCTCGACGCCTTCCGTGCCGCCGTGCTCAACGAGCTTGGCGCGCGGTCCCCCGCCGCCCAGCTCAAGCCCGGCGCCGGCACCATCGGCATCGTCAACCCCGGCGAATCGCCGGACAGCCGCCGCGCCGCCATGGTGGACGGCATCATCATGCGCGCCATGGGCTTCGCGCCCGACGGCACCGCCGGCCAGCCCAGGGTCGAGAGCGCCGAGCGCTCCCGCGAGTTCGCCGGCCTGTCGCTGGTCGAGCTGGCCGCCGAGACGCTGGGCATCCGCGGCGCACACCGCATGCCCCGCGTGCAGCTCTACGAGACGGTGGTGACGCGCTCGATGCTCGGCTCGTCGGACTTTCCGCTCCTGCTGGCCGCGGCGGCCAACAAGTTCCTGCTGGCGCAATACCAGTACCAGCAGCCGAGCTACCGCATGTTTGCGGCGAAGAAAAACTTCAACGACTTCAAGACGCACAGCTTCCTGCGCGTCAGCGATTTCCCGGTGCTCGAGCAGCTCACCGAAACCGGCGAGTTCCGCAACGGCGCGGTCTCCGAAAACCGCGAGACCGTCTCGGCGCTCACCTACGGCAAGATCGTCAGCCTCAGCCGTCAGATGTTCGTCAACGACGACCTCTCGGCGTTCTCCGATCTCACCAGCGCCGCCGGCCGCCGTGTGGCGGACTTCGAAAACAGCGTCGCCTGGGCCATCGTGCTGGCCAACTCGAAGGCCGGCCCGACCATGTCGGACGCCGGTAACCTGTTCAACGCGACGGCGGTCACCACGGCCGGCGGCCATGCCAACCAGGCCGGCACGGCGGCGGCCATCACCATCGCGTCGATCAGCGCTGGCCGGACGGCCATGCGCGTGCAGAAGTCGCTGGACAGCATCCCGCTCAACATTGGCCCGGCCATGATCGTGGCCGGTCCGCAGAAGCAGACGGAGCTGGAGCAGCTGCTCTCGACCCAGCTGCTGGCGACCCAGCTTTCCAACATCAACCCGTTCAACGGCGGTGGGCTCACCAGCCTCAAGCCGGTGATCGACGCCTACATCACCGACAACGCCTGGTATCTGTTTGCCGACCCGATGGTCGCCCCCACCTTCGTCTGGGGCTACGTCAGCGGCTTTGAGGGTCCGCGCTTCGCGATCGACCAGCCGTTCCGCCAGGACGGCCTCTCGCTCAAGGTGGTCGAGGACTTCGGATTCGGCGCCATCGACTGGCGCGGCGCCTACCGCAACGCCGGCGCGTAATCGCGGCGCGGCCCTTGAAGGCCCCGTGCTCCGCACTCGGCGTGGGTTCCGCCCGCGCCGGCGCGCCCGTTCTTCATTCAGCTCTGTCGGGAGATCCCCATGCGCAATTTCGTCCAGCGCGGTGACAGCTTCCAGGTCACCGCCCCCGCCGCCGTCACCACGGGTGTCGGCTTTCTCCTCGCCGGCACCGGTGCGGCCGGCCGCTTCGTGGTGGCCATGCAGACGGCCGCCTCCGGCGCGCTGGTCGAGGTGCTTGCCGAGGGCATCGTCGACCAGCCGAAGGCGGCCGTTGCCATCGCCCAGGGCGACGTCGCCTATTGGGACGACACGGCCAAGAACGTCACAAACGTGGTCGGCACCAACGCCAGGATCGGCATCTTCATCGCTGCCGCGCTCGCCGGCGCCGCCACCGGCCGCGTGCGCCTCAACGGGGCGTTCTGACCCACCCGGCCCTGCCTGAAGCCCTGTCGAACAAAAGGCTCTGCCCGTCATGAAAAACTACATTCAGGACGGGCAGATCATCGATTTCATCGCCACCTCCAACTTTGTCTCGGGAACGGCCTATTCCATCAACGACATCGTCGTCGTCGCCATGCAGACCGTCACCGCGGGCAAGCGCTGTCCCATGCTGTGCAGCGGCGTTGTCGAGCTGCCCAAGAACCCGTCCGAGACGTTCCTGCAGGGCCAGCT
>JBEIIL010000199.1:0-4535 GCA_040380755.1 Methylobacteriaceae bacterium | reverse complement strand
GGACAATATCGCCCACGATCTCAAGACGCCGCTCACAAGGCTCCGCAACGGCGCCGAGGCCGCGCTGCGCGGGCCGCCCGACGTGGCGGGATACCGCCGTGCGCTCGAAGGCACCATCGAGGAGGCCGACTCCCTGATCCGGGTGTTCAACGCGCTCTTGATGATCGCCCGCGCCGAGGCCGGCAGCAGCCGTGACGGCATGGCCGATTTCGACCTGTCCGAGGTCGTCCGCGACATGGTCGAGCTCTACGAACCGGTCGCCGAGGAGGCCGGCGTGCCGCTGCGGCTCGATGTTCCCGCCGCGCTGCCTCTGCACGGGTCACGCGAGCTGATCGGTCAGGCCTTGGCCAACCTGGTCGACAACGCCATCAAGCATGCACCACGGGCGAGTGAGAGTGACGGTCCTGTGACGAACGCGCCCGACCTGCTTGTCAAAGCGGCAGTTCACGGCGATAGGGTGGAGATCGTCGTCGCGGATCGCGGCCCGGGAATTCCCGAGGCGGATCGCGGCCGGGTCCTCGACCGGTTCGTCCGCCTGGAGGGAGCGCGTTCGCGGCCTGGCTTCGGCCTGGGCCTGTCCCTCGCCGCGGCGGTGGCGCGGCTGCATGGGGGCACGCTGCGCCTCGAGAACAACGCGCCGGGACTGCGCGCCATCCTGGCGCTGCCGGCCCGGCCTGGGGGACCGCATGACGGGGCAGGGTAAAGGCACACCGCTTGGCGCGGCGATCCGTTCCGCGCCGCGCCTGTCCAACGCCAAGACCGCCCGCCGTCGCCTGTCAGACTGTCTTGACCACCCCGGTGCATCAGGGGCGTTTCGCGAGCTTGTTGCGTCCTCATCGGTCGTGCGCGACCTGCTGCTGGGGCTCGCTGATCATTCTCCCTTCCTCTGGCGCCTCGCGAGCGCCGATCCTCCACGGCTGCATGCGCTTCTGGCGGATGACCCGGCGATCCGACGGGATCAGCTGGTCGCCTATACGGCCAACCTTTGGCAGAACACGGCCGACGATGCCGGGCTGATGCGGTCGCTGCGGCTCGCCAAGCAGGAACTTGCGTTGCTCGTCGGCCTTGCCGATATCGGCGGCTGCTGGGACGTGGAAACCGTGACGCAGGCGCTTGCCCGCTTCGCCGATGCGGCCACCGCCTGCGCCATCCGCTACCTGTTGCGCGAGGCTGCCGCTGCCGGCCGGATCCAGCTGGCCGACCCGGACGATCCGGCGCGTGGTTGCGGCGTCGTCGTGCTGGCGCTGGGCAAGCATGGCGCCGGCGAGCTCAACTATTCGTCCGACATCGACGTGGTGGTGTTCTTCGATCCCGAGCGCGCGCCTTTGGCTCCCGGCATCGAGGCCACGCCGTTTTTCGTCCGCCTCGTGCGGGGCATGGTCAAGCTCCTGCAGGAGCGGACACCGGACGGCTACGTCTTCCGCACCGACCTGCGGCTGCGGCCCGACCCTGCCTCGACGCCAACCGCGATAGCGCTGCCGTCGGCCTTTGCCTATTACGAGACGGTGGGCCAGAACTGGGAGAGGGCGGCCTTCATCAAGGCCCGGGCCGTCGCTGGGGACCTGCCGATCGGCGAGGCGTTCCTGGCCGACCTCGCGCCCTTCATCTGGCGCAAATACTTCGATTTTGCCGCCATCGCCGACATCCACGCCATGAAGCGGCAGATCCATGCGGTGCGCGGCCATGACGCCATCGCGGTGGCCGGCCACGACATCAAGCTCGGCCGCGGCGGCATCCGCGAGATCGAGTTCTTCGTGCAGACCCAGCAGCTCGTCTTCGGCGGGCGGCGGCTCGAGCTGCGCGGGCGCCGCACGCTCGACATGCTCACGGCCTTGCGGCTCGACGGCTGGATTACGGCCGCGGCCGAAACCGAGCTCGCCGAGGCCTATCGGTTCCTCCGCACGATCGAGCACCGGCTGCAGATGGTCGACGACGAGCAGACGCAGCGACTGCCCGACGATCCGGAGCGCCTGGCGCGCTTCGCGCGGTTCTGTGGCTTTGCCGGCCTGCCGGCCTTCACCAAGGCCCTGACTTCACGGGCTGCCCGCGTCGAGAAGCATTATGCAAGGCTGTTCGAGAAAGGCGACGACCTGAGCGTCGGCGAGGGCGACCTCGTCTTCACCGGCACCAGCAATGATCCCGGGACCCTTGATACCCTGAGGCGCATGGGGTTTTCTGCACCAGCCATGGTCGCCGAGACGGTGCGTGGCTGGCATTTCGGTCGCCGTCAGGCGGTCACCAGCGCCCGCGCCCGGGAGGTATTGACCGAACTCGTGCCGCCGCTGCTCAAGGCCTTCGCCGGCAGCGCCGACCCGGACGGGGCGGTCGTGGCCTTCGACAAGGCGCTGGGTCGGATGCCCGCTGCCATCGAATTGTTTTCGATCCTTCGCTCGCACCAGCCGGTGCTGACCCTGTTCGCCGATCTTCTCGGGTCTGCCCCGCGTCTCGCCGAAACGGTGGCGTCGAGGCCCCATTTGCTGG
The DNA here is from genome assembly GCA_040380755.1 of Methylobacteriaceae bacterium. Classification (GTDB taxonomy): domain Bacteria; phylum Pseudomonadota; class Alphaproteobacteria; order Rhizobiales; family Beijerinckiaceae; genus Alsobacter. The sequence continues at coordinate 2,054 of JBEIIL010000199.1, read as the reverse complement.
ACGCGCTGATCGATCCTGCCCTCGCCGCACCAGTCGCGGCGCCGGGTTCGCTGGCGGCCCGCATCGCTACCGCCGTGGGATCGCCCGAACTTCTGGAGGATTTTCTCGACCGCCTGCGCGAGAGCGGCCAGCACGAGATCTTCCTCGTCGGTGCGCGTGCCCTGTCAGGGTCGCTGTCGCTCGAGCGCATGGGCGCGGCCCATTCCGCCGTCGCCGAAGCGGTTATCCGGGTCGCGCTTGCGGATGTCGAGCAACGTTTCGCCGCCGAGCATGGCCGGGTGCCCGGCGGGCGGCTGGCCGTGGTCGGCATGGGCCGGTTGGGCTCGGCCGAGATGACCGCCACGTCAGATCTCGACCTCGTGGTGCTGTATGACTTCGACGAGGACGGGCCGGAGAGCGACGGCCCGCGGCCGCTCAACCCGGTGGTCTATTTCGGCCGCCTGACCCAGCGGCTGATCAGTGCCCTGACGGTGCCAACCCGCAGGGGAACGCTCTATGCGGTCGACATGCGCCTGCGTCCCTCCGGCAACAAGGGGCCGGCCGCGACCCAGTTCAAGGGGTTCGTCGCCTACCAGCAGTCCGAGGCCGAGACCTGGGAGCACATGGCTCTGACCCGCGCCCGCCTGGTCGCCGGCGACCCGGGGCTGGCGGCCGAGGTGGAGGCGGCGATCCGGGCCGTGCTGCTGACCCCGCGCGATCCCGACACGCTGCGCCGGGATGCGCTGCAGATGCGCCGGCTGGTGGCAAAAGAGAAGGGCGAGGCAGAGCCCTGGGATCTCAAGCTGGCTGCCGGCGGGCTGCTCGATATCGAGTTCATCGCCCAGACCCTCGTTCTTGCCCATGGCCGCGCGCATCCGGCCCTGCTTGTCACCGCCACGCCGCGCGTCCTCGATGCAGCAGCGTCCGCCGGGTTGCTGGTGCCGGCCGATGCCGACCTGCTGCGCCGCGCCTATGGGTTGATGCGGGACCTGCTGCAATGGCAGAGGCTCACGGTGGCTGGCCAATTCGACCCGAAGATCGCGTCGCCAGGCCTGAAGCGCCGGATGGCGGCGGCCGTTGGCCTGCCCGACTTCAAGATCCTCGAGCGCGACCTTGCCGAGACCCGGGCAGCCGTCCGCGCCGTGTTCCTCCGTCTTCTCAAATCCTGACCGGCCTGCGCGCCGCAGATCATCAGTGTGCCGACTGCGCGCACGATAGCGTGAGCCCTCCGGCCCGGATCTCGACTCCCTGGCTGCGGCCCGCCACGGTGCGGCGGTCAGGGCGGGCGGATCCGCCGCAAGGGAACGCGCAGATGATGGCGTTACGGATTGGTCCGGCCGGCATGGCCCTTCTGCTGGGCGCAGCGACGGCCCAGGCGCAGAACGTCAATCTGCGCGGGACGATCGAGGCCTTCGACGGCAAAGTGGTGATGGTCAAGACGCGGGAAGGACTGACCGTTCCGGTCGAACTCCCCGAGGCGATGCCGGTGGCGATCACCCGGCCGTTCAGCCTGGCCGACGTCAAGTCCGGCATGGTGCTGGGCGTCACGACGGTGAAGCGCGCCGACGGCGCCATCGTGGCGATCGACCTGCGGCCGATTCCCGCGACCGCCAACCAGGGGCTTTCGCCCTGGGATCTGCAGCCCGACGCGACGATGACCAATGCGGCAGTCGAAGGTGCGGCCCAGGCCCCCGAAGGCAATGAGATCACGTTGAACTACAAGAGCGGGACCGTGAAGGTCCTGGTGCTGCCGACCACGGCCATGTCCCAGTCGGCGCCGGGGACCCGCGATGACATCAAGCCCGGGGTCGGGGTCTTCTCGGTGGTCCGGCGCGAGACCGGCGACCGGCTCGTGGCGGTGCGCCTGCAGGTTGGCAAGGATGGCATCTCCCCGACCCAGTGACCAGGTCGTCGAAGCCTAGTGCCGGCTGGCTGTGATGATCTCCAGCCCGGTTGGCGGCTTCAGCGGCAGGTGCACCAGCACCATGGTGCCGATGCCCTCGCAGGACCGGATGCGCAGCGCACCGCCATGCATCTCGGCGAGCGAGCGGGCGATCGCCAGCCCGAGGCCGGAG
>JBEIIL010000198.1:0-4591 GCA_040380755.1 Methylobacteriaceae bacterium | reverse complement strand
GCCAGGTGCCCTACAAGGGGCCGGTCGGCAGCGTGCTGCACCAGCTCGCCGGTGGTCTGCGCGCCGCCATGGGCTATGTGGGAGCGGGCTCGCTGGAAGAATTCCGCGCCAAGGCGGAATTCGTCCGCATCACGGCCGCAGGGCTGCGCGAAAGCCACGTCCACGACGTCGCGATCACCCGCGAAAGCCCCAACTACCCGTCGAGGGTCTAGGCAGGCCAGGGCACCCCGTTCCGCCAAGTCCCTGGTCGCGCCCGGGCAGTGACGGCCGCGTCAAGAACGGCGGCCCGTTTCGAGCTGCGTCTTCGCATCCAGCGGCTTTCTCGGCGGCGGCGTCAGATCGGCCGGCGGCGTCGTGGCGCAGGCCGCCAGCGCGCATACGAGTGCGGCGACGACGACGAAGCGGGTGAGCTGGATGCGGCTGACGAGCATGGACGACCCCCTGTGTGGCAGGCCCAATCCACAGCTTGGCCGTGGCCTTCGCGGGTCGTGATCACGGCCAAACATCGACCTTTCGAGGCAAGTTTGGGGCGTATTTCACGTCAGCCACGCCGTAGCCGAGGACGACGCGGCGGCACAGGCCTGCTAGGAGGAGACCCCGCATGAAGAAGATGTCGCCGCCATGATCCTCGTCGCCCCCGTCCTTGCCCAGATCCTGCTGACCCTGATCGTGCTGGTGATGCTGGGCCGTGCCCGCGTTGCCGCCTTGAAGGCCGGCAAGGTGCGCCTCGCGGAGATCGCGGTCTCGTCGACCGGCTGGCCCGAGGATGTCCGCAGGGTCCAGGCCAATGTCTCGAACCAGTTCGAGACGCCGGTGTTGTTTTATGTGTTGTGCGGGGTCGCCACCTTCACCGGCGCCGCCAACCTGTTCACGGCAGTCTGCGCCTGGCTCTATGTCGCCAGCCGCCTGGCGCACCTGATGGTGCATACCGGCAGCAACAATGTCATCACCCGCTTCCGTATCTTCCTCTTCGGCCTGGTCGCCCTGCTGGCGATGTGGCTGTTCATTGCCGTCCATCTGGTGATCCGATGACCCCCGCGGCGCGGCTGTCAGCCGCCATCGAGGTGCTGACCGATGTCGAGGAGCGGCGCCGCCCGGCCACCGACGCGCTGAAGGATTGGGGCCTCGCCCACCGCTTTGCCGGATCCGGCGATCGCGCAGCGATTGCCAGCCTCGTCTACGACACCCTGCGCCACCGCGCCTCCGCCGGCTGGATCATGGACGATGCGACACCGCGGGCCGCGCTCTTGGGAGCGCTGCACCTGGCGCGCGGCTGGGACACGGGCCGCATCGCCGCTTTGTGCTCGGGCGAGCGCTTTGCACCTCAGCCGCTGAGCGATGCGGAGCGAAGCGCGCTGGACACGCGGACGCTGGATGACGCCCCCGCCGCCATCGCCGGCGACTATCCGGACTGGCTCGACGCCGCCCTGGCCGACGCCTTTGGCGAAGCAAGGGCCGCCGAGGCGCGGGCGCTGGCCTGCCGGGCCCCTGTCGACCTGCGCGTCAACACCCTCAAGGTCGGCCGCGACAGGGCGCTCGAGGAGCTGGCCTATCTGGGGGCCGTCGCCACGGAGCTTTCGCCCGTCGGCCTGCGGATCGCGCTCGGCGGGGACGCCCGTGCCCCGGCCGTGCAGGCCGAGCCTGCGTTCCAGAAGGGCTGGATCGAGATCCAGGACGAGGGCTCGCAGCTCGCCGCGCAGCTGGCGGCGCCCGATCCCGGCATGCAGGTCGTGGACCTGTGCGCCGGCGGCGGCGGCAAGACGCTGGCGCTGGCGGCGCTGATGGACAACCACGGCCAGATCTTCGCCACCGACAGCGACAAGCGCCGGCTGGCGCCGATTTTCGACCGCCTGACACGGACCGGCGTGCGCAACGTCCAGGTCCGCTCGCCCCGCGGTCGCGATGACGATCCCGTCGCCGATTTGCACGGCCTTGCCGACCTCGTACTGGTCGACGCACCCTGCACCGGCACCGGGACATGGCGCCGCAATCCCGACGCCAAATGGCGGGTCCGTCCACGCAGCCTCGACGACCGGGTTGCCGAGCAGGCGATCGTGCTCGATCGCGCCGCCGCATTGGTGCGCCCGGGCGGCCGCATCGCCTACATCACCTGTTCGGTCCTGCCGGCCGAGAACGACGGCACCGTCGACGCCTTCCTGCAGCGCCATCCGGCGTTCCTGCCCCTGCCGGCGGCCAAGGCGGCAGCCGATGCCGGCCTTCCGGGCCTGCCCGACCGAGCCTGGCCGTGCCGCCACGGGCTGCAGCTGACACCGTTACGCACCGGCACGGACGGCTTCTACGTCGCCCTGCTGCGGCGCCAGGGCTGAGGCCTGTTGCACTGCGGCAGGGGCTGGATTAACGCAGGGGTTCAGGCATGACCGGTTCAGGCATGGCCCCGACAGCGAGGACCCGATGAGCGAGCAGCACCACGACAAGGTCCTCATCATCGACTTCGGCAGCCAGGTCACCCAGCTGATCGCCCGCCGGGTCCGCGAAGAGGGTGTTTACTCCGAAATCGTGCCTTTCCAGTCGGCCGAGGCGGCGTTCCTTGCCATGAAGCCTCGGGCGGTGATCCTGTCGGGCGGGCCTGAGTCGGTACACGAAGCGGGCAGCCCGCGCGCCCCGCAGGTGATCTTCGACTCCGGCGTCCCGGTGCTCGGTATCTGCTACGGCCAGATGACCATGGCGGCGCAGCTCGGCGGCACGGTCGAGGGTGGCCATGCCCGCGAGTTCGGCCGCGCCGGGGTCGAGGTGCTGGAGGATTGCAGCCTGTTCGGCGACACCTGGCGCAAGGGCGAGCAATACCCGGTGTGGATGAGCCATGGCGACCGCATCACCGCCCTCCCCCCCGGTTTCTCACGTTATGCCACCTCCGAGAACGCCCCCTACGCGGTGATCGCCGACGAGGTGAGACACTATTACGGCCTGATGTTCCACCCCGAGGTGGTGCACACCCCCCATGGCGCGGCGCTGCTGCGCAACTTCGTCCGCCGCATTGCCGGCTGCGCCGGCGACTGGTCGATGAAGGCGTTTCGCGACGAGGCGATCGCTCGCATCCGCGCCCAGGTCGGCGGCGGCCGGGTGATCTGCGGCCTGTCGGGCGGCGTCGACTCGGCGGTGGCCGCCGTGCTGATCCATGAGGCCATCGGTGACCAGCTCACCTGCGTGTTCGTCGACCATGGCCTGCTCCGGCTGGCCGAGGCCCAGAAGGTGTTGGCGCTGTTTCGCGACAGCTACAACATCCCGCTCGTGCATGTGGACGCCTCCGACACCTTCCTGTCGGCGCTGGAGGGCGTGGCCGACCCGGAGACCAAGCGCAAGACCATCGGCCGGCTGTTCATCGACGTGTTCGAGGCCGAGGCCCGCAAGGTCGGCGGCGCCGCGTTCCTGGCCCAGGGCACGCTCTATCCCGACGTCATCGAGAGCGTGTCCTTCACCGGCGGGCCCTCGGTGACGATCAAGTCGCACCACAATGTCGGCGGCCTGCCCGAGCGCATGAACATGAAGCTGGTAGAGCCGCTGCGCGAGCTGTTCAAGGACGAGGTCCGGGTGCTGGGGCGCGAGCTCAGCCTGCCGGAGGCCTTTGTCGGCCGCCACCCCTTCCCCGGACCAGGGCTCGCCATCCGCATCCCCGGCCCGGTGACGCGCGAGAAGGCCGATATCCTGCGCCTCGCCGACGAGATCTACCTGGAGGAGATCCGTCGCGCCGGCCTCTACGACGAGATCTGGCAGGCCTTTGCCGTCCTGCTGCCGGTGCGCTCCGTCGGCGTGATGGGCGACGGCCGCACCTACGACCACGTCTGCGCCCTGCGCGCGGTGACGTCCGTCGACGGCATGACCGCCGATTTCTACCCCTTCGACATGGCCTTCCTCGGCCGCGCCGCGACCCGCATCATCAACGAGGTGAAGGGCATCAACCGGGTGGTCTACGACGTCACGTCGAAGCCGCCCGGAACGATTGAGTGGGAATGATTTTTGCCCCTCCGGGGCTATCCGAAACTACGCCAGAGTACGACGTAACCACCTGAAAAACATAAATAATCTAGCCAAGGCCTATCGAGAGCTATCGGTGGGCATTGAACGCGTCTGTCGTGCTCGCTGACGGACCCGGCCCCTGTTGATCATCCGGAAAATCGAAAGTACCGTCACAGCGACCGAGGCTCGTGACGGTACTTTTTTCAGCTCAATGCGCTGAAAATAAACGGATATCTCCGTCAAAAGCCTCCAGAAAACGCGTGACGGTACTTTTCCACGAGGAGGCCCGAAATGTTGACGGATGCAGCACTCAAGTGCCTGAAACCAAAAGCCAAAATGTACAAGGTGACCGATCGTGACGGCATGTATGTACGTGTCGCGCCGACAGGCGGCATCTCGTTCAGGCTCGACTACCGGCTGAATGGCAGGCGGGAGACCGTCCATCTAGGCAAGTACGCCCGAGACGGGATCTCGCTCGCCCGGGCGCGCGAATTGTGCCTGGACGCGAAACGGATGATCGCCGAGGGGCGGTCCCCCGCCATAGAGAAGCAGCGGGAAAAGCGCCGGATCAAGGAGGCCAAGAGCTTCGGCGAGTTCGGCGAAAAGTGGCTGACGG
>JBEIIL010000197.1:0-4723 GCA_040380755.1 Methylobacteriaceae bacterium | reverse complement strand
GCCGATCGCCCTCGCTCTGAAGTCCGCGAAACCTTCGATACCAAGGGAGCAGCGGACATTCTGATTGCGGCCACTATGGCGCGTGTCGCACCATGCCCTCCATATCGACCGTCGGGAGGTCCAGGTGATGCTCATCGCCATCATTGTCTGGTTGTTCATCGGCGCCGTGGGCGGCTGGCTCGCGGGGGTGGCGATGAAGGGCGCGGGCTTCGGTCTGGTCGCCAACATCATTGTAGGCATCGTCGGGGCCGCCCTGGCCGGCGCACTCCCGCCGCGGCAGGATCGGCCAAGATCATCGACGCCGCAATCGGCGCCTGCATCCCGCTCTTCCTGATCGGGCTGGTGAAGCGCGCTTGACGGATCGCGGACCGACCTTGGCCATGCGGAGAAGGGCCTCCCGATTGCAAAGCCTCATGGCGGCTGCATGTCCGGCAGGCCTGCCGGGCCTGCGCTCGCTGGCCGCGGCGATCATCTTCGCCCTGTGGAGCCACGACCCGGCATCATCTCAGAGTCCGGGGCCGGACGGCAACTACCGGATCGAGGCCATCGTGCTTACCTTCGAAGGCACGACGCGCGAAGGAGCCGCGGGCCGCGCCTTCGAAGACAAGCTACGAAGCGCGCTGAACATCTTCCCGGGCTCGACCTACGGCAACCTCTTCCTCGACTTCGGACTGCAGAAAGTCCGCCGACTGCCCGGCGTGAAGGACGCCCGGCTCGTCCTCCTCGACGGGGACACCGGCGGGGTCATCCTCCGGCTGGTCGTGACCCTGTCCGACACGCCCGAAACCGCCCCCCGCGAACCGGGCTTTCCGGTGCTGGCCCATGGCGACGACTGGCTCGTGAAGGTGAAGCTGACGGCCCAGAGCCTGGGCTACGCGAACCAGAACGCTTGGTACGGCAAGCCCGCCGCGTTCCTAGCCGCCAACCCGCTGGCGCTGCGGCCCGCCGGCAAGGGGTGGTCGAGCTTTGCAGAAGGCTCGCTCGAAGGCGGGCTCCAGGGTGTTGTCCCGATCGCGGCGAACACCTGGGCCTACGGCAGCCTGTCGTGGCTGGCGTCGGGATCGACCGGCACCGATCTCTTCGTCACCGGCGACCGCACCCACGGGGCGATCGAGGACGGCTATGCGGGCATCGTCAGCGTCAGGACCTTCGAGGACGGCTCGCGGTTGCTGCTGAACGCCTCCGCCGGACGCCAAGCTTTCCAGATCAGCGACGGGATGCTGATCCGGCTAGCGGCGGCCAACGGCTTCGGGCGGGCGGCGCTGCAGATCAACCCGCGGTGGACGGCCGACCGGCTGTACCTCGCGCAGGCCCGCTACAACACCACGAAGCTGGAGGTGTTCCGCCTGGACCCGGACGAGCTTCTGGCCATCGATACGCGCACCGTCGTCCAGGGCGTGAATCTCGAGACAGGCCTCGGGACCGCATACCAGGCCGGTTTCACCTACCTCACCGTCCCGCGGTCGACCTACGGGTATTTCACGACGACGGCCCAGGGAACGCGGCAGGGGCTGCGGGTGGCCGACGTGCGGTTGGCCTACACGCCCAATCCAGGTGGCACGGGGCCGTTCGCCAAGGCGGAGGCCGCCCTCCAGTGGAACGACCGGAACGACTTCCCCATGCGCGCGTGGGGAGGCTTCGCGGAAGCTGGCTACCGCTGGGCGGACGTGCCCTGGAGCCCGAGCCTGAGCTACCGGCTCTCCGCGTTCAGCGGTGACCGCCTGTCGACGCGCACTTTCGAACGCTGGGATCCGTTGCTTTCGGGCGGCAGCGGCGAGGAGTGGGTGCAGGGCCTCAACCACTACAAGATGGTGCAGGACAGCAATGTCATCGCCCATCGGGTGCAGGCCAGGCTCCGTCCCGCTGACCAGTGGGAACTGGTGCCCCAGCTGTGGCTGTTCCAGTCGACGGACCGCAACAACATCGGCGGCGTCCTATCCTCATACGGAGCGCGCAGCCTGGGCTGGGAAGCCAACATGACGGCCAAGTACTTCTTCAGCCGCAACCTGCTCCTGCAGGGGAGCCTCGCGGCGACCACGGCCCTGCCCGGAGTGCGTGACGTGATTCCCGCGCCGGCCAACCGCTGGTTCAGCGCGATGACCCTCATTCGGATGAGCTTCTAGGGAGATCTACGATGCATCGCCGCACATTGCTCCAGGGCGTCGCCACCGGCGCGGTCGCAGCCCCGGTCGGACAAGCCCTCGCCCAGGCGACGGGCCCGCTGACGGCGCCGGGCGTGCCTCCGGCGATCCCCGTCCCACCGGTCGATCCCGGCACGATCTACCCCGGGCGCTTCGCAGGCAAGACGATGATCGTGACCGGCTTTGCCCGCGGCATGGGCCGGGCCGCGGCGATCCGCGCCGCGCGCGAGGGTGCCAACGTGGTGGGCATCGACTGGCTGGCGAAGGAGGCGGAGGAGACCGCAGGGGTCATCCGCGCGGAAGGCGGGAAGGTCGCCTTCCGGGTAGGCGATGTCGGGCGCAGCGAGGAGAGCGACGCGGTCGTCGCCCTTGCCGTCACGACCTTCGGCGGGCTCGACCTCGCCCTCAACAACGCCGGTGTGATGGACGGCGTGCCCTCCGGCGAGCCTCTCGATTTCGCCACCCAGAAGGACCTGCTGTTCGCACCCATTCATGAGGCCACCGACGAATATTGGGACCGGGTCTTCCGGACCAATGCGGGCGGCGTGTTCCGCTCCATGCGGGCCGAGTTGCGCCAGATGGTGAAGCAGGGCCGCGGCGGAGCGATCGTCAACGTGGCGTCCATCGCCGGCCTTACCGGGCTTGCCGGAAACCCCGCCTATGTCGCCAGCAAGCATGCAGTCAACGGCCTGACGTCAAACGCCGCGATCGACTATGCACCCCACGGCATCCGGGTGAACTCCGTCAACATGGCGGCCACGGACACGCCGATGGTCGCGCGCGCCGGCCAGGCCGTGGCGGCGATCAATGCCAGCATCGGCGGCCAGGGCGGCATGGGCCGCATCAAGACCCAATCGGTGCTCGCCTATGCCGACACGGCCCACAGGCCGGCGACGGTGTGGGAGCAGGTGGCGGTGATGCTGTTCCTGCTGTCGGCCGAAGCCTCCAACCTTACCGGAGCCCACTTCGCCACCGATGGCGGCTGGACGGCCTACTAGGGTGTTTTGACGTAGTGTCTGATCCAGAGGCGGTTGGTGCCGATGAGGGCGAAGCCTAGGATGCTGTCAGATGTTTTGTCGCCACCGAGTGCGAGCCCGAGGGGGTGGACAATGCTGTCGAGCCGGGTCGCGCGGCGGGATCTTGCCGGGACGACGTCGGCATCGAAGCGCTCAGCGAAGATCTGCGGGCGGCAATGGGCTTGCTCGCATCGAAACCGACGAGCGACGAGGTGAAGGCGTACGCCGCGCCCCGCACAGGGCAGATCCGAGACACGGCGAACGTACCGGCTATGGACGCGACGTAATTTGACATTGCAGAGCGGGCACGCCGCCCCACCTGCCGTCGCCTTGGCCGTCATCAGGATCGTTCGATCCCCCGGCATGACGTCTACGACGACCAAGCCGGACGGGATCAAGGACGAGAGTTGGAGCGTCCGGCGCATGTTGCTGACCTTGCTGACGAATCAGCGACACTCGATCAAAGAAAATCATCGAAAGTGATGAGTCAGACCCCAAACTGACCTCCTGGATTTGTGGAGGCCGCGATTGGGATACTGATTGTGGAGACGATCGCCAAGATACGCCGGACCAAGGTCACGATACGCGCTGTGCGCTGACGCACCGCGGCTTGATCGCCACTGCTCTCCAATGAGCGGACAGGGGATGTGCTTCCGTAAAAATCTCTGCTTCCCGCCAAAGGAGCCCAGCAATGCAAGTGCACCTGATCAAAAATGGTTTAATGACGCGAAGGAGCGGATGATGCCTTATTTTAGGATATTCGCGGCTGGTACCGTCGATTTTCACACCAGCCATAACGGCATGGACATCGGCGATATCTTCGCGCTGCAAGAGGCATTGAACAACCTTGCGAGCCCTCCGCTCACGCTCCCAGATCTGCCCGGTTTTGCAAGGGATCAGGCTCTGGCTCGAGGTACAAGTTATGCGTCGCAGGAGATCCTCGGCGGCGATATCACGATACCGGCAGGCCAGCAGGCACTTACGGCCATGGGCGCACTCCACATTTACCATGTCCTGCGCGATTCTATCGAAATAACTGTCGCATCCTCCTCCCCACTTGAAATCGGTCTCTATGCGCGCGGGGTGCCGGGCCTGGTTGTTGAGGCAACCAGTGCTTATAAGAATTTTGTCCTCAATGCGCACGACCGTCCGGCTCAGGAATTCGGCCGGAAGGCCTTTCCAGCGCTGGAGCGCGCGGGCATGAATTGCTTGGGAGTACTAGTGGCGATAGCAGGTGTGTTTGCGCGCTATTCGTCGCATGTCAGGCGTCGGCCAAGCGACAGGCTATGCCGCCTCCATATCCAGATCTTTGGCCTCTGAGACGGCTGCCAAACGCCGAAGCGGCTATTCGTGTGGATCGGCTCCGAACTGGCGGTCTGACTCATATGTGGAACGGCCCGAGAGGCAAGGTGTTTGTGGAGGTCTGTCGGCCTGCACGATACCGGAGAAGTCCTTCAGCCAAGCCTCGGCGTGCTCGCCCGAGCGATCGGGGGAGTAGAAGTAGGCGGCCGCCGGTGGATCGGCGCCGCCGAACGGGCGGTCGTCGCGGACGACGGTCCAGAGCCG
>JBEIIL010000196.1:0-4770 GCA_040380755.1 Methylobacteriaceae bacterium | reverse complement strand
CGTGTGTGGCGCGTGCGGGTCAGCCAGCACGGCTTCGATGGCGCGCAGGACGGCATCGTGGGCGTCGCGGTGACCCAGGAAATCCAGCATCATGGCGGCGGCCCACACCTGACCGATGGGGTTGGCCACGCCGCGCCCGGCAATATCTGGCGCCGAGCCGTGCACCGGCTCGAACAGGCTGGGCCATTGGCGGCTTGGGTTCAGGTTGCCTGAGGGCGCGATGCCGATGGTGCCAGTGCAGGCCGGGCCCAGGTCGGACAGGATGTCGCCAAACAGGTTGCTGGCCACTACCACGTCAAACCAGTCCGGATGCTGCACGAAATGCGCCGTCAGGATGTCGATGTGGTACTTGTCCCACCGCACGGCGGGATACTGCGCCGCCATCGCCTCGACCCGCTCGTCCCAGTACGGCATCGTGATCGAGATGCCGTTCGACTTCGTCGCCGAGGTGAGGTGCTTTTTCTGGCGCTTCTCTGCCAGGTCGAAGGCGAACCGCAGGATTCGGTCGACTCCGATCCGTGTCATCACGGTCTCCTGGACGACGAACTCACGCTCCGTGCCCGCGAACATGCGCCCGCCGATCGACGAGTACTCGCCCTCGGTGTTCTCGCGCACGACGTAGAAGTCGATGTCGCCGGGCTTGCGGCCGGCGAGCGGGCTGGGCACGCCCGGCATCAGCTTCACAGGGCGGAGATTGACGTACTGGTCGAATTCCCGCCGGAACAGCAGCAGCGAGCCCCACAGCGAGATGTGGTCGGGCACCTTCTCCGGCCAGCCGACGGCGCCGAAGAAGATCGCATCATGGCTGCCGATCCGCTCCTTCCAGTCCTCCGGCATCATGCGACCATACCGCGCGTAATAGTCGCAAGACGCGAAGTCGAACTCGTCCAGTTGCAGGTTGAAGCCGTAGCGGCGGCTGGCCGCTTCCAGGACCCTCAGCCCCTCCGGGACGACTTCCTTGCCGATCCCGTCTCCGGGAATCACGGCAATCCGGTGCACGCGGTTGCTGGCCATCGGCGTTCTCCCTGCAGGCCGCGCATGCGTCGGCACGTTTCGTCTTGAATTCCCGTCAGCTTATTGCAACTAGATGACTTGCAACACCGGTTTGCCCGGTCAGGGGACGCAGAGCCCCGCACGGAGTTCCGGAGGGGAGGTCGAGTATGCCGGTTGGTGAGGACAGTGCCATGGGCGCCAAGCGGTCCGGGATTGGCATTCGCGCGCCGCAGGATGCGCTCGCCGGGGTTTTCCTGATTGCCGTGGGCGTGACGGCGCTCGTGCTCGGGGCCGACCTGCCGATGGGCACGCTGCGCTCGATGGGCGCCGGCATGCTGCCCAAGAGCCTCGCCGTGATGGTCGCCGCCGCGGGCGTTCTGCTGCTGATCTCGGCCTTTCTGGCCGACGGTGCAGGGTTGGAGCGCTGGCACCTCCGCGGGCCGATCTTCATCCTCGGGTCTGTCGCCGTTTTTGCGCTGACGATCCGCACGCTGGGGCTCGCCTTTGCCGGGCCGCTGGCCATGCTGGTGTCATGCTTTGCGGCCGACGACGTCCGCTGGAAGGAGGCCATCATCTTCGCCTTGGCGATGACGGCGTTCTGCATCATCCTGTTCAAGGTGCTGCTCGGGCTGCCCATTCCCGTCATCGCGTTTCTCTGAGGCAGCCCGATGGATCTCGTCAACAATCTCGCCCTGGGCTTCTCCGTCGCGCTCAGCCTGAAGAATCTCGCGCTGTGCTTCGCCGGCTGCATGGTCGGCACGCTGATCGGCGTGCTGCCCGGCGTCGGGCCGATCGCCACCATCGCGATCCTGCTGCCGATCACGTTCGGCATCGACCCGACCGGCGCCCTGATCATGCTGGCCGGCATCTATTACGGCGCCCAGTATGGCGGCTCGACCACCGCCATCCTGGTCAACATCCCGGGTGAGGCCACGTCCGTCGTGACGACGCTCGACGGCCACCAGATGGCCAAGCAGGGCCGCGCCGGCGTTGCGCTGGGGATCGCCGCGATCAGCTCCTTTATGGCCGGAACGGTCGCTACGCTGGTGATCGCCGCGCTCGGCGCGCCGCTGACCAAGCTCGCGCTGCTGTTCGGCCCGGCCGAGTATTTCGCCCTGATGGTGATGGGACTGGTGTTCGCCACCGTGCTGGCGCGCGGCTCGATCCTCAAGGCCATCGCCATGATCCTGTTCGGCCTCCTGCTGTCGACGGTCGGCACCGACCTCGAAAGCGGCCAGGAGCGCCTGACCCTGGGCATCCAGGACCTCTCCGACGGCGTGGACTTCGCCGTTCTGGCCATGGGTCTGTTCGGTTTCGCGGAGATCCTGCGCAACCTGGAGAGCCCGGAGACCCGCGATGTTGTCCGCGGCAAGATCGGCAATCTTCTGCCCAACTGGGCGGATTTCAAGCAGGCCTTCCCGGCGATCGCGCGCGGCACCGGCCTCGGTGCCATCTTGGGGATCCTGCCGGGCAACGGTGCGGTGCTGGGGCCGTTCGCGTCCTACACGGTCGAGAAGAAGATCGCCAAGGATCCGCGCCGCTTCGGTCGCGGTGCCATCGAGGGTGTCGCCGGTCCCGAGGCCGCCAACAACGCCGGCGCGCAGACGGCCTTCATTCCGCTGCTGACGCTGGGCATTCCGCCCAACGCCGTGATGGCGCTCATGGTCGGCGCCATGACGATCCATGGCATCATCCCTGGCCCGCAGGTGATGACCAAGAACCCCGAGCTGTTCTGGGGCATGATCGCGTCGATGTGGATCGGCAACCTGATGCTGCTGATCATCAACCTGCCGCTGGTCGGCCTGTGGGTGAAGCTGCTAAAGGTGCCCTACCGGCTGATGTTTCCCGCCATCCTGATCTTCTGCTGCATCGGCATCTACTCGATCAACAACAACCCGGCCGACGTGCTGGCGACGGCCTTCTTCGGCCTGATTGGCTACACGCTGATCAAGCTCGGCTTCGAGCCTGCCCCCATGCTGCTGGGCTTCGTGCTCGGCAAGCTGATGGAGGAGAAGCTGCGCCAGGCGCTGATCCTGTCGCGCGGCAGTTTCATGACCTTCGTCGAGCGGCCGATTTCGGCCACGCTGCTCTTCATCGCCGTCGCCATGCTGGCGCTTGCGCTGCTGCCGTCGATTCGCAAGAGCCGCGACGAAGTCTTCACGGAGTAAATACAGGCGGGCCGTGCCAAACAACTTGCCCTGACAGCACCCAGAACGCCCTGAAGGGCGTCAAAAGGAGGGATCAATCATGACCAAGCTGACCCGCGGCCTCGCCGCACTCGCCGGCCTTGCGGCGCTCGTCGCCGCCGTGCCGGCCTTCTCGCAGGCCTATCCGTCCAAGCCCATCACCCTGATCGTGCCGTTCGCCGCCGGCGGGCCGACCGACATCATCGCCCGCGTCGTCGGCGATCACATGTCGCGCACGCTCGGCCAGCAGATCGTGGTCGAGAATGTCGCCGGTGCCGGCGGCACCACGGGCAGCACCCGCGCCGCGCAGGCCGCTCCCGATGGCTACACCATCATGATGGGGCATATGGGCACCCACGGCGCAGCCCCGGCCCTCTATCCCAACATCAAGTATGATCCGACCAAGGATTTCGAGACGGTGGGCATGGCGGCCGGCACGCCGATCATCATCGTCGCCAAGAAGGGCCTGCCGCCCAAGGACCTCGCCGAGTTCGTCACCTTCGCCAAGGCCCAGGGCGACAAGCTCAACCAGGCCCATGCGGGGCTCGGTTCGGTGTCGCACATCACCTGCGTGCTGCTGAACTCACAGCTTGGCGTCAAGCCGACTTCGGTCGCCTACCGTGGCACCGGCCCGGCCCTGAATGACCTCGTCTCCGGTCAGGTCGATTTCATGTGCGACCAGATCGTCAACCTGGTCGAGCAGATCAAGGCAGGCTCGATCAAGGCTTTCGCTGTCGCAACGCCGGTGCGCTCGCCCGCCTTGCCGGACCTGCCGACCGCCAAGGAAGCCGGCCTGCCCGGCTACGAGGTCAGCGCCTGGAACGCCCTTTTTGCCCCGAAGGGCACGCCCGACGCGATCACCGCCAAGCTGAACGAGGCCCTCGGCAAGGCGCTTGACGACGACAACACCAAGAAGCGTCTCCTCGACCTTGGCGCGGTGCTGCCCGACCAGGCCGGCCGCACGCGCGAGTGGCTGAAGACCTTTGTCGCCGCAGAGGTCGCCCGCTGGACGCCCGTCCTCAAGGCGGCCGGCGTCACCGCCAACTGAGCCGTACTGCCCGCCTGCGGGCAGTTCGCCTGCAGCGCAGGCAGGCCCGGGTGAAATTTGCCGCGGAACGGCCGCTTGATGCGGCCGCTCCCAGCGTTACCCTGCAGCCGTGATGACCGGCGCCCTGTCGGTTGCGTTTGGGAATGCCGGGATCCGTTCCGGCGGGGATCGTGCCGATGTCGGCCGCACTCGCCTCTGCCCCCGTGGTGGATACTGCCACTGTCCTGTCCGTCGAGGGACTCACCGTCCGTGTCGAGCGCCGGGACGGATCGTCGACACTGGTCGAGGATGTCGGCTTCTCGATCGCGGCCGGACGGACCCTGTGCCTCGTCGGCGAATCGGGCTGCGGCAAGAGCCTCACCTCGCTCGCGGTCATGGGCCTGCTTGCGACTCCGCCGTTGCGGGTTTCGGCGGGACGCATCGTCTTCGAGGGCCGCAATCTCCTGGAGCTGGATCCACGGGCGCGCGCGGATTTGCGTGGCGACCGCATGACGATGATCTTCCAGGAGCCGATGACGTCGCTCAATCCGGCCTTCACCATCG
>JBEIIL010000195.1:0-4845 GCA_040380755.1 Methylobacteriaceae bacterium | reverse complement strand
GTCGACAAGGCGGCATTGGGCGCATGGTGGGCGACGATCGACGGCTGGCGGGCGCGCAAGAGCCTGTCCTATGTGCCGTCCAAGGACGTGATCAAGCCGCAATATGCGGTGCAGCGGCTCTACGAGCTGACAAAGGACCGGGACGTCTACGTCACCACCGAGGTCGGCCAGCACCAGATGTGGGCGGCGCAGCACTTCCACTTCCAGGAGCCGAACCGCTGGATGACGTCGGGCGGCCTTGGCACCATGGGGTACGGGCTGCCGGCGGCGATCGGCGTGCAACTGGCGCATCCCAAGGCGCTGGTGATCGACATTGCCGGCGAGGCCTCGATCCTGATGAACATGCAGGAGATGTCGACGGCGCTGCAGTATCGGCTGCCGGTGAAGATCTTCATCCTCAACAACGAGTACATGGGCATGGTGCGGCAGTGGCAGGAGCTGCTGCATGGCGGGCGCTATTCGGAGAGCTACTCGTCGTCGCTGCCCGATTTCGTCAAGCTGGCCGAGGCCTATGGCGGCGTCGGCATCCGCTGCTCCGACCCGGCGGCGCTGGACGATGCCATCATGGAGATGATCGACACGCCGCGGCCGGTGATCTTCGACTGCCTCGTCGCCAAGGAGGAAAACTGCTTCCCGATGATCCCGTCGGGCAAGGCGCACAACGAGATGATCCTGCCGGATGTGGCCCAGGACATCGGCACCGTGATCGACGAAAAGGGCAAGATGCTGGTCTGAGCCCCGGCGCCACGCCGGGTCTGCTCACCGAGGGAGATCGACCGCCATGCTGAAGCTCGTGATCGGGACGAAGGCCTATTCGTCATGGTCGCTGCGCCCGTGGATCCTGCTGCGCGAGCACGGGATCGCGTTCGAGGAGGATAATGTTCCCCTCGACACGCCGGAGTTCCGCCGCCGCGTCAACGCCTACGGGGCCGGGCCGACGGTACCGATCCTCGTCGACGGCGACACGGTGGTGTGGGAGTCGGCGGCCATCATGGACTATGTGGCGGACCGTTTCCCCGAGCGGCGGATCTGGCCTGAAGCTCTGCCGGCCCGGGCGCTGGCCCGCGCCATGGCGGCAGAGATGCATGCCGGCTTCCGGCCGCTGCGCGTTGCCTGCCCGATGAATCTGCGGCGCCGCTTCGCCCACAAGGACCGGGGCGAGCTCGTGGTGCGCGATGTCGGCCGGATCATCCATCTCTGGCGCACGGCCCGGGGCCGGCACGGCGGAGCTGGTCCGTTCCTGTTCGGCGACTACACGGCGGCGGACGCCATGTATGCGCCGGTCGTGACGCGGCTGCACACCTATTCGATCCCGGTCGACGACGATGTCCGGGCCTACATGGATGCCGTGCTCGGCACGCCGGCGTTCCGCGCCTGGTACGACGCCGCCGTGGCGGACCCCCAGATCGTCGCCCATGACGAGGTCGACGAACCCTCGATCGGACCGTTCCTGCCATGAACGCCCCGCTGCACCCGAAGGGCCATCCCATGAAGTCCCACTATTCCGATGCGCCGACGGCCCAGCCTGTCGCCCGCCACACACTGTCCGTCCTGGTCGACAACGAGCCGGGCGTGCTGGCCCGCATTGCCGGCCTGTTCTCCGGCCGCGGCTACAACATCGAGAGCCTGACCGTATCGGAGACGGAGCACGAGCAGCACGTCTCGCGCATCACCATCGTGACCGCTGGCACCAACCAGGTGATCGAGCAGATCAAGGCGCATCTCGACCGGCTGGTGCCGGTGCACCGGGTGGTGGACCTGACGACCACCGGCGAGGCCATCGAGCGCGAGCTGGCGCTTGTCAAGGTGGTGGGCAAGGGTGATGCAAGGGTCGAGGCGCTGCGCCTCGCCGCGGCCTTTGGAGCCCGGACGCTCGACGCGACGCTGACGTCCTTCGTGTTCGAGCTCACCGGGTCGACCGAGGAGATCGAGCGTTTTCTGCGACTGATGGCGGGCGTCGGCCTCGTCGAGGTGTCGCGCACCGGCATCGCGGCGATGAGCCGTGGTCCCGAGCCGTTGTGAGGTCCCAATGCTGACACTGTACCACTCCCCCGGCGCCTGCTCGGGGGGCGCCCATCTGGCGCTTGAGGAGAGCGGTCTCGCCTTCGAGATCGCCCGGGTGGCGCTGGCCGACGGCCAGCAGCGCACGCCGGATTATCTTCGACTAAACCCGAAGGGCCGCGTGCCAGTGCTGGTCGACGGCGACTTCGTGCTGACCGAGGCGGCCGCCATCCTGCGCTACATCGCGCTGCTGGCCCCGGATGCCGGCCTGTGGCCGGCCGATCCGCAGGCCGACGGCCGCTGTGCCGAGTGGCTGGCCTGGCTTTCCTCGGGGGTTCACGTCACCTACGCCCATATCCGGCGACCCGAGCGTTATGCCGACAGCGATGCCGGTAAGGCCGAGGTAATCGCCAAGGGGCGGGTGACGACGCGCGCCGTCTGGCAGCAGGTCGAGGACAAGCTCGCGGCGCAGAGCTCCGACTGGGCGGCCGGCGACGCCTTCAGCGTGGCCGATCTCTACCTCTTCGTGTTCTGGACCTGGGGCAAGGGCCAGGTGCTCGACTACGACATGGAGGCAGACTTTCCGTGCTGGACGGCGCACGCCAAGCGGGTGGCGGCGCGTCCCGCCGTGCAGCGCGTGCAGGCCCGGGACGGTTTCCCGCTGCCGTCCGGCGCTAACGGTTCGTGATGAAACCCGAGACGCTGCTGGCCTTGGCCATTTTCGCCTTCGCCACGTCGGTGACGCCGGGCCCCAACAACATGATGCTGCTGGCCTCCGGGGTGAATTTCGGTATCTGGCTAACCATCCCCCACATGCTGGGGATCGCCGCAGGCTTCACGGCGATGCTGCTGGTGGTGGGCCTGGGCCTCGGCGCCATCGTGACGGCGGTGCCTGCCGTGCTGATCGTGCTGAAGGTCGCCAGCGCCGCCTACATGCTGTGGCTGGCCTGGCGCCTCGCCACCTCGGGCAGCTTCGGCGCGGGTGCCGGGCCGGCGCGCCCAATGCGCTTCATCGAGGCTGCAGGCTTCCAGTGGATCAACCCGAAGGCCTGGGCGATGGCGCTAACGGCGACATCCGTCTACACGCAGCCGGACGCGTTTTACCTGTCCGTCGTGATCGTCGCGCTGGTCTTCGGGGCGATCAACCTGCCATCGGTCGGCATCTGGGCCGCGTTCGGCGTCGGTCTGCGCGGGTTTTTGGCCGTGCCCGCCCGGCTGCGGGCGTTCAACGTGGCGATGGCGGTGCTGCTGGCGCTGTCCGTGGTTCCGTTCATTCTCTGAGGAGCCAGATTGAGCCCGGTTTGACGTTCCCGCTTGACCCCACCGACTGCGCCGCTTAAGCGCAGCCCCAGCCTCGAAAAGATCGCTCCGCCAAGGTGAGCGCCCAAGGAGTACCGACCATGCGCGTCTATTACGACCGGGATGCTGACATCAACCTGATCAAGGGCAAGAAGGTGGCCGTCGTCGGCTATGGCTCGCAGGGACATGCCCATACGCTGAACATGCGCGACAGCGGCATGAAGGACATTGCGGTGGCGCTGCGCGCCGGCTCGACCTCCGCCAAGAAGGCCGAGGCCGAGGGCATCACCGTGATGTCTGTCACCGATGCGGCCAAATGGGCCGATGTGGTGATGATGCTCACCCCCGACGAGTTGCAGGCCGACATCTACCGCGACCACCTGCACGCCAACATGAAGCCTGGCGCGGCGCTGATGTTCGCCCACGGCCTCAATGTCCACTTCAACCTGATCGAGCCGCGCGCCGACATCGACGTGTTCATGGTGGCGCCGAAGGGCCCCGGCCATACGGTGCGGTCCGAGTATCAGCGCGGTGGCGGCGTGCCGTGCCTGCTGGCGATCCACCAGGACGCCTCGGGCAACGCCCATGACCTGGGCCTGAGCTATGCCTGCGCCATCGGCGGCGGCCGCGCCGGCATCATCGAGACCTCGTTCAAGGAAGAGTGCGAGACCGACCTGTTCGGCGAGCAGGTCGTGCTGTGCGGCGGCCTCGTCGAGCTGATCCGCGCCGGCTTCGAGACGCTGGTCGAGGCGGGCTACGCGCCCGAGATGGCCTATTTCGAGTGCCTGCACGAGGTAAAGCTGATCGTCGACCTGATCTACGAGGGCGGCATCTCGACCATGAACTACTCGATCTCCAACACGGCCGAATATGGCGAGTATGTCACCGGGCCACGGATCATCACGTCCGAGACAAAGGCGGAGATGAAGCGCGTTCTCAACGATATCCAGACCGGCAAGTTCACGCGCGACTGGATGCTCGAGAACAAGGTCAACCAGACCTCCTTCAAGGCGATCCGGGCGCGCAATGCCGCCCACCCGATCGAGGAGGTCGGTGAGCGCCTGCGCGGCATGATGCCGTGGATCAAGGCCAAGGCGCTGGTCGACAAGTCGAAGAACTGAGCCATCGCGCCGTCAGGGCGCATGGCGGCGATCAAAAAGCCCGGCGGATCGCTCCGCCGGGCCTTCTTCATGCGCGGAACCGTCAGCGGATGATGACGAGGTCCTTGATGGCGGCCTCGGCGTTGGACGGCACGACATTGCGGGCGACGAAATCGTTCCAGTCCTTGAACCTGCCCTTGGCACGGGCGTCTATGATGGCCTTCGAGCGGGCGGGCCCGATATGCGGCAGATTGTCGAGCTCGTCGGCTGTTGCGGTGTTGAGGTTCACCTTCTGGCCGGCGGGGACCGGCTTCGCAGGCTGAGTGACTGCGGCCGGCGCCGGGGTGGTCGGCCGGGCCAGCGTGTTGGCGGCCGGAGCCGTGGCGGCCGGAGCCGCCGGAGCCGGTACGGCGGGCGTCGCCGGGCGGGCGGGGGCCGTCGGCGC
>JBEIIL010000194.1:0-4904 GCA_040380755.1 Methylobacteriaceae bacterium | reverse complement strand
GCGGCTGGTGGTTCTGGGACCCTGTCGAGAACGCCTCGCTGATGCCGTGGCTCGCTGGCACCGCGCTGCTGCACTCGACGGTGGTGATGGAGAAGCGCGACGCCCTGAAGGTATGGACCATCCTGCTGTCCATCCTCGCCTTCTCGCTGTCCCTGCTCGGCACCTTCCTGGTCCGGTCGGGCGTCCTGACTTCGGTGCATTCCTTCGCGTCCGACCCCGCCCGCGGGGTGTTCATCCTCTGCATCCTGGTGCTGTTCATCGGCGGCGGACTGTCGCTGTTCGCCTGGCGGGCGCCACAGCTCCGCCAGGGCGGCCTGTTTGCCCCGGTGTCGCGGGAGGGTGCGCTCGTCGTCAACAACCTGCTGCTGGCAGCAAGTTGCGCGGCGGTGCTGATCGGTACGCTCTATCCGATCGCCCTGGAGGCGGTGACCGGCGAGAAAATCTCCGTCGGCCCGCCCTTCTTCAACGCGACATTCCTGCCCCTGATGGTGCCGCTGCTGCTGATGCTTCCCATCGGCCAGTCTTTGGCTTGGAAGCGGGGCGACCTGCTCGGCGCCGCACAGCGTCTCGCTGCCGCCTTTGCCCTTGCGGTGCTCGGCACGGTCGCGGTCTGGGCGGCGACCATCGGCGGCCCGGTCGCTGCGCCGCTGGGTATCGGCCTCGGGCTCTGGCTCATCTTCGGGGCCATCAACGAGATCGCCGGCCGGGCGTGGCGCCGCGGCGCCGGGCCAGGCACCATCCTTGCCCGCGCCTTCGGCTTGCCGCGGGCCGCCTGGGGCTCGGCGCTGGCGCATGCCGGCGTTGGCGTCACCTGCATCGGCATCGCCGCCACCGCCTGGGGGACCGAGACGATCGCCACGGTGAAGCGCGGCGAGGTCGTGATGGCCGGACCCTACCGGGTGGAACTGGTCGAGGTCGGCATCCGCCGCGGACCGGACTACACCGAGACCTTCGCCGGCATGCGCGTCACCGATACGGCCGGCCAACTCGTCGGGAAGCTCGAGCCTGGCAAGCGGACCTTCGCCGCCCGCTCCATGCCGACCAGCGAGGCGGGCCTGCTGACCATCGGGCTCGGGCAGGTCTATGTCAGCGTGGCCGAGCTCGAACCCGGCGGCTCCGTCCAGCTCCGCCTCTACTGGAAGCCGTGGGTCCTTTTCCTGTGGCTGGGCTCGGTGGTGATGGCGATCGGTGGTGTGCTCGCCATGTCCGACCGCCGCGCCCGCATCGGCGCCCCCGTCGCGGCCCGGGCTTCGGGCCGCCAGCCGGTGGCCGCCGAATGAGACGGCTGGCAGCGCTGTGCCTTGCGGGTTGGCTTGTCACCGGGCCGGCGCTCGCCGTGCGTCCCGACGAGGTGCTGCCGGATCCCGCGCTCGAGGCCCGCGCCCGCGCGCTGTCGACCGAGCTGCGCTGCCTCGTCTGCCAGAACCAGTCCATTGACGACAGCGATGCGCCGCTGGCCCGTGATCTGCGGCTGATCGTCCGCGAGCGGCTGAAGGCCGGCGCCTCGGATACTGAGGTGCGTGACTATCTGGTCGAACGCTACGGGGCGTTCGTGCTGCTGCGCCCGCCCTTCGGCTGGAGCACGGCGCTGCTGTGGACTGCCCCGTTCATCCTGCTCGGATTCGGCGGCGCCATGCTGTTCGCCCAGGCACGCCGGCGTCGCCCCGCCGCCCCGCCGCCGCTGAGCGCCGATGAGCGCGCCACCCTCGATCGGATCGCCGGACCGCCGGCCTGAGTGGACGGTCACCGGTCGACCGCTGCCTTTCCAAAGATTCATCTGGCCGAGAGCGTGCCGTAAGCCGCGATCCCCAATTCTCCGATGCAAGCCTCGGGGGCCCATCCCCGGCCGCAGGAGAACACCATGACGAACCAGACCCGATCCCCCGCCCGCCTGTCGTTGCGCACCGGCCTGCTCGCCGGCGCCTGTGCCATCGCGGTGATCGGCGCCGGCATCACAACGCTGCCCGGCGTCTTCCAGACCTCGCCCGCCTTCGCCCAGCTGCAGGGATCTCTCCCCGGCGGTCCGGCGTCCTTTGCCGACGTCGTCGAAGGCGTCAAGCCTGCCGTCGTCTCGGTCAAGGTCAAGGTCGAGACCGCCGGACTGCGTGGCAGTGGCATCGCCGACGAGCAGGATGAGGACGGTTTCGGCCAGGACGGGCCGCGCGGCCCCCAGGGCCTGCCGCCGGGCCTCGAGCGCTTCTTCCGCCAGTTCGGTGAACCGCAGGGCCGCGGCCAGGGCCAGCCCCAGCGCCGCCCGCGCGGCCAGTTGGCCCAGTCGCAGGGCTCGGGCTTCTTCGTCAGCAAGGACGGCTACATCGTCACCAACAACCACGTCGTGCAGAACGCCGTCGAGGTTGCGGTGACCATGGAGGACGGACGCACGCTCGACGCCAGGGTGATCGGCACCGATCCGCGCACGGATCTCGCGCTGCTCAAGGTCAAGCAGGACGGCGACTTCCCGTTCGTTCGCTTCGCCAAGGCCCAGCCCCGCGTCGGCGACTGGGTGATTGCCGTCGGCAATCCGTTTGGCCTCGGCGGTACCGTGACGGCCGGGATCGTCTCGGCCCGCGGCCGCGACATCGGCTCGGGTCCGTATGACGACTACCTGCAGATCGACGCGGCGGTGAACCGCGGCAACTCGGGTGGCCCGACCTTCAATGCCGCCGGCGAGGTTGTCGGCGTCAATACTGCCATCTACTCGCCGTCGGGCGGCAATGTCGGTATCGCCTTCGCGGTGCCGACCGAGGTCGCCAACACGGTCGTCGAGCAGCTCAAGGACGGCGGCAGCGTGTCGCGCGGCTATATCGGCGTGCAGATCCAGCCCGTCACCCGCGAGATCGCCGATTCGCTCGGCCTCAAGGAGACCCGCGGCGCGCTGGTCGCCGAGGCGCAGAAGGACGGTCCCGCCGCCGACGCTGGCATCCGCGCCGGCGACACGATCCTGACGGTGGACGGCAAGGCGATCGCCGGCCCGCGCGAACTCTCGCGCGAGATCGGCGCCAAGAAGCCCGGCGCCCGGGTCGAGGTTGGCCTGATCCGCGAGGGCAAGGAGCAGACCGTGACGATGCGGCTTGGCACCCTGCCGGGTGAGCGCAATGCCAAGGCCGAGCCCGGCAAGGGCAGCGCCACCGAGGGCACCAGCTTCGGCCTCGACCTTGCTCCGGCCGCGTCCGTCAAGGGTGTCGGCGGCAAGGGCGTGGTGGTGACGCAGGTGGATCCCCAAGGCGCCGGCGCGGCGCAGGGGATCCGCCAGGGCGACATCATCCTCGAGGTTGCCGGTAAGGCCGTCTCCGAGCCGTCCGAGGTGAAGCAGGCGCTGGCGGAAGCGCGCAAGGATGGCCGCAAGGCCGTGCTGATGCGCGTGCGCACCGGCGAGGCCAGCCGCTTCGTCGCGCTCGCCTTCCCCCGTACCGACGCGCGGGGCTGATCCCGGCCGGGCGGGACGCCCCATCCCCGCCCGGACGGTGCCGTCACCCTGCCGGTCCCTCGGACGGTGGGGTGTGGCGAAGCGGCAGACCGGGCGAGCCCCCGTCCGGTCTGCCGTCGCGCCAGCGCTGCCCCCTTCGCAGCCGCGCGCGCAGGAGCTATGCCAGTGTGCATGAAGATCCTGATTGTCGAGGACGACCCCAAGGCCGCCGCCTATCTGGTGAAGGCCTTCGCCGAATCCGGTCACGTGGCCGACCATGCCGCCGACGGGCTGGACGGCTATGCGCTGGCCGAATCGGGCGATTATGACGTGCTGGTCGTCGACCGCATGCTTCCCAAGCTCGACGGCCTGTCGCTGATCCACGGCCTGCGCGAGCAGCGCATCGAGACCCCGGTCCTGATCCTCTCGGCGCTCGGCCAGGTCGACGACCGGGTCAAGGGGCTGCGTGCGGGTGGGGACGACTACCTGGCCAAGCCCTACGCGTTCTCCGAACTGCTGGCCCGCACCGAGGTGCTCGCCCGCCGCCGCCGCTCCGGTCCGCCCGAGGAGACCCGATACCGGGTCGCCGACCTCGAACTCGACCGGCTCGCCCGGACGGTGCTGCGCGCCGGCAAGCCCATCGACCTGCAGCCGCGTGAGTTCCGCCTGCTCGAATATCTGATGAAGCACGCCGGCCAGGTGGTGACCCGCACGATGCTGCTCGAGAATGTCTGGGACTATCACTTCGATCCCCAGACCAATGTCATCGACGTCCACCTCTCGCGGCTGCGCGGCAAGATCGACAAGGGCTTCGACCGTCCTCTGATCCACACCGTCCGCGGTGCCGGATATGTGATCCGTGACGGCGCTCGGTAAGCTCTTCCGCACCACGGCGTTCAAGCTGACGGCCACCTATCTGGTCATCTTCGTGCTGTTTGCCGGGTTCCTGCTCGGCTACGTCGCATGGAATGCTCGCAACCTCCTGTTCGCCCAGGTCGACAGCACGATCCAGGCCGAGGCCCGCGGCCTGGCCGATGCGGCGTCGCAGGGCGGCATCAGGCGCCTTGTCGGGCTGATCGAGCGGCGCACCCGCCAGCCGGGCTCCTCGCTCTACCTTCTGGTGACACCGGCCGGCGAGACGGTTGCCGGCAACATCGCAATCCCGACAGACAGCCTCGATCCTATCGGTGGCGCCCGCCAGATCACCTATTCGCACAGCGATGACGATGCGCGTCCGCACCAGGCGCTGGTGCGCGTCTTTGCGCTGCCGGGCGGCTTCCGTCTGCTCGTCGGCAGGGACATCGGCGAGGCCGAGCGGCTGCGCGGCGTCATCCGCCGGGCCTTCGGCTGGGCACTCTCCCTGGTGGTGGTGATGGCCCTTCTCGCTGGATGGTTCGTGACGCGGCGGGTGCTGGGGCGGATCGAGGCGATGTCGGTCACCACCCGCTCGGTCATGGACGGCGACCTCAGCGGCCGCATCGCCGTCACCGGCACCAAT
>JBEIIL010000193.1:0-4909 GCA_040380755.1 Methylobacteriaceae bacterium | reverse complement strand
GGCAGTTTCACTGACTAGGCCGGCGGCTTGTGGGGGCGGCGGGGACCTGTCGGCATCGGCACCACGTCGGCAGACCGGCCCGACAGCAGCGCCTCGATTGTCCCGGCCACACGGTCGTTCATGGCGCGGGTCGGTTCATCCGACCGGTTGACGTAGACCTGCGTCATGGCGGTCGTCTTGTGGCGAAGCATGTCGCGCACCAGGAACGCGTTCGCGCCCGCCTTGCCGGCCGCCGTGCCGAATGTGTGCCGCAGGTCGTGGATCCGCACGTCGTCAACGCCGGCCGCCGCGCGGACACGCTGCCAGGCATTCGAGACCACCGACTCCGAGACCGGCGCCTCGGGCATCGTCGGGGCCGGGAACACGTAGCGGCCCGTCGTGCGGCGAGCCTGCTCCCGGATCACCCCGAGGGCGGCTGCGCTGATGGGGTGCGAGCGCAGGCCGCCACCCTTCTTGCCCGGCAGCGCGACGGTTCCGCCGGCCACGTCGACATCATCCCAGCGCAGCATCCGGGCCTCCCCGACGCGGGCGCCGGTGAACAGGAGGAAACGGATCACCGCCAGCGCGTCCGGATTGACGGGCGTGCGCTGATGCTCCACCCGCGCAACGTGCTTTGCCGTGTCGCCGGACGCGGTGATGGTCCATGGAAGCCCGATGCTTCCCGCATCCGACAGCACCGCACCGAGGCGCACCAGCTCGGCGTCGCTCAGATGGCGCTCCCGGTGGTCAATCGCATGCCGGGCGACCAGCCGGACCGGGTTGGTTTGCTCCGGGCGAAGGCCCCACGCCTCGGCGAGGTTCATCGCCTTGGACAGGATGGCGAGCGCGAGATTGTGCGTCCGGGGACGGTCGGACAGCGTCGCCGCGAACCTCATCACGTCGCGCCGTTGCAGCTCCGCCACCTTGATGGTGCCGATGGCCGGACGGATGAGCCTGTCCACCATGTGGCGGACACCCACCCGCGTGCGGGGGGCGTTCTTCACGTCCACATGCTCTGCCAGGTAGCGATCCAGCAGGGCCGATATGTCGGGCGCTGCTCGGGCCTCGGCGGAGGCGCCCTGCGGGTCCTCGCCTCGCGCCACGTCGGCCAGGGTGAGGCGGGCGACCTCGCGCGCCTGGTCGACCGTGACCACGCCATGGCGGCCAAGCTTCATCAGGCGGTCCCTGCCGCCCAGCGTTCGATAACGGACGACATAGGTTTTCACGCCGGCGGCCGTCACCCGCAGGGCAAAGCCCTTTACGTCCGCATCCCAGTAGAAGGCGGTTTTGGCCGCAGGCGCGATGCCATCCACCACGCGCTTGGTAAGCTTCGTCGGCTTCATGGGGGCGTCCAAATCGGAACCGGCGCCAGGCGCCAAGCATCACTACAGCCGGGCGCGACATGAATTTCAAGCGACGCAGATCGGGCCAGGCGGTCCGCCCCAACCATTGGCAGGCTAGTGCCGGGTTACCGCCCCGTCGCCACCGACCATGAGCACGCGGTGGCCGGGGCACAGTCCTGGACGGCACCCTGGACGAGGCTGGACGAGGCCCGAGCAAGAGCTGTCCGCCGTAAGCCATTGATATCGCTAATTTCTGGACGGTTGGACGGCTTGGACGGCATTTTTCCCCTATCTCCGCATACGACGCCGCGCCGTGGTGGTGCCGAAGCGCACAATAGGCGGCCGGAGGCGGCGCGGATGGCGCGCAATTCCAATCCGTCTGGTGACAAGGTGGTGACACGGCTGCGACCGGAGAGAGTCTCCGGAGGCGGCCATATCAGATTTGTGAGTGTTTTCAGAGGCTTCGATGGTGGGCGCACCAGGGCTCGAACCTGGGACCCGCTGATTAAGAGTCTGCTTTCGTCGTTGGAACAAAACAGAATTTTTGCAAAACTGTGCAATTCAGGCGCCTGCAAAATCAATGACTTGCAACGAGATTGTCAAACCGAAATCGACCCGGCGCGACCTGCCCGACTGCGCCAACATGTTCCGGTTCCGTCCCGGCATTTCATTGGCAGTATCATTGATAGCCGTTGACACACCGTTGATCCGGCATGTCTACCGATTGCCGTAAGCCCACGACCTCGCCCTTGCGGACCTCGCAGGAGGAGTGCGCTCTGTTCGGTCAAGACGGGGGCACTCCAGGCGGGGCTCTTGACCGACGGTCGGCCTTGTCATGGCCTTTCCGTCCCACCAAACTCGCTCCCAGCAAGCAGGTCATCCGGTGGATGTCGGTTCAATCAGGCAAACGATCTGGAGAAGACCGTCCAATTTGATTGCGGGAGCATTCTGCTGCAGCACTCGAGAAACGGCGCGATGAACTATAGGCCCCTTGGCGAGTTCCGGCTAAGGCGGGTGGTGGAGTCGGTCTGGCCGTGCGACGCGTCGGTCATGTTCCCCGACAATACCGCCGAATTCGCCGCATTCAGCGATCGCAGCACAGGCGCAAGCCTGTTGGGCGGCGGCCCTCGGCTCTTCCTGCCGATCCAGAGCTATGTCGTGCAGACGAAGCATCACACAATTCTGGTCGACACCTGCTGCGGTCCGGACAAGGACATCCCGGACTGGCCAGAGTGGCATGCTAGGAAACACGCGCAATATATCGCCAACCTCGGCGCCCATGGCCTTGGGTTCGCGGACGTCGACATCGTCATGTGCACGCATCTGCATGTGGACCACACCGGATGGAACACGCAGCTCGTTGACGGCCGGTGGGCGCCGACCTTCCCGAACGCAAGGTACATCATGGCCCGCGCGGAACTCGAGCAGTGCGAGGCGGAGCGCAGCAGCGTGTATCTGCAGAACGTGCTGCCCGTCTTGGAGGCTGGACGCGCGATGGTCGTTGGGACCGACTTTGTTCTCGACGACACTGTGCGGCTGGAATTCTCGCCAGGCCATACACCGGGCCACTGCTGCGTTCACGTGCAATCCATGAACGAGACGGCTCTGATCATTGGCGACGCGATGCACTCGCCGGTCCAATGCCAACATCCGCACTGGCACTGCGCATTCGATCTCGACAAGGCCCAGGCGGTCCGGACCCGGCGGGCGTTGCTGGAGCGTTACGCCGACACGGGGACGCTGGTGTGCGCGACTCATTTCCCGTTGCCGTCGGCGGGATTCTTCGTTGCCGACGGCGAAACGTTCCGCTTCCAGTACGATGGGCACGAGTGGTGAACGAGCCCGCGTCCAGAGGCGTCCGGTCGGATCTCCGACGCCAAGAGGCGCCGACCCAACGTCGTTGAGGGTTGTGAGCCGCCCCGCTGGCTGCAACGCTGAGCAGGGTGGTGGTTGCTAGGCCAACACGTCTTGCAGTGCGGAGTCTTTTGTCATGAAGATCCTCAGGATCCTTGGTTGGGCGGGATACGATGACGGATTGCGCCGGGCTTTTACGGCGTTCGAAGCCGACAGTCGCATCCGCGTGCTGTTTCGCGGCGTGCGCAACCAGGACGAGATGTTCGACACAGCCCGCACCGAGGCATTCGACATCGCCTGCCCGACCACCGATCGCCTCGCAAGCTGGTATGGGGCAGGGCTGATCCGCCCGATGGATGACCGGCGCGTCGGCTTTGATGGCATCGAACCAATCTTCCACGCCGATGCACAGACGCTGATCGAAGGTCGCCGATACGGCTCGCCGAACCTGTGGGGTGGTGCGGGGATCGGCTACGACCCAACTGCCGTGTCGTTTGGCGCCGACAGGGCGTCGTTGATGGATCTCTTCGAGCCCGCCTATGCCGGTCGCCTGGCCATGCGTGAGGACACCGCAATGGTAGCGGCGGGACGGGCCCTCGAGACATCGGGAGCGCTGCCTTTTCCCTTCGACGACTCCTATGTCAGCGAAGCACGGATGCGGGCAAACTACGACGTCATCATCCGCTTTCTGATTGATCGCCGCGACCACGTCGCGCGCTTCTGGTTCAGCGAGGAGGAAGCGATCGAGGCGTTTGCCTCGCGCGCCTGCATCATCGGCTACAATTGGGACACCACCATCGCGGCACTCAGGAAGCGCGGCTTGCCTGCTGCATTCATGGCACCCGCAGAGGGTGCGAATTGCTACCTTCAGAACTTCGTGGTGGCGGCCGCTGCGCCCCAGGGGGCAGCAGAGGACTGGATCAGTTGGGTGAACACACCCCGAGGCGGCGCGCTCTACGCTGCGGGCTACGGGGCCTTTTCGCCCGCGCGGGACGCGCAGACCTGCATGGCGCCCGAAGACCGGGCCTTCCTGGACACCGCCTATCCGCCGGACGCTTTCGGCAACCTCTGGTGGCAGCCGACGCAACCCGTCTGGTTCGTTCAAAACCGCGAGATCTACGCCCGTCAATACATCGCTGCCGGTGCCCCCTGAGGCGTTGCGACCCGGTCACCTGATCCGCACCTTTGGTGGCGGCTCGCCTGAGGCGGCCTGCAGGCCCTACACCGGTCCATGGTTTGGTGAACCAGGCGGATGAAATGGATTAAGGCCTCAATCGCCGATCTCCGCGCGGCGAACCTCGTAGGCGACGCCCGCATAGCCGGCACCGTCGAGATAGTCGTCAGGGTTGAACCCGCCGGAATAACGTCGGGCGATCTTGAGCCCTTCCATCAGGTTGGCGACATCCGAACCAAGCAGCTCACCGTCATGGCCGTTGATCGAGCGGGCCAGAAGAATGCCGTTCCAGACGGCAGCGATGGCGGCGTGGTTGGCGGCCTTGGTTCCATGCTGGCCCTCGCGCTCGCCAACGATGGTGGACGCACGGGCAAGCAGAGCGGCGGCGTCTTCGGGCAGGCAAGACTTGCGGGAGGGACGCGGTCGGGCTCCGGAGTGGCGTGCCATTACGGCTCCTGCCCTGGTCGACGCGATCGGTGGCCCGCCGCCAGGGTCGTCAGGGCTGCGGTGATCGACGTCCGGAACTCGCGAAACTCGGCCAGCAGCCGCTCCTCTGTCC
>JBEIIL010000192.1:0-4922 GCA_040380755.1 Methylobacteriaceae bacterium | reverse complement strand
TGGCCTCAGCTACGGCGCCCACTCGAACCTCTGCGTCAACCAGCTGCGCCGCAACGGCAATGCCGACCAGAAGCGCCGCTATCTGCCGGCCCTCATCGACGGCAGTCACGTGGGCGCACTGGCAATGTCGGAACCCGGTGCCGGCTCCGACGTGGTGTCGATGCGCACCCGCGCCGAGCGGCGCGGCGACCGCTACGTGCTCAACGGCACCAAGATGTGGATCACCAACGGTCCGGTCGCCGAAACGCTCGTGGTCTACGCCAAGACCGACCCGACGGCCGGCCCGCGCGTCATTACCGCCTTCATCGTCGAGAAGGGCATTAAGGGATTCTCGACCCACCAGAAGCTCGACAAGCTCGGCATGCGCGGCTCGGACACCGCCGAACTCGTGTTCGAGGACTGCGAGATCCCGCAGGAGAACGTGCTGGGCGAGGTCGGGCGCGGCGTCAACGTGCTGATGTCGGGACTCGACTACGAGCGCGCCGTGCTGGCGGCAGGCCCGCTCGGCATCATGCAGGCCGCCATGGACGTGGTGCTGCCCTACGTGCATGAGCGTCGCCAGTTCGGCCAGCCGATCGGCGAGTTCCAGCTCGTCCAGGGCAAGCTCGCCGACATGTATGTCGCGCTCAACTCCTGCCGGGCCTATGTGTACGCCGTCGCCAAGGCCTGCGACCGTGGCGAGACCACCCGCGAGGACGCGGCCGGTGCCATCCTGCTCGCCGCCGAGAAGGCAACCCAGGTGGCGCTCGACGCCATCCAGCTGCTGGGGGGCAACGGCTACATCAACGACTACCCCACCGGCCGCCTGCTGCGCGACGCCAAGCTCTACGAGATCGGCGCCGGCACCAGCGAGATCCGCCGCATGCTCATCGGCCGCGAGCTCTTTGCCAAGACGGCCTGAGCCGCAGTCCTGTCCCGTCACACTGCGGGGTCATTCTCCAAGGAGCCTGCCATGCTCGTCATCTGGGGTCGCCTGAGTTCCGTCAATGTCCAGAAGGTCATGTTCGCCGTCGGCGCGCTCGGCCTTGCCCATGAGCGGCGCGAGGCCGGAGGTGCCTTCGGGGTCGTCGGGACCCCGGAATATGGCGCGCTGAACCCCAACCGGCTCGTGCCCTGCATCGAGGACGACGGCTTCGTGCTGTGGGAATCCAACGCCATCGTGCGCTATCTGGCCGCCCGCCACGGCAGCGGCACGATCTGGCCGCTGGACCCAGCCGAGCGCGCCCTTGCCGACCGCTGGATGGACTGGCAAACGACCGTGATCACTCCGGCCATGGGGCCGGCATTGTGGAACTTGATCCGGACCCCGCCTGAGAACCGCGATGCAGGCGTCATCGAGGCCTCACGCATCAAGACCGAGGCTGCACTGGCGCTGCTCGACGCCCACCTTGCCGAAAGGGAATTTCTCGAACACGGGCGGCTGACGATCGCCGACCTCGCGGTCGGTCCCCCCGTCCACCGCTGGCTCCATCTGCCGCTGGTGCGCGAGAGCCGGCCGCATATCGAGCGCTGGTATGGGACGCTCGCGGCGATGCCGGCGGCGGCGCTTGCCTTGCCGCTGCCGGTGACCTGACGCGAGGCCGCTCAGCGCACCGGCGCGTGGCAGACAGCCTCGATATTGTGACCGTCGAGGTCGAACACGAACGCCCCGTAATAGTCGGGATGGTAGTGCGGCCGCAGCCCGGGCGGCCCGTTGTCGATTGCGCCCGACGCGATGGCGGCCTTGTAGAAATCATCGACCGCAGCCTGGTCCCGGGCCATGAAGGCGACGTGCAGCCGGCCGGTGATCGGCTCGCCCTCGGTGATCCAGAACTGCGGCCGACCAGGCCGGCCGAAGCCCGCGTGCGGCCCGGTGCCGGTCGTTTCGGCATCGACCTCGAGCACGAGGCTGTATCCCAGTGTCGCCAGGACGCGGGTGTAGAACTCCCGCGAGGCGGCGAAGTCGGAAACCGGGAAGCCGATATGGTCGAGCATGGCGCAGTTCTCCGTGCGATTTTCGGCCGCGGAGGGCCGATCCCGTGCAGGATAGGCGCTGCTTGCCCGGTCCGTCACCGTCCACCACGCTTGGCAGCCGCGGGATGTGGTGCCGGCGGACGTCTTACCCGCGGACGTCTTGCCGCGGGGTCCGCGAAGGGTCAGGCTGTCGGCAAGGTCAAGGGGAGAACCGGCCATGGCAGGTGATGAACACACCGAGAAGCGGATCCGGGACCTCGAGCAGCGGATCGCGCGGCTGGAGGCCGCCCTGCAGGTGGCCGGCGGTGGCTCCGTGACGCTGGTCTCGTCTGGCGCATTGAAGATCGTCGCGGGCGCGCGCCTCGAGCTCAACTCCGGTGGAGTGACCGAGATCACGGCCGGCGGATCACTGGGCGTTTCGGCCGGCACCGCGGTAGCGCTGCGGTCGGGGACGGGAATGACGTTGACCGCAGGCACCGAACTGGCGGCAACCGCCGGCGCCGGCATGGACTGGACCTGCGGCGGCCGGGGGCGCTGGACCGCCGGCACCGACCTGACGGCAACCGCCGGCACCAATGTGGCCGTCAAATCAGCCGCCAGCACCAGCCTCGAGGCGGCGGCGTCCCTGCATGTCAGGGCCGGAGATGACCTGTCCCTCCAGGCCGGAAAGTCCAGCTCTCTCGAGGCCCCCCGCGGCTACGCGATCGCGTCCGACCGGATCGGCGTGACCTCGAAGAAGTTCTTCGTCGAAAGCCATGACCTGACCCTGCGCGGCCACGACATCAACATTCTGGCGTCCGGCAAGATCGCCGTGAAGGGCTCGTCCGACGTGGTGATCAAGGGGCAGAAGATCACCCAGAACTGACCGGGCGTCGCTGGCTCGTACGCGGTTCCGCGTCAGCGCGGCGCGCTGAACAGCGGCGTGCCCGGACGCCGCGGCGCCGGCTCGCCATGGGCCATCTCGTAGAGGTAGTCGGCCGGAAGGCCCCAGTCACGGGCAGCTGCGAGGACGCCCTCGAGATAGCCGGGCTTGGGCGGGCCCTTGCGGGCCGAACGGCCCACATAGACGAGTGCCCGCCGCGACCCGCCCGGCGTCACCACCGGCTGGTTGATCTTGGTATAAAGGCCCGTGTGCAGGCTCTCGTAGCGGTCGAGGGCCGGCATGTCGGACAGAGCGAGGTCCCACAGCACACCGTGGACCGTGCGCCGCGGATCCCGCACGACCGACGCATAGCCGTCGCTGGTGATCAGGAACCGGTGGCGCGGCAGCCGCGCCAGTCCCAGCGGCTTGGCCTGCGGACAGCGCACCGCCATGGCGGCGCGGTCCATGTTCGAGCCATAGGCGAAATAGAGCGGCATCCCGGCCGGCGCTGTCAGGCGAATTCGAGGATCACGGCGTCGACGGCGAGGCTGTCGCCCTCCTTCGCCTGGATCGTCGCGATGGTCCCGTCCTTCTCGGCGCGCAGGACATTCTCCATCTTCATGGCCTCGACGATGCACAGCATCTCGCCGACCTTGACCTCCTGGCCGACCTTGACGGCGATGGCCTTGACCAGCCCCGGCATCGGGCAGAACAGCTGCTTGCCGGTGTCGCCCGCGACCTTCTCCAGCATCAACGCCGCCAGCTCCGCCTCGCGGCGGGTGAAGACCCGCACCGCTGCGGCGGAGCCGCCATGGGCCAGCATGACGCCGTTGAGGATCGGGCGGACCTGCACGGCAATGTCGACCCCGTCGACGCTGCCCTCCCACACGGGTTCGCCGGGCTTCCAGCCCGACCCCACGTCGTGGGCGTGGTCCGTCCCGAACCGCACCGTCGTGCCGAAGGCCAGGGTCTCGACCTCCACGTCGAAGCGCTGGGCGCCCACCAGCACCACGCGGGCCGTCTCGAAGGCGAAGGGCTCGGCCGCGCGCAGCTGGTGCGAGATGCCGCGCTTGCGGCGGTTGAGCTTGTCGTCGATGGCCGCGGCGACCGCGGCCAGACGGTGCGCCAGTTCGCCCTCCGGCTGCACCGGCTTGAAACCGTCCGGGAACTCCTCGGCGATGAAGCCGGTCGACAGCGCGCCCGAGCGCCAGCGCTCATGCGCCATCAGCGCCGACAGGAACGGAATGTTGTGGCGGATGCCCTCGATGGCAAAGGCGTCAAGCGCCCGTGCCTGCGCGTCGATTGCCTGCAGCCGCGTCGGCGCGTGGGTGACCAGCTTGGCGATCATCGGGTCGTAGTAGATTGAGATCTCGCCACCCTCGGAGACGCCGGTGTCATTGCGCACCGTCACCCCGTCGACGCTGCCCTCCGCCGGTGGCCGGTAGGTGACGAGGCGGCCGGTCGACGGCAGGAAGTTGCGGGTCGGATCCTCCGCGTAGACGCGGCTCTCCACCGCCCAGCCGTCAAGCCGGACCTGTGCCTGGGTGATGCCGAGCGGTTCGCCCGCCGCCACCCGGATCATCTGCTCGACGAGGTCGATGCCGGTGATCATCTCGGTAACCGGATGCTCGACCTGCAGCCGGGTGTTCATCTCGAGGAAGTAGAAGGACTTGTCCTGCCCGGCAACGAACTCGACAGTACCGGCCGAGTCGTAGCCGACCGCCTTGGCCAGCGCGACCGCCTGCTCGCCCATCAGCCGCCGCGTCGCGGCGTCGAGCAGCGGCGACGGGGCCTCCTCGATGACCTTCTGGTTGCGGCGCTGGATGGAGCACTCGCGTTCGGCCAGATAGATGACGTTGCCGTGCTTGTCGCCAAGCACCTGCATTTCGATGTGCCTCGGATTGACGATGAATTTTTCGATGAAGACGCGATCGTCGCCGAAGGAGGATTTCGCTTCAGATTTTGCGCGCGCGAAACCGTCAGCCACTTCGTCGCGCGAATAGGCGATGCGCATGCCCTTGCCGCCGCCGCCTGCTGACGCCTTGATCATCACCGGATAGCCGATTTCGTCGGCAATCTGCACGGCGTGCTGCGGGTTCTCGATAAC
>JBEIIL010000191.1:0-4942 GCA_040380755.1 Methylobacteriaceae bacterium | reverse complement strand
GCTCTACCAGGTGGCGCCGATCTCCACCAACCTGATCCTCGCCTATGTGGCCGAGCACGTGCTCGGCCTGCCGCGCTCGTTCTGACGCGAGCGACCGATGCGCCGGACGGCGCTTGAGCGGTAACGACCGGCCGGCCTGCATTCCCCCTCTCGACCGCGCGCGCCGGCATGGCATGATGCGATTGGGCCGGGCCATGGGCCCGCCGGCGGGGTTGCGGGTGCGCGCCGGTGCCACTGTTGTGAGGGATTTCGATGGACCTGCAGCGTCCCTATCTCCTGTTCCTCGGCGACGTCCAGGATCAGCTCGCCGCCAAGGTCGCGCATGGCCTCTACCACTGGCGCCGCGACTGGTGCGTCGGCCAGCTGCGGCTGCCCGGCTGCGGCGCGGACCTCGGCGCGCCTGACCTGACGCTGGCGCAGGCGAAGGAGAAGGGCGCCCGGACGCTGGTGGTCGCGGTGGCCAATGCCGGCGGGGTGCTGGCGCCGGCCTGGATCGATTCGATCGTCTCGGCAATCGAGGCCGGGCTCGACATCGCGTCGGGCCTGCATGTTCGGCTTGGGTCCATTCCGGCCATCGCCGAGGCAGCGGCCCGGCATGGGGTGCAGTTGCACGACGTGCGGATTTCCGACCGCACGTTCGCCACCGGCAAGGGCACGCCGCGGGCGGGCCGCCGGCTGCTCACCGTCGGCACCGACTGCTCGGTTGGCAAGAAATACACGGCGCTGGCGCTGGAGGCGGCGATGCAGCAGCGCGGCCTTGCCGCCACCTTCCGCGCCACCGGCCAGACGGGGGTGTTCATCTCCGGCCGCGGCGTCGCCATCGACGCGGTGGTGGCGGATTTCATCGCCGGCGCGGTGGAGTGGATCGCACCGGCGGCCGATCCGGACCATTGGGACGTGATCGAGGGCCAGGGATCGCTGTTCCACCCCTCGTTCTCGGGGGTGACGCTCGGCCTGCTGCACGGCTCCCAGCCCGATGCCTTCGTGGTCTGCCACGAGCCGACGCGGCGGACGATGCGCGGCGTCGACACGCCGATCCCGTCGATCGAGGATGTCATCGACGCCACGGTGATGCTCGGCCGGCTGACCAATCCGGCGATCCGCTGCGTCGGCATTGCCGTCAACACCGAGCGGCTCGGCGAGGCCGAGGCCATCACGGTCGTCAGGCGGCTGGCCGGGGAGTACGGCCTGCCCGCCACCGACCCGATCCGGTTCGGGGCCGATCCGATCGTCGACCGGCTGCTGGCGCAGTTCCCGGCCTGAGCCGAGACAAGCGCGCCAGCGCCCTACAGGCGGAGCGAGCGGGCCGAGGCAGCGACCGCCAGCAGCATCAGGGCGAGCAGGCCAAAGGCTGCGGGCAGGCTCGACAGATGGGCGACGCCACCGATCAGCGCCGG
This sequence comes from Methylobacteriaceae bacterium, assembly GCA_040380755.1. Classification (GTDB taxonomy): domain Bacteria; phylum Pseudomonadota; class Alphaproteobacteria; order Rhizobiales; family Beijerinckiaceae; genus Alsobacter. The sequence continues at coordinate 3,545 of JBEIIL010000191.1, read as the reverse complement.
GCCGATGAGGATGCCAGCATAACCGATGGTCGATACGGCCGGCAGCGCCACGCTTTCCGGCACGGCGGTCTGGCGGCCGATACCGGTGAACAGCACCGGCACGATGTTGGCGCAGCCGAGCCCGACCAGCAGGCAGCCCAGCACGGTGGCCTGCCAGGTCGGCACGGCGGTGGCGAGGGCGAAGCCGACGGCGGCGCAGAGCGCGCCCAGCACCACCACGCGACGCCCTCCAAGGCGCTGCACGACCCGGTCGCCGGTCAGCCGGCCGAGCGTCATGGCGGCGGCGAAGGCCGCATAGGCGAAGCCCGCATGGGCCGGCGCGACATTGCGCGAGCCGGTGAGGAGCACGGCGCTCCAGTCGAGCACCGCGGCCTCGGCAAGGAATACGGCGAAGCAGAGAAGGCCGACATGCATGATGGCGCCGCGCGGCCGCGAGAACACCGGGCCGTCATGCGGGCTGCCATAGGCCAGCAGGGCCGGCGCGGCGAGCGCCGCCGCGACCACGATCGCGGCGGATGCCGCCACGGCGGCGGCCAGCGGCGTCGCCCCGGCGGCCAACAGGGCCGCGACACCGGCGGCGCCGCAGATGCCGCCGAGGCTGAAGCGGGCGTGGAAGCCCGACATCATCCGCCGCCCGCTGGCGCGCTCGACGATCAGCGCCTGGATGTTGATGGCGATGTCGATCAGGCCGAGCCCGGCGCCAAACACCATCAGGAGCAGCGCCAGCGGCAGGAGGCCGTCGGCGATCGCCAGGCCGGGCAGGGCCAGGGCGATCACCGCCGATGCGGCGATGATGACGGTGCGGCAGCCCAGCCGCGCGGCGAGTGCGCCGGCGGCCGGCATCGCCAGCGTCGAGCCGCCGCCCAGGCACAGCAGCAGCAGCCCGAGGCCGCCATCGTCGAGCCCGGTGCGGGCTTTTATATAGGGCACCAGCGGTGCCCAGGCGGCGACGCCGAGGCCGGCGATGAAGAACACGATCCGGGTGGCGCGCTGCGCCGGCACGCCAGGCGGCGCCGCGATCAAGGCTTCAGCGGACATCAGGCCTCCGGCGGCGCGGCGTGGGCGCTGTGGGCCAGGGCGACGGCCTTGATCAGGGCGCTGACCGGCGTGCCAACCCTTAGCGCCAGCGTGTCGACCGCCAGGCGGGTCGCGTAGGCGTGCAGCCGGTCGCCGCCGCGCAGGGTGATCTCCACATGGGCGGTCGGGCCGTCGTCGGTCGTGATCGCGCCGACTTCGCCGGTGAGTACAGTCCGCACGCTGAGCGATCCCGTTGGACCCACCGCAAGCGCCACGTCGGCGGCGCGGATGGCGACCTGCGGCGCGCCCGCGATCCGTCCCGGAACCACGATGTCGCCGGCGGGATGGGACAGGACGGTGACGCCGTAGTCGGCGCGCCATGTTGCGGCGGTGGCCGTCAGCAGCGACACCGCGTCGAGCGCCGGCGGCCGACCCGGGATGGAGTGAGGTGCCAGAACCTCGGCTGGCGTCCCGATCGCCGTCACCCGTCCGTCCTCGATCCGCACCACGCGGGCGGCGAGGCGCGCCACCTCGTCGGTGGCGTGGGACACGTACAGGATGGCGACGTCGAACTCGTCACGCAGACGCTCGATGAAGGGCAGGATCTCTTGCCGCCGCGCGGCGTCGAGGGAGGCCAGCGGCTCGTCCATCAGCAGCAGGCGCGGCGAGGCCAGCATCGCCCGGCCGATGGCGACGCGCTGGCGTTCCCCGCCCGACAGTGTGGCGGGGGCACGATCCAGCAGATGGCCGATGCCCAGCACCTCGACGACGGGCTCGCTGGCGATGCGGCGGTTGGCGCGGGCGGTGAACCAGCGGCCATAGGCCAGGTTGGTGCGCACGCTCAGGTGCGGGAACAGGCGGGCGTCCTGGAACACCAGCCCGATGCGGCGGCGGTGCGGCGGCACGCGGCGGCCCGCTGCCGTGTCGTCGAGGACGGTGTCGTCAATCCGAACAAGGGCCGAATCGGCCGCCTCAAGCCCGGCGACGAGACGGATCACCGTGGATTTTCCGGCACCTGAGGGGCCGAACAGTGCCGTCACCCCCGCAGTGGCTTCGAAGGCCACGTCGAGGCTGAAGTCGCTGCGCTGCAAGGTCGCGGCGACGCTCAGCATGGTGTCGCCGACGCCGGCAGGAGGCCGCGGCCCTGCGCAATGGCGCGCCGCACGCTGCGAATCCAGATGTCGTTGCCGTGCTGACCCATGGGCCCTCCAGGATGGCGGCCGCATCCTAGCCGAACAGGCCGGTAGCGCCACGGGGCCGCGCGGCTGCGGCAGCGGTGCAACAGCCGGCCGCGGCGTCGCGTTCCGTGGTAGCGCGACGCAGCGCAGGCTCGACGGCGCGAGCGGGCTCGGCCATGGTGCCGCCGCCCGCAAGGAACACCCCATGCCGCAGCTCGTGCATTTCATCCGCCATGGCCAGTCCACCTTCAACGCCGCCTGGGCGGAAACGGGCGCGGATCCCGGCCATGTCGATGCGCCGCTGAGCCCGCTTGGCCATGACCAGGTGGCGCAGGCGCGCGAGGCGCTGGCGCCGGTGCGCGTCGACCTCGTCATCACCTCGCCGCTGACGCGGGCATTGCAGACCACGGTCGGCATCTTCGGCAACCGCCGTGTCGACGTCATGGTGACCTGCCGGCACCGGGAACGGCTGGAAAGCTCCTGCGACCTCGGGCGCAGCCCCCGGGACCTGGCGGCGGAGTTTCCGCATCTGGCCTTCGACCACCTGGCCGATCCGTGGTGGCATGATGGGCCGCCTGGAGAGGCGGGTGTGCCGCATGAGCCGGAGGATGTGTTCGAGGCGCGCGTGGCGGCGTTCGCCGCCTGGCTCGATGCACGACCGGAGGCGAGCATTGCGGTGGTGGGGCACCATGTCTTCTTCCGCAGCCTGACCGGCCGGCCGCTGGCCAATTGCGAGGTGCTGACGCTGGCGCCGCCGGTTCTCGCCGCGGCCCGTTGACAAGTCGGCGCCGGCGCTTGCCGGCACCGGGCGCAGCGCCTAAGCCGGACGGACGCTCCGCCGGAACCCCGCATGTCCGCTGCCCTTGATTCGTCCCGCGATCCGCTCGCCGTGCTGAGTGGCGTGTTCGGCCATGCGGCATTCCGCGGCCGGCAGGAGGACGTGATCCGGCATGTCGCCCGGGGCGGCGACGCGGTCGTGCTGTTCCCCACCGGCGCCGGCAAGAGCATGTGCTACCAGGTGCCGGCGCTGTGTCGGGAGGGCACCGGCATCGTCGTGTCGCCGCTGATCGCGCTGATGCGCGACCAGGTCGAGGCGCTGCGCCAGGCCGGCGTCGCTGCAGCCGCGCTGAACTCGGCGCAGTCGCCGGACGAGGCCGCGTCCGTGCGCCGCGAGCTGATGGCCGGCCGGCTGAAGCTGCTCTACGTGACGCCCGAGCGGCTGGTGACGGACGGGTTTCTCGACTTCGTGGCGCGCGTGCCGATCGCGCTGTTTGCCATCGACGAGGCGCATTGCGTCAGCCAGTGGGTCCATGATTTCCGCCCGGAATACCGGCAGCTCGGCGTGCTCGG
>JBEIIL010000190.1:0-4988 GCA_040380755.1 Methylobacteriaceae bacterium | reverse complement strand
GTCCTGCGCGCCCGCGAGCGCGGTGTGCTGTTCGACGTCGGCCATGGTGCCGGGTCGTTTTCGTTCAAGACTGCCCGGACGATGATGGCCAACGGCTTCCTGCCCGACACGATCTCGTCCGACGTGCATTCGCTGTGCATCGATGGCCCGGCCTTCGACCAGGTCACGACCCTGTCGAAGTTCCTCTGCCTCGGGGTCGATCTGTCGACCGTGATCGCCGCCTCGACCATCAATGCCGCCGACGCCATGCGCCGGCCCGAACTGGGCAGCCTCAAGCCCGGCTGCGCCGGCGATGCGACGATCCTGTCGATCCCCGAGGGCAAGTTCGACTATGTCGACGTCACGGGCGAGCACCTCATCGGCGACCGCAAGATCGTGTCGGAAGGTGTCGTGCTGGGCGGCCGCTGGTGGCACCCGCGCCGCAGCCGCAAGTTCCAGCGGATCGTCGTGGTCTGAGACAGCCTCTGCCAGAACACTGGCCGTGCACAGTGGCGGCGAGCACGGCCGCCTCGGTGTTGCCCCATCAATGCGCGCCAGGTGCCGCCGGGGCCAGCAGCGGATTGTCGGCCGCCGGCCGGTCGTGCAGGTGGCAGGCCGCAAGATGCCCTTCGCCGACGGTCCGGCTCTGCGGCACTTCGGTCCTGCAGCGGTCGAACGCATACCGGCAGCGGGCGTGGAAGTGACAGCCCGGCGGTGGCTTCACGGGGCTCGGCACGTCACCGCCGAGGATGATCCGCTGCCGCTTCGCATCAGGATCGGGCACCGGCACGGCCGACAGCAGCGCCTCCGTGTAGGGGTGCATCGGCCGCGCGAACAGCGCCGCCTTCGGACCGGTCTCGACGATCCGGCCGAGATACATGACCGCGACCCGGTGGGTCATGTGCTCGACGATGGCGAGGTCATGGCTGATGAACAGCATGGCGAGACCAAGCTCGCGCTGCAGGTCCTGCAGCAAATTGACGATCTGCGCCTTCACCGACACATCGAGCGCCGAAACGGCCTCGTCGCAGACGATGAGGTCGGGCTCGCTGGCCAGCGCCCGCGCAATACCGACGCGCTGGCGCTGCCCGCCGGAGAACTCATGCGGCCAGCGGTTCACCGCATCGCGTGGCAGTCCAACCTTGTCCATCAGCGCGGCGATCCGCGCGTCGAGCTCCGCGCCATCCTTGGCCAGGCCGAAGTTGCGGATCGGTTCGGCCAGCACGTCGCGGACCCGCAGGCGCGGGTTCAGGCTCGAGAACGGATCCTGAAACACCACCTGCACGCGCCGGCGCAGCGGTCTGAGCTTTCCTGTGGAGAGGTCATCGATGCGCTGCCCGTCGAGCACCACCTGGCCGGCAGTTGGCGCCACGAGCCGGAGCACCGCCCGGCCGACGGTTGACTTGCCGCAGCCGGATTCGCCCACCAGCGCGAGCGTCTCGCCGCGAGAGATGCGAAACGACACGCCGTCGACCGCATAGACATAGCCCTTGTTGCCGCCGAACAGCCCGCCACGAAGAGGGAAGTGCTTCTTCAGATCGTTGACTTCGAGGATGGGCACGCCGGGCGATGCCACTGGCGCGGTCATGCAGCCTCCACGGAACGTACAGCATAGTGACAGGCGGCCCAGTGGCCGGGTGCCTTGAGATCGACCGCAGGAGCCGCCGTTCGGCAGAAATCCGTGGCGCGGTCGCACCGGCCGGCAAACACACAGCCCTCGATCTTGCGCTTCAGGCTCGGCACCTGGCCGGGGATGTCGGCAAGCCGGGTCGAGACACCATCCAGCGACGATCCGAGCTTGGGCACCGCACCCAGCAGGCCCTGCGTATAGGGATGCCGCGGCGACCGGAACAGGTCGCGGACCGCCGCCTCTTCGACCTTGCGGCCCGCATACATCACCACCACCCGGTCGGCGACCTCGGCGACAACGCCGAGGTCATGGGTGATCAGCATGATCGCCGCACCCACCCGCCGTTTCAGGTCGCGCATCAGGTCGAGGATCTGCGCCTGGATCGTCACGTCGAGCGCCGTTGTCGGCTCGTCGGCAATCAGCAACTTTGGATTGCAGGCAAGCGCCATTGCAATCATCACCCGCTGCCGCATGCCGCCCGACAGCTGGTGTGGGTATTCGCGCACCCGCCGCTCCGGCTCGGGGATGCCGACAAGCGTCAGCATCTCGACGGCCTTCGCCTCGGCGCCGCGCCGGTCGAGCCCCTCGTGCAGGCGCAGCGTCTCGGCGATCTGCCAGCCGACGGCGAGCACCGGGTTGAGGCTCGTCATCGGCTCCTGGAAGATCATCGCGATCTCCTTGCCGCGGATCGCATCCATCTCGCGCTTCGACATGCTCAGGAGATCGCGTCCCTCAAACCGGATCGCACCGCCATGCTTGGCCGGCGGCCGCGGTACCAGCCCGAGGATCGACATGGCGGTCACCGACTTGCCGCAGCCGCTCTCGCCGACGATCGCGAGGGTTTCGCCCGCCTCGATCGCAAAGGAGACGCCGTCGACGGCCCGGTTCACCCCGTCCGGGGTGCGAAAATGTGTCTGCAGCCGGTCGACCTCGAGCAGCGCCATGGTGCCCCTCTACAGAGATTTGGCCAGACGCGGGTCGAGCGCGTCGCGCAACCCGTCGCCGACGAGGTTGACGGCCAGCACCGTCACCGACAGGAATAGTGCCGGGAAGGCGACGATGAACGGCTTCACCTGCCAGAGCGTCCTGCCCTCCGCCATGATGTTGCCCCAGGACGGCGTGATCGGCGGCACGCCGGCGCCGATGAAGGACAGGATGGCTTCCGTGATCATGGCGCTGGCGCAGATATAGGTGGCCTGGACGATCATCGGCGCCAGCGTGTTCGGCAGGATATGGCGCAGGATGATCATGGGTGCGCGCGTGCCGGCGGCCACGGCCGCCTCCACATAGGGCTGCTCGCGCAGCGACAGCACCACGCCCCGCACCAACCGCGCGACGCGCGGCGATTCCGCCACCGTGATGGCGATGATGACGTTCTCGATGCTGCCCCGGGTGAGCGCCATTAGGGCCACGGCGAGCAGGATCGGCGGGATCGACATGATGCCGTCGACGAACCGCATGATGATCCCGTCGGCCCAGCGGACCATGCCCGAGACAAGCCCGATCGCCAACCCGATGACCGAGGCGCACAGCGCGACGCTGAAGCCGACCGTCAGCGAGACGCGCGTGCCGTAGACCACGCGCGAATAGATGTCGCGCCCCAGCATGTCGGTTCCGAACCAGTTCAGTTCGGATGGCGGCCGTGTCCGCCGTGACGTCGCCAGCGCCGTCGGGTCGACGGTCCACAGATACGGCGCCAGAACCGCCACGAGGATCATGGTGATGATCAGCGCCAGTCCGAACGCCAGCGCCTTGTTCTGTCGAACCAATCCCAGCACGCCCGTCAGCGGCCGCCGATAAGGGATGACGTCGGGCAACGGCTCGGCGATCACCGCATCGGCGGGACCGGCACTGGCGGACGGGGCATTCAATACCGGATCCTCGGATCGATCAGCGTGTAGATGAGGTCGATCGCCAGGTTGATCAGCACGTAGACGAAGCTGAACAGCAGCACGACGCCCTGGATGACCGGATAGTCACGCCGCAGGATGGCGTCCACGGTCAGTCGCCCCAATCCCGGGAGGGCGAAGACGCTTTCGGTGACGACGGCGCCACCGATCAGCAGGGCGACACCAATGCCGATCACAGTCACGATCGGCACGGCGGCATTCTTCAGCGCGTGCACGAACAGGATGGTCGGCTGGCCGACGCCTTTCGCACGTGCGGTCCGCACATAGTCCTGCTGCAGCACCTCCAGCATCGACGCGCGGGTGATGCGGGCGATCAACGCGATATAGACGCACCCCAGCGTCAGCGATGGCAGGATCAGGTTCTCGAACCAGGGCCAGAGCCCTTTTCCGATCGGCGTGTAGCCCTGCACCGGCAGCCAGTCGAGCTCCAGCGCGAACACATAGGCGAGAAGATAGCCGACGACGAAGACCGGGATGGAAAACCCGAGTACGGCGAACGCCATGACCAGGCGATCGACCGCCGTGCCCGCTTTCCAGGCGGCGAGCACGCCAAGCGGAACGGCGACGGAGACCGACAGCAGGATGGTGAGCACCATCAGCGACAGGGTCGGCTCGATGCGCTGGCCGATCAGCGCCGTCACCGGCAACCCGGTGAAGATCGACGTCCCGAGGTCGCCTTGCAGGATTCCCCAGAACCAGCCGCCGAACCGCACCAGGAACGGCCGGTCGAGTCCAAGCCCCTGACGGATCTTCTCCACATCGGCCGGGGACGCTTGATCCCCGGCAATCACCGCGGCGGGGTCGCCGGGCGCGATGTAGAGCAGGCTGAACACAAACAGTGCGACGATGCCCATCACGGGCACCGTCGACACGATCCTTCTGACGACAAGTCCGAGCATGATCCGTGGCCTGACCGCTCAGGCCTTGGCCACGTCCCAGAAGAACGGCAGCGGCCCCTTGACCACGCCTGTGACGTTCTTGCGCCAGGCCTGGTAGCTGAGGAAGAAGCCCGTCGGCGCATAGACGACATTGTCCAGCGCCGCTTTGTTGAGCCGCTTCATCGCCGCCTTTTCCTCGTCGAGCGACTTCGCGTCGAACCACGCGGTCACCTCCTGCTCGACCTGCGGCACGTCCGGCCAGCCGAACCAGGCCTTGTCGCCGTTGGCGCGAATGGCCGTGTAGGCCGCCGGGTTGATGCAGTCCGCACCCGCATGCCAGGTGTGGAACATGCCCCAGCCGCCCTGACCGGGAGGCGTCTTCTGGGCGCGTCGCGAACCGACCGTGCCCCAGTCGGTGGCGACGAAGTCGACATTCATGCCGAGCCGCTTCAGAAGGTCGGCAGTGACGTCACCGAACGCCTTCGTCACGGCCTGGTCCTGCGCGACCACGCAGACGACTGGCTGGCCGGAATAGCCCGACTCCGCCAACAGCTTCTTTGCCGCATCAAAATCGCGCTTGCCCTTGAGGAT
>JBEIIL010000189.1:0-5141 GCA_040380755.1 Methylobacteriaceae bacterium | reverse complement strand
CGACAGCTCGCGCATCATTCTGGCGGATGCCGCCTGGCTGCCGCGGCCGCTGCGTGTCATCGCCGCAACCGGGCCGGACCGCGTCCGCGCCGCCGCCGTTGCGGCCCGCGCAGACCTGGACGACGACCTGATCCGCAACCTGATCGGGCGCGACGATCCGCTGATCGACGTCACGCTCGCGGCCAACACCGCCATCGTCCTGCCGGCGGATGTGCGCGAGTTGCTGCTGGCCCGCGGCAGGGACGAGGCCGCCACCGCCAAGGCGCTGCTCAGCCGCACCGACATCACCGGCGCCGACAAGGCGGTGCTCTTTCTGGCCGCCGACAAGCAGGCCCGCCGGCAGGTCATCGAGGAGGCCGAGCGGCTTGCCGCGCTGGCTGGCCGCATGCGCACGCTGCGAATCGCACCCGACGATCTGGTCGTGCCGCTCGAGACCGCCGCGATGGGCCGCGACGACGAGGCCTTCGTGTCGATCCTGTCGCTGGCGCTGGGAACATCGCCCGAGAAGGTGCGCCGCCTGCTGGCCGACCGCACCGGCGAACCGCTGGCGCTGGCGCTGGTGGCACTGGGTGTCCCCGACGAGGTCGCTGCCCGCATCTTCATGTTCCGCGACCCGATGATCGGGCACTCGACCGAGCGGGTGTTTGCGCTGGTCGACCTCAGCCGCCGCGTCTCGCCGGGTGCCGCCGAGCGGATCATCTCAGGCATCCTCGGCGGGATCGCCGGGTCGACGCCACGCACCGGGACCCATGTGCCGGCGTCCGACCAGACGGCAACCGGCGCACGCACGGGCGCGGTCCCGCAAATGACCGTGCCCGAACGCCGGACCATCGTGGACGTCGTCGCCAGAGCCAGCTGAGACGGGGCTATTCGCCGCATCGGCCCGGATACGCCTCGCCTCAGGGCGCCTCGACCTCGTCGAGACGCGACAGGCAGGCCCGATCTTCGGCCTCGACGATCCACAGATCCGAATCAAAGCGCAGTTCGCGCGCGAGGCGATCCTCGGCCGCTGCGTCCGGGATGGTTGCCGTGTCGTGCAGCCGGACGAAGCGCCGGCCGGCGTCCTCATCCAGCGCCGCCTGCGGCGCCGGACCATAAAGGGCACAGGTGCCGTCAAGCCGGTCGACCTTGACGAAGACCGCCCCGGCCTCAGCGGCGCCCCGCCGGCGCAGCACGGCGGGCACGTTCTCAACCTGGCAGCGCCGGATGTAGGCGGAGACGAAGATGTCGGAGCGCAGCCGCACCGCGGCTCAGTCCAGCGCCATGCCGGAGGCCGCGGCAAGTTCACGCGCCGTGCGCCCGGCGATCTCGCCGGTGACGGGCAGCTTGCGATCACGCTCGAAGCGTTCGATGGCGGCCTTTGTCCCGGCTCCCATCAGGCCATCGGCCTTCAACGGGCCGTAGTTGAGCTTGTTGAGGGCGCGCTGGCCGGCGACGACCGTGCGGTTCGCGTCAGCCGCGGGAGCCTGGCCGCCGCGCAGGATGTCACCGATGGCGTCACGCGATGCGGGCGCCGGAACCGGGGCGGGGGCCGGACGGGACGGGCGCGGGGTTTCGGCCGCAGGAGCGGCGGGAGTGGCAGCCAATGCTGTCGGACGAACCGGCGGCAACATGGCAGGCGCCGGACCTGTCGTCGCCGACATCACGGCGGTGAGCGGCGCATCCGCCGTGCGGAAGAAGGGTGCCGGATGACGACCCTCCTGCATGGCCAGCGCGTTCAGCACAATGCCGACGGCCAGCGCGGCCGAGGCCGCACCCACAATGGTACGACCGGGATTGCGCAGCAGCGGCGCCAGCACGGCGAAGCGTGACGGCTGGCGGCTGCCCTGCGGGGTGCGGCGGTGCCGCACCGTCTGGCTGAGGACGAAATCATGGTCGCTGCGGGCAAGGGCTTCAGGCACTTTTCTTCACCGGTTCGGCAGGAGCGGAGGCCGCGCCGAGGCGCGGGGCGGATGACGGAATGCGGCCGGCGACGGGCAACAGACGGACCCGCGTATCGAGACCGAGGCGCACGGTAACGCGCGTGCCGCAGCCCGGCGTGCTGTCGATCGCCAGGGTGCCGGCGTGCAGATCGACCAGGCCGCGGACAACGGAGAGGCCGAGGCCGGTGCCCTCGTAGGGGCGGTCGTAGCTGCCGCGGGCCTGGAAGAACGGCTCGCCGACGCGGGCGAGATCTTCGGGGGCGATGCCGATCCCGGTGTCGACAACGACAATCGACATCAGCTCACCCTCGCGGCGCACCGTGACGTCGACCCGGCCGCCAGAGGGCGTGAACTTCACGGCATTCGACAGCAGGTTGATGAGGATCTGCTTGCAGGCCTGGCGGTCGGCAATCAGCGGCGGCAGGTCTTGCGGAACATCGACCACGATGGCGACCCCGGTCTCATCGGCCTTGAGCCTTACGAGTTCGATCGAGGCCGAGACGAGGCGGGCGACGTCGAAGCCCTCCGGGTGAATCGGGAACGTGCCGGCATCGATGCGCGACATGTCCAGGAGGGTGTTGACGACGCCGAGCAGGTGCTCGCCCGACACGTGGATGATGCGGGCATAGTCGGCGCGGCGCGGATCGCCCGCCGGGATGAGCCGCTCGTCCTTCAGCATCTCCGAAAAGCCGATGATTGCGTTCAGCGGCGTCCGCAGCTCGTGGCTGACGGTCGCCAGAAAGCGATCCTTCATGGCGTTGGCAGCCTCGGCCTGGCGACGGGCGTCGGTGGCCTCGATGTGATGGCGCTTCTGGGCGGTACAATCGCGCAGCAGGCAGACCAGTTCGCCCTGGCCATCGTCGATTTCAATCCGGCGGACGCGCATCTCGATCCAGACGAAAACGGGGGCCCGGCCAGGCTCGGGTTCACCATGGCGGATCCGCACCGTGGCGCAGAGCATGCCACGCGTCGTCGCCGCATCGGCCAGCGTCATCAGGAACTGCGGCCTGTCGCCAACATGGACGCGCTCGAACAGGCCGCGTCCGGCCAGCGCCGACGGTGCCGCGCCGAGCAGGGCCTGGGCCGCCGGGCCTACCTGGATGACGGCGCCATGCAGATCATGGCGGGTCATCAGATCGCCGAAGCCTTCGACAAGAAGCCGGTTCTGCGCCGCCAGGCGACGCTCGCGCAGCCCCTGGACGCGCAGCTCGCGCATGCTCAGCAGGGCGAGCGCGGTCGCAAAGGCGAGGAACGACAGATGGATGCCAAGGACAGCGATGGCCTCTCCGGCCGTGGCGCCCGTAGCCGCGGCCGTGGCGATCAGCGCCGCAACACTCACGGCAACGGCAAGACGCACCGCCGACGCGCTGGCGACGATCGCCGCTTCCATCACGAGCAGCGGCACGGCGGCCAGGGCCGGTGTCAGCAGGCCATCACCGGTGATTGCGGCGCCGGCAACGACAGCGGCAGCGCCGAACAGGGAGGCCGAATGGGCGGCCTTCAGGGCGCCCTTCCGGATGCACCACAGCGCCGCGAGGGCCTGCCCGACAAGGCCGACGACAAGGCCAGCGGCTACGGGGTCGATCGCGCCACGCACCGCCAGGGTCAGGGGAATGAAGGCGAGCCCGGCCGCACCGATGGCCAGCCGCGTGCCGATGAACCAGGCATGCCTCGGGAGTGCCGCAGGATCGGCTTCGGCCGCCGGGTGCACCAGCGCTTCAAGCTGTCGCCCGATCGCTTGCAGGGGCCGCCGCATACTCAACTCACACCTGCACGGCCGCGCCGCGCACTCCTCACCAGCAGATCGCGAGGATGGCAGTGGCGGCTTAAGCGAACACTAAGCCTGGGGGCCAAAACGAGTCTGTCGCCCTGAGGAGGCCGCGACCCGCCAGCATGGTGAATGCGCAGTCACCAAGGCGGGTTGACGCGCCGTTAAGCCGCGCCGGGCAGGATAACGAGGGTCGCAGCCACGGATCGAGACGCTATGGGCTTCCTCTTCCGCACCCTCGTGGTGGTGGCCGTCATCTGGGCGGTGTCGCCGCTTCGGCCTGGCGACGGGCCGGGCGAGGCGCTTGATGCTGCGCGGTCACTGGCCACGAGCCCTGCCGAGCGCGCGCTCGGCGCTGCGGCGGCGCTGTGTGCCCGCGACAGTGCCGGCTGTGCGACGCTGGGGCTCGACACCCTGCAGCGCGCGCTGCGTCCCGACGATATCGGCAGCACGGCGTCGAACCGGCGCGAAACCGCGCCGCACACTGCCACCAACGGTCGGATCGCCCGCCCCTGAGGCCGGGCCGCGGCGTCCCGCCGCTTCCCTCCAGGTGAAAATGCTGTATCTGCGCATCCCGGGCCCGTACACAGGCGGGCCGCCGACCGGGACGCGCCATGGCCGAGACGCTCGACGACATCATCGCGAATTTCGAGTTCCTGGACGACTGGGACGACCGCTACCGCTATCTCATCGAGCTGGGCCGGACGCTGGAGCCGCTGCCGGACGCGGCCCGCAACGACACAAACAAGGTGCGGGGATGCGCCAGCCAGGTGTGGCTGGAAACACGCGTGGAGCCAGGTCCGTCCGGGCCGACGCTGCAGCTGCGCGGCGACAGCGATGCCCATATCGTGCGCGGCCTCGTCGCCCTCGTGCTGAGCCTGTACTCCGGCCAGCCGGCCACGGCGTTCGACCCAGGAGCGGCGATGACCCTGTTCCAGCGCCTCGGACTGTCCGAGCACCTGACCCCGCAGCGATCGAACGGCGTCCGCGCCATGGTCGACCGAATCCGCAGCGACGCCGCCGCAGCGCGTTCACCCTGAGCGGGCCGGCCGATCAGGCCCCGTCGTGACCGTCCGTGCCACCGGATCCGAAGGGGCCCCCGCCGTCCGTCTCACCGGCGGGTTTCGACCAGGTGCGGATGCCTTGCGACGTGGCCGGGCCGCGGATCTCGCGGCTGTCGCCATAATGGCCGGCCAGTCGCGCAAGGGCGATGCCGAGCACCACCTTGGCCGAGCGGGCGGGCCAGGCCCGCTCCTTCTCGACCTGCTCGAGACCCTTCAGGAAGCCGCAGACATCGACCAGCAGGCCGGCGAGATCGGGGCCGACGGCGGCAAGCGCCCGCCTGACCCGCTGGCGTGCGGCCAGTGAGGCGTCCGCGGCGGCCCCCGGCGTGCCGCCGCGGGGCCCGGCGGCGAGGCCCGACCAGTCGGCGGTGACGCGCGGCAGCATGG
>JBEIIL010000188.1:0-5148 GCA_040380755.1 Methylobacteriaceae bacterium | reverse complement strand
CGAGCGCCAAAGTGAGGCCGATCAGGATGCTGACCGCCGCCGCGGAGGCGCCGGCGATCTGCCAGCCCATCCGGTCGGCCAGCGCCGTGATCTCCGAGCGATCGATCCGGGCAAGGACGGCCCAGTCGCGGCCAAACACGACCGCCGGCGCGGCCGCCGCAACCACCCCGTCCCGCTCTGCGGGAAATTCGCCGACAGTGCTGCCCTGCGCCTTGACGTCGTGCAGCAGGTCCGTGAAACCATCCGGCGCGAAGTCACCGCTGCGCAGCCGCCCGTCGATGCCAATGAGGGCGACGCGGCCGGTCGCGCCGATCGGCGCATGTACCGCCGACGCCAGCATGTCGGAGCCGATGCCCAGCACGATTGTGCCCAGCCAGCCCCCGTTGACGTCCGGCATTGCGCGGACGAGCCAGGCCGTCGCGGGCCCCCCGGTTCCGTCGCGGGAAAATCGGCCAGGACGACCATGCCGTCGCCGGTCTCGGCCAGCGCCGCCTTCACCGCCGCCCCGAGGAAAGGGTGCCGGACGGCGGCAGCATGATGGACGCTGCGACCTTCGAGGGTGTGGGAGGCCGCATACGCGATGACGCCATCATCGCCGACAAGAAGCAGGTCCGCGAGCCGCTTCTGGCGCACCAGATCGGCCACCGCCGGGCCAAACTGGACACGGGCTGCCACCATGGTCGGATCAGGAGCTTCACCGGCCTTGGTCGCCGGAAGGCTGCTGAAGGTCCGGAGCATCCGGTGGAACCGGGTGTCGCTGGCCATCAGCGACGCATCCGACATGAGCCGCTGGGAGACGTCCTCGATGACCTTGGCGCGATAGACCGCGTGCTGCCGGATCGACCGGTCGGCATCATTACGTACCGTGTGCCTGTCGATCCAGTAGGAGAGGGATGCAACCAGCACCACGCCGGACAGCGCGATCAGCCCTCCGGACAGCGGCAACTTGATTGCAATACGATCGATCCGGCTGAACAGTCTGGATCTCATGAAGGAGAGTCCCACGCTGGCGGCGATGCTCACTATCAGTTAATCCAGAAATTAAGATAAAATAAAATGTCTGTTTTTATGCGCTGACGAACAACGGATTCAAATTCAACAAGTATTATGTATTTGCAATACAGGCTCTTCGACGACGGAATCGGTCTACGATGCTGATGCGCAAAAGCGGCTGGTCATGAACCATACTGATCCGGTTCGGACGGCCGAAGCGAAGCGTCCGGGATTCCGTGCAGGGTGGGGGAAGCGTCCGCGATGAGACTGAGCCCGGCCAACCGGTTTCCTGTCGTGGCTGCGCTCGGCACGGCCCAGACGATTGCATGGGCCTCGACCTACTACCTCCCCGCCGTGCTGGCGACGCCGATCGCCCGCGACCTCGCGGTCTCCCCCGTCTGGGTGTTTGCCGGCTTCTCGCTGGCGATGGTCGTGTCCGCGCTGGTCGGGCCGACAGCGGGTCGCATGATCGACCGCGGGGGCGGTCGAGGACTCCTGGCGGTGACAAACCTGATCTTCGCCTGCGGGCTGCTGTTGTTGTCCACCTGCCAGACCGTCACGGGTCTGTTTCTCGCCTGGATTGTCATCGGCGCGGCGATGGGGGCTGGCCTGTATGAGGCGGCCTTCGCAACGCTGGCCGGTGTCTATGGCGCGGCGGCCCGCTCCCCCATGACCGGCATCACGCTCATTGCAGGCTTTGCCAGCACGATCGGCTGGCCGCTCTCAGGCATCATGGAGGCGCAGTTCGGTTGGCGTGGCGCCTGTGTCGGCTGGGCGATGCTGCACCTGGTGATCGCCTTGCCGCTGAACCTCGCGCTGCCGGCCGGCTCAGGGACGGTCGCGAAACTTCCCGGCAGCACCGAGGCTGGATCAGCTGAGGCGCCCCGGACGCGAACGCTCGTCCTCCTGGCGTTTGTCTTCGCCGCAACCTGGTTCAGCAGCACGGCGATGGCCGCTCATTTGCCGCGCCTGCTGGAAGCCGCCGGCGCGTCGACGGCGACGGCCATCCTTGCCGGCGCGCTGATCGGCCCCGCCCAGGTTGCGGCGC
Source organism: Methylobacteriaceae bacterium (assembly GCA_040380755.1). Taxonomy (GTDB): domain Bacteria; phylum Pseudomonadota; class Alphaproteobacteria; order Rhizobiales; family Beijerinckiaceae; genus Alsobacter. Next base: position 3,107 of record JBEIIL010000188.1, on the reverse strand, counting down.
GGATCGCCGAATTCGGACTGCTGCAGCGTTTTCATCCGCTCATCTCGGCACGGCTGGCGGCAGCCGCCCATCCGCTCGGCGCGGGTCTTCTTGTCCTGTTTGGCGGTCCGGCGGCCGCGGTCTTTGCGATCCTGCACGGCGCAGGCAATGGCGTGCTGACGATCGCCAAGGGCACGCTGCCCCTGGCCCTGTTCGGTCCGGCCGGCTACGGCCATCGGCTGGGCCTGCTGAACGCCCCCGCGCGGGTCCTGCAGGCTTTCGCCCCGCTGGTGTTCGGCTACGCGCTCGAGCAGTTCGGCGTGCAGTCGGTCTGGCTCACCTGTGGACTGAGCCTGTTGGCCCTTGCGGCGCTGCTGGCAATCCGCCCGGCGCCTGAGAACCGCTGATCTCCTCGGCCTGGCCGACGTTACTCGTCCCCGGCAGGCTGGGTGACGAGATAGTCCTGCTGCAACTGCTGCGGTGTTTTCGGGTAAAGGACCAAGCACTCCTGATAATAAAACTGTCCGGGCGCCCGGTTGGCGGGATCAGAGCAGATCTGCGCCAGTTCCGCGTTGCGCTGGCCGGTAGATTGGCATCCTGCAACCATGAGGAGAAGAAGGCCCAGGCCGGACGCACGAAACGACGGTATCATCACAATGTCCCTTGCTTTCACAAAGCGGTTCGACTGCTTTTTTTCTCTCGATTCTTATAGCCTTCGGACCAATGAGCGCCAAGCTTGCTCGAAGCGTCGGGCGTCATGATCGTTGGCATGTCCACTCGATGGGCGTTCCTTGGCAACCGGACGACCCCATTGGACGCCTGTGCCGCGGACAATTCTGGTCGTTTGGTCATCGGCTGGACCGGCCGTGCCGGAAGCAAGCAGATCGAGGGCGGCCCTGTCACTGCAATGTGCCGTCGCGCACACGGCCCGATCGGGGATCGGGTGTATAAGATCATCACAGCAGTGAACTTGACTGTCGGGCAAGCGGTAACGGGGCCGGTGCCTGTCTTTCATCCCGGAGTTGTCCATCCAGATCGACAGGACGCACGGACATGATCACCAAGCTTCAATCACTCTGGCTCGCCCTTGTGTTGAGCCTGGCCGCGGTCTGCGCGACGGCAACCGCCGGTGCAGCCGCACCCGAGCGCCGCGTGGCGCTCGTCATCGGCAACGGCGCCTACCGGTTCGCCCCGGCGCTCGAAAATCCCACCATCGACGCCAGGGGCGTCGCAGCCGCGCTGCGCCGGATCGGCTTCGAAGTCATCGACGGCTACGATCTCAGCTTCCTCGAGATGCGGGCCAAGCTGTCGGAGTTTGCCGGCACCATTGCCGACACCAAGGCAGCGCTGGTCTATTACGCCGGTCACGGCGTCTCGGTTGAGGATGAGAACTTCCTTCTGCCGGTCGACATTGCGCTGAAGTCGGTCACCGATCTCGACATCAACGCCATCAACATCGACCTCATCCTGCGCCAGATGCGCCGTGAGGAGCGGGTCAACGTCGTGATCCTGGACGCCTGCCGCGACAACCCCTTCGCCAAGGAACTGGCGGCCTCGACGAAGAACCGCTCGTCTGTCAGCGAGCGCGGCCTGTCGCGGATCGACGTCTCGGCGAAGGGCACCCTGATCGCTTTCGCGACGGATCCCAAGAGCGTGGCGGCGGACGGCCCGAAGGGCAGCCACAGCCCCTTCACGATGGCGCTGCTGAAGCACATCGAGACCCCCGGGGCTTCGATCGACACGATCCTGAACCGCGTCCGCGCCGAAGTCTGGGAAACCACCAACAAGCGGCAGATGCCCTGGGTGAACACCTCGCTGATCGGCGAATTCATCCTCAACCCGGCGCAGCCCGCCGCCACGCTGACGCTCGGCGGCCCCACCGCAGCCACCTCACCCGCCACCACGCCCGTCGCAGTCACGTCCGACCGCGTCTCGCAGGAGCAGCGGCTGTGGGACTCGGCCGAGAAGTCCAACGCCGCCGACGACTACCAGGCCTATCTCGACGCCTACCCGACCGGAACCTTCGCCCAGATGGCGAAGAACCGGATCGGACGGGCCCGGCTGGCGCTTGCCCCGGCAGCAACCGACACGGCCCAGCCGGCGATCGTGCAGCGTGAGGCCGGCGCTACACCGGACGCGGTCGCAGCAGCGGCGGCCCTCAAGGCCGAGGTCAGCACGCCGGTCACCGAGAAGGCCCTGGGCCTGAAGCTCGCCCAGCGCAAGGAACTGCAGCAGCGGCTGATCGTCATGGGCTACGACAAGCTGAAGGTCACGGGCACGTTTGACGAGGCCACCCGCGCGGCGATCGGCGAATGGCAGAAGTCCCGCAACCTGGCCCCGACCACCTGGCTCGGGAAGGAACAGCACGCCGCGCTCCTCACCCAGAGCGAGCAGTCCTTCCAGCGCTTCGTCAACATCCAGCCCCTCGTCCCCGCGGTCAGCCGGCCGCCCAAGACGCCTGCGCCGGTTGCGCCCGGCGTCCGCCAGGCCCGGCAGGAGCGGATCCAGCAGGAGCGGCAGCAGCAGGAACGGATGCGGCGGGCCAGGGTGCAGGAAGAGCGCATCCAGGTGGAGCGTGTCCCCCGGGAGCGCGTCCAGCGGGTCCGGGCCGACGAGAATGCCCGCATCCGCCGGATGGAAGCCGAGGACATGCAGCGCGCCAAGCCGAGCCCTGCCGCCGAGGTCGGGACCTTCCTGGGCGGTGTCGGTGTCGGAATCCTGCTGAACGGAGTGCGCCGTTAACCCGCGGGGCTCTTCACCGCCCCCTGCCCCCGACGGGCGCGTCCGCAGGCCGTCACCGGCCCTGCGGCGCGCCCGAACCGCGTCTGGACTATGTGGTCAGACGCGTCCGCCGCTGAGCAGGATTGCCGACCGGGACCGCTCCTGCCGGATGAGGCGTTGCGTAAAGCCGCCCAGACCCGCCTCGAACACGCTGGGTTCGGCGCGACCGGGGGCGTCCCCAAGCAAGGCCTCGCCCGTCATTGTCGGCAGGGGCGCAAGGCCAAGCGCCGCCAGCACGGTGGGGGCAATGTCGATGATGCCGCAGGGCCGGTCGTCCGCGCCGGCGCTGAACCCCGCGCCGCGGGCGATCAGCACCGTGTTGAGCTCATGCCGGTTCAGGCCGCCAT
>JBEIIL010000187.1:0-5163 GCA_040380755.1 Methylobacteriaceae bacterium | reverse complement strand
GGTCGGGCTCGGCACCGTCCTCGCCGACAACCCGTTGTTGACCTGCCGGCTGCCGGGCCTCGAGCACCGCTCACCCGTCCGCATCGTGCTTGACAGCCGGCTGCAGCTGCCGCTCGCATCCCGGCTCGTCACCTCGGCCCGCTCCCACCCGCTGTGGGTCGTGACCGGGATCGCGGCCCCTGATGGGGCCGAGGCGGCCCTCGTGGCGGCCGGCGCCGAGGTCATCCGGGTCGCGACGGACCCCGATGGCCGCGTCTCTCCGACCGCCGCGCTGCGCGCTTTGGCCGGACGCGGCGTCACCCGGGTTCTGTCCGAGGCCGGGCCGCACCTGGCCACGGCACTGGCGGCGGCCGATGTCATCGACGAGGTCGTGATGCTGACAGGGACCTTGCCGGCAGGGCAGGGCGTCCCGGCCCTGTCTCCGGTCCTTGCCGACAGGCTCGCCGATCCCGACCTCTTCACCGCCGGGCCGGTCGAGCCGGTCGGTCCCCTTGCGGCTGGTCCAAACACCGCTGACACCCTACAGGTCTTCACAAGGAGAGGCTGATGTTCACCGGTATCGTGACCGACGTGGCCAAGCTGGCCGCCGTCGAGGACCATCAAGGCAGCCTGCGCCGGCTCACCATCCACAGCGCCTATGAGCCTGTCGGCATCGCGATCGGTGCCTCGATCGCCTGCTCGGGGCCGTGTCTGACCGTGACAGCCGTTGGCGCCCGGTCTGAAGGAGGCTGCTGGTTCACCGTCGACGCCGCCGCCGAGACGCTGGCGCGCACCACGGTCGGCGCCTGGCGGGCCGGGCTGAAGCTCAATCTCGAACGTGCCTTGCGCATCGGCGACGAGCTCGGCGGCCATCTCGTCTCGGGCCATGTCGACGGCGTCGCCGAGATCATTGCCCGCGACGACGTGACCGACGAGGCCGGCGGCGCCTGGGGGCCGACCGCCCGCTTCACGATCCGTGCGCCCGCATCGCTGGCGCGGTTCCTCACCGAGAAGGGCTCGGTGGCGCTGGACGGCACCTCGCTGACGATCAACAGCGTCGAGCGGGACCTGTTCACGGTCTTCCTCATTCCTCACACGCTGCAGGTCACCACCTGGGGCGGGATGCGTCCCGGGACGCGGATCAACATCGAGGTCGACCAGATGGCGCGCTATGCGGCGCGGCTTGCGGAAGCGCGTGAGCAGGGCTACTGACGGGCTTCCACGATTTCGGATGAACGCCATGGCTGCTCCCCGCTTCGCCAGCGCCACCACTGACGGCGTGCCGACGAAGGGCCGGGTCCTTATCGTCGAGGCCCGCTTCTACAACGACATAGCCGACCAGCTGCTGGCCGGCGCCACCGCGGTGCTGGATGCGGAAGGCACGGATCGCGACGTTCTGACGGTTCCGGGAGCGCTCGAGATCCCCCAGATGATCGCCATTGCGCTCGAAGCGGCCGAGGCCGCCGGCGTGCCCTATGATGCGGTCATCGCGCTGGGCTGCGTCATCCGCGGCGAGACTGGCCATTACGACATCGTTGCCGGCGAGAGTGCCCGGGGGCTGATGGACATCGCCATTGACCGGCGCATGCCGCTCGGCAACGGCATCCTCACCGTCGAGACCGACGCGCAGGCGCAGGCCCGCGCCGCCGTCGCCGGCATGAACAAGGGCGCTGGCGCTGCCGAGGCGGCACTCGCCGTCCTGCGGCTGAAGCGCCGCCTGCGCGCGGAAGCGGAAGGGGCCTGACCATGGCCAAGGGCGAGAAGCGGTCCGCCGCGCGGCTCGCGGCGGTGCAGGCGCTCTATGAGATGGAGATGTCGGGCAAGGGCGTCGTCGAGGCGGTGGCCGAGTTCGAGGATCACTGGATCGGCCAGTCCATCGACGATGTCGAGTTCAAGCCCGCCGAGGAAGGCTTCTTCCGCGATCTCGTCGCCGGGGTGGTCGGCGAGCAGCTGACCGTCGACCGCAAGGTGGATGCCGCTTTGTCGGCCGGTTGGCCGCTTCGCCGCGTCGAGGCCGTCCTGCGCGCCATCCTGCGGGCGGGGTCGTTCGAGCTCATTGGCCGTCGCGACGTGCCGGCCCGTGTCGTCATCTCCGAATATGTCGATGTCGCGCATGCCTTCTACGAGGGCGACGAGCCCGGCCTCGTCAACGCGGTGCTCGATACCATCGCGCGCGATGTTCGCGGCGACGAACTGACCCGCCGGGCAGGGGTGCCGTGAGCGTCCCCTCGGGCGAGGACGCGCTCATCGCCCGCTACTTCCGCCCCATGGCGGGTGCTGCCGGACTGGGGCTTCTCGACGATGCCGCCTGCATCACCCCGCCGCCGGGGCAGGATCTTGTCGTCACCGCCGATGCGATCGTGGCTGGGGTGCATTTCTTTCCCGACGATCCGCCCGACAGCATTGGCTGGAAAGCCCTCGCGGTGAACCTGTCGGACCTCGCCGCCAAGGGGGCCGGCCCGCTCGGCTTCGTGCTGACGCTGGCCTTGCCCGACGGCTGGCGCGGCGGCGACCGACTGGCTAGCTTCGTGGCAGGCCTCGATGCCTGCGCCCGGCAGGGCGGCTGCCCGCTCGTCGGCGGCGACACCGTGGCAACGCCTGGGCCGTTCACGGTGGCGATTACCGCCTTCGGCTGCGTCCCGACCGGCACCATGGTACCGCGCACAGGAGCGCGTGCCGGCGACGTGATCCTCGTCACCGGCACCATCGGCGACGCCGCCCTTGGGCTTGCTGCCCGGCTGGCCCCCGCGGCGCCGTGGCGGGCATCGCTCGACGCCGCCCTCGTGGCCCATCTGGATGATCGCTATCTGAGGCCGCGCCCCCGCGGGGCGCTTGCCGCGGCACTCCGCGACCACGCCTCTGCCGCCATTGACGTGTCGGACGGTCTGGTCGGGGACTGCGCCAAGCTCCTCGCAGCCTCCGGAGTCGGCGGACTTTTACGCGCCGAGACTGTCCCGCTCTCGCTGGCTGCGACGGCGGCCGTCGCCTTTGATCCGGCCTTGCTGCGCGTCGTCGTCTCCGGTGGCGACGACTACGAGCTGCTGTGCACGGTCGCCCCAGGCGCCGTCGCCAGCTTGAAGGCGGCAGCCGCGGAGGCCGGCATTGCCCTGACAGCCATCGGCATGGTTCTTGGCGAGCCTGATCCCCTCGCAGTCGAGCTGCACGGAACCCGTTTTGCCGTCGGACCTGGAGCGTACAGTCATCTCTGAGGACGCGACCATGACAGCTGAGGCTGAAGGCGACAGGCTCGCCCGGCGCAATGCCCTGATCCTGGCCGGGGCATCCGCTCTGGCCGGTGCCAACGCGGCCGTGGTGTTCGCAACGGGCGCGATCGTGGGTTCCATGCTGGCGCCCAGCCCGTCTCTCGCCACCGTTCCGGTCTCTTGCTTTGTGGTCGGCATGGCGGCCGGCACGCTGCCCGGTGGCATGATCACGCGGCGCTACGGCCGTCGCGTAACCTTCTGGATCGGCACCGGATGCGGCGCCGTGATGGGCCTGCTTGCCTGCGTGGCGGTTCTCAAGGGGCTGTTCTGGCTGTTTTGCTGTGCAACCTTCTTTGGCGGTCTCTACGCCTCGGTGGCTCAGTCCTACCGGTTTGCCGCAGCCGACACCGCAAGTCCGGCCTTCCGTCCCCGCGCCATCAGCTGGGTGATGGCCGGCGGAATCTTTGCCGGCGTGCTGGGGCCGCAGCTCGTCAATGTCACGATGGGGTTCTGGCCGCCCTACCTGTTCGCCGCCAGCTACCTCGCGCAGGCGGTCGTTGCAATTGTCGCCATGGGCCTGCTGAGCTTTGTCCGCATTCCCCTGCCGCCGCCGCCGGTTAACGGGGCATCAGCCGGGCGGTCGCTCGCGCAGATCATGCGCGAGCCACGGTTCATCGCCGCCGTGATCTGCGGCGTGGTGAGCTATGCGCTCATGAACCTGGTGATGACGTCGGCCCCATTGGCCATGCAGATGTGCGGCCATTCGGTGAGCGATTCCAACACCGCCATCCAGTGGCACGTCGTCGCCATGTACGCGCCGAGCTTCTTTACCGGCTCGCTGGTGACGCGGTTCGGGTCGCCGCGGGTGATCATCGCCGGCCTGGCGCTGATCGCCGTTTCGGCGGGCGTGCATCTGACCGGCATCACCGTCTGGCACTTCTGGATCGGCCTGGTCCTGCTCGGCGTCGGCTGGAATTTCGGCTTTGTCGGGGCCACCGCCATGGTGGCGGAGGTCTGCGCACCGACCGAGCGCAGCAAGGTTCAGTCGTTCAACGATTTCCTGATTTTCGGCACAATGGCGGTGGGCTCGTTCTCGTCCGGCCATCTCCTGGCCGCCCATGGCTGGAGCCTGGTCAACGACGTGGTGTTTCCGCCGGTCGTGATCGCGCTCTTGGTGCTGGGCTGGCTTCGATTGTCACGCCACACCCGCCAGGTCCCGGCAGGTTGAGCGGAAATCTGGCCGGGACGGCTGATTTTTCGGCTGCAACGCCCACGTGGAGTTTGCGTCGCGCCAACAATTTTGGCACGACTGTGGCCGCTCCGCTCGGGGCACGGTCACAGAAGAATGGGCTCGCGGCGTCAACCTCCGGACTCCCGGATGCCACGCCGCCAGCGCACTGCAGGGACGAAACATGACCATCTGGTTGATTATTTTGGGCGGCCTGCTTTCGCTGGCCTATGGCGCGTGGGCTATTGCCGACGTAAATGGCCGCGATGCGGGCACGCAACGCATGCAGGAGATCGCCGCGGCGATCGCCGAAGGCGCGCAGGCCTATCTCAAGCGGCAGTACATCACCATCGGCATTGTCGGCGTCGTGCTGTTTGGCGTCATCTTCTGGCTGCTGGGCTCGCCCGTGGCGGCCGGCTTCGCCATCGGCGCGATCCTGTCCGGCCTCGCCGGCTTCATCGGCATGAACGTGTCGGTGCGGGCCAATGTGCGCACCGCCCAGGCGGCATCGCAGTCCCTGGCGGCCGGCCTTGATGTCGCCTTCAAGGCGGGCGCTGTCACCGGCATGCTGGTGGCCGGCCTCGCGCTGCTCGGCGTCGCCGTCTACTACTGGGCGCTCACCGGCCCGATGGGCTATGCGATCACCGATCCCAAGAGCCTGCGCGTCGTCATCGACGCCCTCGTCGCCCTGGGCTTCGGCGCATCCCTGATCTCGATCTTCGCCCGTCTCGGCGGCGGTATCTTCACCAAGGG
>JBEIIL010000186.1:0-5249 GCA_040380755.1 Methylobacteriaceae bacterium | reverse complement strand
GAGCCGGTTCTGCGCAAGGCGCTGCGGGAGACGCCTGCATCGCCCGGCGCCCGCGGCGGCTGGCTCTCCGATCTGCTGGCACGCGCCTCGCGCGACGACGAGCCGACGGCGGCGCCGCGCCGGCCGGAGCTGCGCCCGTCGCTTCCGCCGGAGCGGCAGGCCGCGCCAGCGCCCGCCCCGGCGGTGGGGCGTGGCATCCACGCCAATGCCATCGAGTCGCTCGGCTCACTGTCAGCCGACATAGCCCGGATGATCGACCATGACGCCGCCGTCGAGCTGTGGGAGCGCTACACCCGCGGCGAGACCAACGTGTTCACACGCCGGCTCTACACGCTGCAGGGGCAGGAGCGCTTCGACGAGTTCCGCCGGCGCTACCGCCGGGACGCGGAGTTCCGCGACACGGTCGACGCCTATGTGGACAAGTTCGAGGAGCTGTTGCGCGAGGTGACGCCTGGCGACCGGGATTCGATGCTCGCCAAGTCGATCCTCACCTCGGACGAGGGCAAGGTCTACACGATCCTCGCCCATGCGAGCGGCAAGTTCGACTGAGGCGACGGACGGCGTCTTGGGCATGTGCGGCGGCAGACCCGCCGCCTTTCGCCCGCGATTGGACGATGCCCCGGTGCGGGGGCCTATCGGATCTGTCAGCGGTGAGCCCACCCGATGACCCTGCCTCCGGTGCGTCCGCCGTTCCACATCGCAGCTGTCTCAACGCCTGACGATCTCGCCGCGGTGATCGGTCTGTTCCGGGCCTACGCGGCTTCGCTGGATGTTGATCTCGCCTACCAGAACTTCGAGACCGAGATGCAGGCAATGCCGGGCGTCTATGCGCCACCCTCGGGCGCCCTGCTGATCGCGCGCGGCGCCGGTGACGAACCACTGGGTGCGGTTGCGTTGCGGCCAATGGCCGAAACCGGCCGCTGCGAGATGAAACGGCTCTATGTGACCCAGGCCGGCCGCGGCAGGGGCGTGGGCGAATGCCTTGTCAACGCGCTCGCCGCCACGGCGCTCCGCATCGGCTACCGGGAGATGTGGCTCGACACGCTGCCGGACATGGCCGCCGCGCAGGCGCTCTACCGGCGCCTCGGCTTCGAAACGACGGCACCCTATTACGACTCGCCGGTCGCCGGGACGGTGTACATGCGGCGGCGGCTCGCCTGAACCTCAGCCGCGGCCGGCCGACCAGCGAACAATGTCGCCAAACACCTTCGTGGCCGCCTGGTCCAGCGCCGCCGCCGCCTCGCGGCCCGCGACGCTGCCGACGGGCACGGCGACGCGGAAGATCCGCGACGCGACGATCCGGCCGCCCTGCGTGTCGACCATCTTGGCGGTGATCTCGACGACCGCCTGGGGCGCCCCGGCAGTGACGATCCCGAAGCGGCGCAGGTCCGAGTAGAGGGTTCGTGGCGCCGCCAGCGGTCCGCCGGCCCGCCCCACAGCCCGGCCCGCATTCTCAAACGTCTGCACCAGCCGCGTTTGCACCAGGCGGGGCAACCGGTCCGACCACTGCGCGCCCGGAAGGGCGCTGATGCTGCCGTCGGCGGCAGTGACGATGATCCGGTCGCTGTCGAGCGTCTGCAACGCAACCGGTTCGGCAATGACCAGCTGCGGACCGCCCGACGACTGCCGCACGATTCCGCCCGGGACCGCGAGGTCGAAGGTCGTCGGCGGCGCGGACGCGCAGCCCGCCAGACCAAGGCCTGTAAGCAGCACGGCCAGACACACGGCCCGGATCGGACTGGAAGCAGGCGGGATCATGCGGTGGCAGGCCTGGGTGGGAAGGTCACGGGCGTCCAGAATACTCGGGGATTGTCGGCTTGCTGCCAAAAAGAAGCTGCTGCGGATTCTTTTCCAGGCTTCTCAGCGTACGCCCGATGTCGTTCAGCGTCTTGCGCCCGTCTTCCGCCAGCGCCTCGTACTGCCGCACCGCCGGCCCTGTCACGCGGTTGATCCCGGCCGTGATCTCCTGCGTCCGCTTGTCGAGATTGTCCGAAAGGCGGCGGATCGAACGGGCCATCTCGCCGATGTCGCCCAGCGCCGCCTTGGTCTCGCCCGAGCCGAGGAACTCCTGCGCGCTGGTCAGCACACCCTCGATCTTGTCGGCGGCCTTGTTCAGCTTGGCAGTCAGCTCGTTGGCGTTGCGCAACGTCTCGTCGATGCGCGGCGTGTTGGCACCCAGTGCGTCGGCAAACTTGCTGACATTGTCGACCGCAGCCGAGACCTTGGCGCCGTCTATGCCCTTCAGCACGCCGCCCGCGTCAGCCAGGACACTGTCGAGCCTGGACGCCGTGTCGTTGAGGCGGCTCGCCAGCCGTGCCGAGTCGCGCAGCACGCTGGAGATCGCTTCCTTCTGCCCGGCAACGCTCTCCGTGATCTCGCGCACGCCCGACACCACCTTCGCCACATCAGCCGGGCTGACGGCCTTGACGATGCCGTCGACCGTTTCTGTCAGACGCCGCAGGTCGACAGAAAGCTCGGCGATCCGGTCGGCTGCCGTCCCGGCCGACGACAACAGGCGGCCGACGCCCTCGGAGTTGTTCGACAGCGCGGTGGAGAACGACTCAATGTTGCGAATCGTTCGGCTGATCGACTGCTGATTGTCGGCAAACAGCGCATCGGCGCGCGACAGCACGTCATCCGCCTTGCGTGCCAGGCGCTGCGCGCTCTCCAGCAGGTCCTGGAAGTCGGAGCGATCGGCGTAGATCACCGGCGGCTGTCCGGGCTCGCGCGAGGTCAGCGCGACGCTGCCCGGCCCGCCGCCCGACAGCTGGATCGAAGCCACGCCGGTGAGTCCCTGGAACTCCAGCCTGGCCCGGGTGTCGACATTCATCGGGGTGCTGGCATCGACATCGATGCGGGCCGTCACCTTGCTGGGATCATTGGCCAGCAGCTGGATCGACGTGACTTCGCCGACCCTCAGGCCGTTGTACATCACCTGCGCGCCACGCGAGAGGCCGGAGACGGACCCTGTGAAGACAATGCGGTAGACCGCCTGCTTGGCGGTGGCGTCCTTGCCGGAGAACCAGAAGACGAAGCCGAAGGCGGCCGTCACCACCGCCAGTGTGAACAGGCCGATGAGCGCGTAGTTGGCCCGCGTTTCCATGCCGCCGTTACCTTCCCGCATCCATGCCGGGCACCAGGGACCGGGCCCGCTTCCCGTGGAAGTAGGCTTGCAGCCAGGGATGCTTCGACGCCATCATCGTCTCGATCGGCCCGGCCGCGATGACCCGCCCATCGCCCAGCGCGGCGATGCGATCGCAGACCGAATAAAGACTGCCCAGATCGTGGGTTACCATAAAGACCGTGAGCCCCAAAGTCTTCTGCAGGGTGCCGATCAGCTCGTCGAAGTCTTGCGCGCCGATCGGATCGAGGCCGGACGTCGGCTCGTCGAGGAAGACGATCTCCGGATCCAGCGACAATGCGCGGGCCAGCGCGACCCGCTTGATCATCCCTCCCGACAGCTCGGACGGAAATTTGTCGCACACGTCCGGCTTCAGGCCCACCAGCTCCAGCTTGAGGATCGCAAGCTCGTCCATCAGCCGCTGCGACAGGTGCAGGTACTCGCGCATCGGCACCTGGACGTTCTGGCGGACCGTCAGGGACGAGAACAGCGCGCCCTGCTGGAACAGCACCCCCCAACGGCGCTCGACCGCCCGCTTGTCCTCCCGCGACAGCGTGTCCATGTCCTGGCCGAACACGGTGATGAGCCCCTGGCGCTTCGGGATAAGCCCCAGGATCGTCCGGGTGAGAACGGATTTTCCGGTGCCCGACGCCCCCACGAAGCCGAGGATCTCGCCCCGGTACACGTCGAGGTCGAGGCCGTTCATAATCAGCTTCTCGCCGAACCCGACCACCAGATCACGCACCGAGATGATGACTTCGCGCTCTGCGGCATCCGATGCGGGCAAAGGGGACACGGCGGTCATGCGGCCTCAGTAGCGGATTGCGGCGAAGAACATGGCGAACAGGCCGTCGACGACAATCACCATGAAGATGGCCTTCACCACGGACGCCGTGACCTGCCGGCCAAGCGACTCGGCCGATCCCCGCACCGCGAGCCCCTCGATGCAGGCGATGATCCCGATCACCAGAGCCATGAATGGGGCCTTGATGAGGCCGACCAGGAAGGTGTTGAGCCCGATCGCCCCGCGCAGGCGACCCAGAAAAACCTCCTGGCTGATGCCGCCATAAATCCAGGTGACGACACCGCCGCCGAACAGGCCAGCGATGTTGGCGATGAAGGTAAGAAGCGGCAAGGCGATCATCAGCGCCAGGATACGCGGCACCACCAGCACCTCGATCGGGTCGAGCCCCATCACCCGCAGCGCATCGATCTCCTCGCGCATCTTCATCGAGCCGATCTCGGCCGTGAACGCGGAGCCGGAGCGCCCGGCAATCATGATCGAGGTGAGCAGTACGCCGAGCTCGCGCAGCGTCAGGATGCCGGTGAGGTCGACCACGAAGGCCGTCGCGCCAAACTTCCGCAGCTGGAAGATGCCCTGCTGGGCGACGATGCAGCCAACCAGGAACGAGATCAGGGCGATGATCGGCACGCTGCGGAAGCCGACGGCCTCGAGGTGATGCACCACCGATGTCAGCCGGAAACGGGCTGGATTGATGATGATGCGCCCAAGCGCCGACACCAGGGCGCCAAGGAAACTGATCCCGCCGACGAGGTCACGCCCGGCGCCGGCCACAGCCCCGCCAATATCGGACAAAAGATCGATCACCGGTGAGTGAGGCGGCTTGTTCGGCTCGCTCACATCCCGATAGGCGATTTCCTGCAAAAGGAGCTTCTGGGCCTCGTTGAGGCCGGCGAATTCCGCCTTGGCGCCGGCCGTGCCGAGCTCGGACCGGGTCCGGTCGAGAACCCAGGCGCCCAGCGTATCGAGCCGGTCGACGCCCGACAGGTCCAGCACGATGCGCGGGGATTGTCCGGCTGCACTGGTGAGCGCACTGGCGCCAGCCTCGACCGCGTTCGCCTGGTCCGACGTCCAGCGCCCCGCGAGCCGAAGGCGCAGGCCTCCGGCAAGCTGCTCGACGGCAAAACTGGGTTCCGCGGTCATTGCGCACTCTGGCTGGCGTGCTGCCGGTTGAGACGGCCCAGTTGGCCTTCTATCGTGGCGACCGGCGCGAGTCGACCGACCCGGTGACCCGCCCGCCCGGAGGCCGAGCCGTGACCCAAGTTCTCGCAATTGCCATCGAGCGGTTTCCGATTGCCGGCGCCTTCACCATTGCTCGCGGCAGTC
>JBEIIL010000185.1:0-5324 GCA_040380755.1 Methylobacteriaceae bacterium | reverse complement strand
CATCGCCGGCGGCGCGGGCGCCGACTGGCTGCAGGGCGGCAGCGGCAACGACATCCTCTTCGGTGGTGACGGCTGGGCGACCGACGGAGCACGCAACGTGTTCGAGTTCGGCTTCGGCGAGGGGCGCACGCTGGCCTCGGTCGCTGCTACCAACGGCAATGACATCATCGCCGATTTCCAGGTCGGCAAGGATTCGGTCGACATCCGCTCGCTGGTGGCACGCTTCTACGACCAGCAAAAGGGCTTCTACGACTTCCTCGACACCAAGACCCCGGGCACCTTCAGCCAGGGTGGGGTCAGCATCACCACCGAAAACGTCGTCTCCTACGGCGATATCAGCGCGCGCATGACCTTCACCGCCGGCGGGTCCTCCTCGTCGGTGATCTTCCAGGACGTGAAAGTCGGCGACCTCGGTTCGGCCGCCCTGCTCAAGCCCACCTGGAAGCTGATGTTCGGCGGCGACGGCGCGGAGACGTTTTCGCCACCGACGCAGGACTATCTCGGCAACGCCGGTGGCGGCGTGCAGATGGTGGTCTATGCCGGTGGCGGCGACGACACCCTCAACGGCGGCTCGGGCGCCGACCGCATGTACGGCGAAAACGGCAACGACCTGCTGGTCGGCAACGGCGGCTCCGACACCCTGGCCGGCGGCAACGGCGACGACAAGGTCGACGGCGGCAGCGGCGGCGATTGGATTTACGGCGGAGCGGGAACCGACGTGCTGGTGGGCGGGGCAGACGGCGACCGGCTGTGGGGCGAAGGCGGCGACGACCTGATGTACGGCGACGCGGAAAGCACCGCGTCCACCACGGGCGGCGCCGACGCCATGTGGGGCGGCGCCGGCAACGATTCGATGCACGGCGGGGCAGGCGATGACGCACTCTACGGCGAGGCGGGTGCCGACCGGCTGTTCGGCGGCACCGGCAAGGACATCATTGACGGCGGCAGCGGCAATGACACCCTGGAAGGCGGTACCGGCGCGGACACGTTCCTCTTCCGCGGCAACTTCTCCGTGGACTGGGTCAAGGGTCAGGCATGGCTCGACCTCGGCTCCGGCGGCGCGAATCAGGGCAAGGATGTGATCAACGACTTCGAGAAAGGTGTCGACAAGATCCGCCTTGTGATTGCCGGGCAGCCGGATGACAAGACGGTGTTCACCAAGTCGCTCGGCAACACCTGGCTGCCGGATGTGCCGGCGCAGGACCAGGCCTTGAAGGCCGGTGTGTGGGCGCATATCCTGACCCAGGTCGACACCGACGGCAATGGCATGGTCGACTCGCTGCTGGTCGGCGAGTCCACGTCGTCGGCGGCAATCTCGAGCGGCATGGTCACCGGCGACACCAGCTGGTCGATTCTCGTCAAGGGGGTGTTCTCCAACACCGCAGCCAGCGAGACCCTCCTTCTGCAGGACGTTTTTGAGGTAGCATAAGTCCATCGGCGACCAGGGAGACGGCCGGCGCCGGCGCGCAACCGGCATCGGCCGTCTCGACTGTCCCCCGGCCGCTGAGCGGCCTTCGCAGGATCGACTTGGTGTTCTCAGCCTTATACAGGTTTTACCGCACACGCCTTTTCTGGGTATTTGCCTTCGCACTGGTCGCGAACGCGCTGGCGCTCGCCTCCCCGGTGTTCATGCTGCAGGTCTACGACCGCGTGCTGTCGAGCCGCAGCATCCCGACCCTCGGCACGCTTCTGGCCATGGCTCTGGTCTGCCATTTGACAGTGAGCTTGCTCGACATCGCCTGCAACAACATTCTGGCGTCGATCGCGGCCGACTTCGAGCGGCGCACCGGCGCGGAGCTGGCCCGCATCCTGATCCGCGACACGGCGGCCGGCTCCGGTGACACCTCCGCCGCCACGGTGCGCGACGCCCAGCAGGTCTCCCAGTTCATTTCCGGCACCGGGCTCAAGAATCTGCTCGATCTGCCGTGGTTCCCCCTGTTTCTCGCGGTGATATTCCTCATGAGTCCGCCGCTCGGCTGGATGGCGCTGGTCGGCGCAATCGTGCTCGCCGCACTCGCCATCTGGAACCGCTTGGCGCTGGACCGCCATGTGACCGCGGCCAATACGGGAACGCGGCGTGCTGGCCAGCTCTACGACATGATGTTGCGAAATGCGGAAGCGATCCAGGGTCTTGGAATGGTGGGCGCCGTCGTCACGCGCTGGCGAGCGGCGGTTGACCATGCGCTGGCCGGTCAGGTCGCCGCCGGCGAGGTGAACGCGCGGTTTGCGGCTGCGATCAAATTCTGCCGCTATGCGCTGCAGTCCTTGATGCTGGCCGCCGGCGCCTGGCTGGTGATCGAGGCGCAGTCCTCGCCTGGCATCATGATCGCCAGCACGATCATCCTCGCGCGCGTCCTGGCTCCCATCGAGCAACTCGTGGCCAACTGGAAGAGCACGGTGGACACCCGTATTTCCTGGGCCCGCCTGACCAGAACCCTGGCAGGCGCCAGGGCAAGCGCCGTCCGTACCCGGCTTCCCGAGCCGGTCGGCGACCTGCAGGCCGAGGGCGTGGGTATGGATCTGCCACAGGGCGCTGGAGTTGTCCTGCGGCAGGTCAGCTTCAGGATACCAGCAGGCGCGTCGCTGGCGGTGACTGGCCTGAGCGGCGCGGGCAAGTCCTCCCTGATGCGCCTGTTGGCGGGCATCGGCGCGCCGACCCGCGGGCATCTGCGTCTGGATGGTGCTTCCCTGGCCGACTGGGATGACGCACAGCGCACTTCCTTCGTCGGCTACCTGCCGCAGACGGTCGAGCTTCTGCCGGGCACTGTGGCGGAAAACATCGCCCGCTTCGGCGCCGCCACCAGCGACGAGGTGGTCGCCGCGGCGCGGCTGGCGCGATGTCACGAGATGATCCTGCGCCTGCCCGGTGGCTACGAGATGCAGGTCGGGGACCGCGCCGAGAAACTCGCCCCCGGACAGCGTCAGCGGATCGGGCTGGCGCGCGCCTTGTGCGGGCCGGTCCGCGTCGCCGTTCTCGACGAGCCGGACGCGAACCTGGACGGTCCCGGCGAGGCGGCGCTGCGCGAATGCCTGCGCGATTTGGCG
Organism: Methylobacteriaceae bacterium; assembly: GCA_040380755.1. GTDB lineage: Bacteria > Pseudomonadota > Alphaproteobacteria > Rhizobiales > Beijerinckiaceae > Alsobacter. The sequence goes on along the minus strand of JBEIIL010000185.1, from coordinate 2,279 downwards.
CGGCGGCGCGTGACCGTGGTTTTCGTGTCGCACCGCAGCAGCATGATCCGCATGGCTGACAGGCTGCTCGTCCTGCGCAACGGCAGTGTCGAGGCCTTCGGTCCGCGCGAGGCGGTCCTGGAGAGGCTCGCGGCCGAGGCAAAGGAGGTACGCCGTCCGCACCCTGGTCCCGTCGCCATCGGCGATGCCGTCGACGGGTGACCAGCCGATGAACGACATCACGCGTCTCGACAGCCCATCAGGGCCACCCGCAGCGCTGCCCGGCCCCGCCGAGCCGAACGGGCGCCAGGCCGACCCATCGCGCCGCGGCATCGGGCTGGGTGCGCTGGCAGTCTTGTGTTTCGCAGGCTTCGCGCTCGCCTGGGCTTCGTTCATGCCTCTGGAAGGCGCCATCGTCGCGGCCGGCGTGGCCAAACCGGAATTCAACAGTCGCCCGGTGCAGCATCGCGAAGGGGGTTCGGTGAGCCGGATCCTCGTCAGGGATGGCGACAAGGTCGCAGCGGGGCAGGTCCTCTTCGAACTCGCCAACGAGGAAATGTCCGCCGGCGCGGAAGTCGCGTCGGTTCAGCGCGATGCTGCGGCATTGCGGCGCCAGCGCCTCGAGGCCGAGTTCAGAGGCGATTTTCGCTGGGTACCGAGGCTCGACGGAGCCGGGGACCAGTCCCCATCGCCGGCCGCGATCCAGATCGCAAGGGCCGAGGCCGACAGTTTCCTGCTTGGCGTCGAGGCGCACGAGCGCCAGCGAAAGTTTCTGGCGGAGCAGATCAGGGAAGTTGAGAGGGAGGTCACAGCGCTCGAAGCGAAGGTGCAGGCGGACAACAGCGGCGCGGCGACGGTGGCGGCAACGCTTGCGGCCAATACGGACCTGCACCGCGCCGGTTTCGTGAGCGCAATTGCGCTGCATACCTTTCAGCGCCAGCTTGACGATTACCGCTCCCGCCGCGAGGCGAGCATGGCTGATCTGGCGCAGGCGAGGCAGCGGCTCAATGACACGGCACGGGCGCTGTCGATGCTGGATGTAGATCGCCGGCGCAGGGCTGGTGCCGATCTGGCGATCGCGCAATCCACCCTCGAGGACATGGCGCAGCGCCGTGTGGCCTCGGCGGCGATCGCCGACCGGCTCAAGGTGCGCGCGCCGGTCGCCGGGACGGTGTTCGGCACGACGGTGTTTTCCAGCGGGGCCGTGGTGGCGGCCAACCAGACTCTCCTGAGCATCGTGCCAGACGGCGAGCCTATACAGATCGAGGCCCGCATCACGCCGGACAGCAGGCCGCATGTGGCGGTCGGGCAGCGCGTCGAAATGCGTCCGCTGATCCAGGGGGTGACCATGCCGGATGTCATCGCCGGCGTGGTGCGGCATGTTTCCTCGGACCGCATCGTCGACGAGCGTTCCGGTCAACCCTACTTCACCATACGTGTGGCTTCCGAGGACGATGCCGGGTACAAGGTCCGGGCCGGGATGACGATGGATGTTTTCATCCTCACCGGGCCGCGCAGCACCTTCGATTACCTGAGAAAGCCATTCTCCGACGCGTTTCGTCGTGCCTTGCGCGAACCATGAGCCGACGCCGCCGACCGTGACGGTTCGCGCGACCCTGCGACCAGTACCGCTTCAGTCGGATGCACCCGGACGAGGACCCTTTCCGGGTCCGCGGCCGCGTCATTCTTGAAAATTTCGAAACTCAGTACATCGCCGCAGCGCAGGCTGCGCCCTGCAAGAACCCGCCACGCCGGCGGAGCTGGCAACCCGGCTGCCGTGGGAGCCGATCGAAGCGTCGGTGCCGGTCGGAGCAACGCCAATAGACCGCTGCTCGTTGCAGGGCTCGATGGGTGATGCGCTGCACGCCATCAGCTGTGCAGCCGGCTACAACCTGCGCAAAGCCCACGCGCAAGACCCCTTGGGGGACGGCGCCACGCTTCCGGCGATGGGTCCGCTGGAGTGCATGCAGCGGATGGCAGCGCTGGTGCTGTGGCCGCCAGACGGCCAGCGAGAGGTCCTCGACCAGCGTGGTCGGCCCAGCCGTCGGACTCCACCGACACATCACAGTGCATCCCCCGCAGCCTGGGCTCGGCCGCGAGTGCCGCCGCCGGGTGGTCCCGGTCGCTGTCGCAGACAAAGACGTGCGCGTGCGCGTCCAGCAATGCCTGCGCCGCGCCCCATACCGCTTGCAGCGGCCGTGACGAGCGCGCGCTGGCCCGCATGGCCGGGTGTTGGCAGCGTGCTGTTCCCGTGACGGATCACAGGGTCAGGATCGTGCAGCCCGTGGTCTTGCGCGCTT
>JBEIIL010000184.1:0-5358 GCA_040380755.1 Methylobacteriaceae bacterium | reverse complement strand
GATGATGCCGGGCGCCTTGACGTCGACGCGCTTGCGCGCGTCGGCCAGGATCGGGCCCTTGCCGTCGATGGGGTTACCGAGCGCGTCGACGACGCGACCGAGCAGGCCCTTACCGACCGGGGCGTCCACGATCGCGCCGGTGCGCTTGACCGTCTGGCCTTCCTTGATGTCGCGGTCGGAGCCGAAGATCACGATGCCGACATTTTCGGTCTCGAGGTTCAGCGCCATACCTCGGACGCCGTTCTCGAACTCGACAATCTCGCCCGCCTGGAAGTTGTCGAGCCCGACCGCGCGGGCGATGCCGTCGCCGACGGACAGCACCTGGCCGACCTCGGTGACTTCGGCCTCGGAGCCGAAATTCTTGATCTGCTCCTTGAGGATCGCGGAGATTTCTGCGGCGCGGATATCCATCAGCCGACCTCTTTCATCGCGGTACGAATGCCGTTGAGTTTCGTGCGCAGGGACGCGTCGACCATCTTGGAGCCGAGCTTCACGACGAGACCGCCGATGATGGCCGGGTCGACCTTCACGTCGACCTCGACCTTCTCGCCGGCAACGTCCTTCAGTGCCTGCTTGATGTCACCAAGGACCTTCTCGGAAGGCGCCTCGGCGACGGTGACCTGGGCCCGCACCACGCCGTCCGCCTGGTCCACCATGGCGCGGTAGGCGCGCACCATGTCGTGGACCGCGAACAGCCGGCGCTTGGCAGCGACGAGCTGGAGAAAATTGGCGGCCAGGCCCTTGATGCCGGCAGCGCGCAGGATAGGCCCGAGTGCGGCGACCTGCTCCTCCGAGCTGAACACGGGGCTGCGCACGAAGCGCTGCATGTCGGGATTGCCGGCCACCATCGCGTCGAAGAGATTCAGATCGGCGGCAACCGCATTGACCGATTTCGCCTCCCAGGCCAGCTCGTAAAGCGCGGTCGCATAGCGCCCCGCCACTCCCGAAACCATCGTGTTCTCTTGGGCCACCGGCGATCTCTCGTCTGTCCCCGAGCCCCGCCTCCGCCATCGTGCCGCGCGCAGGGCGGGCGACGGAGCGGGACGAGGCATCTGGCGTTGAACCGGGCCGAAGCTCAGCGGACGGGAGCGCGCAAGCACGCTTGACCGGCCATGGAACGGCCCGAAAGGCGGGGGTGAACTAGCATGACAATACCGGGGGCGCAACCAGACCATGGTGCGCTCCGGCGTGACTTTCGCCGCATGGCAGCACCGGCACGCTGCGCTGCAGCGTCACAGAAAGCTCATCGGATCGATATCGACGGAAAGTCGAGTGTTTCCCGTGATCTTTGGGGCGCGTGCCAGCCATTGCCGCAGCCAGGTCTGAAGCGCAAATTCGCGTGGCGTCTTGATCAGGATGCGGAACCGGTACCGGCCGCGCACCACGGCGATCGGCGCCTCCGCCGGCCCGAGTACCATCACCTCGGCAGGCGGCTCGGCGGCCCGCACGAGCGCCCGCGCATAGCCCTCGGCCGCAGGGCGGTCCGATGCCGTCACGACGAACGCCGCGAGCCGCCCGAACGGCGGCAGGCCGGCCGCCTCGCGCATCGCGGTTTCCTCCGCATAGAAGCGCTCGGCATCGCCCGACAGCAGGGCGACCATGACCGGGTGATCGGGCTGGAACGTCTGCAGCAGCGCCCGGCCGCTGGTGGCGCCACGCCCGGCGCGGCCAGTGACCTGCTGCAGGATCTGGAACGTCCGCTCGCCGGCGCGTGGGTCGCCCGAGGATAGCCCCAGATCGGCGTCGACCACCCCGACCAGCGACAGCAGCGGGAAATTGTGGCCCTTGGCCACGAGCTGCGTGCCGATGACGATGCGGAACTCCCCGGCCGCCACGGCGGCGAGCTCGCGCCGCAGCCGCTCGGTGCCGCCCGGGAAGTCGGACGACAACACGAGCGCCCGGTGCCCCGGAAAGCGTTCGGCCACCTCCTCGGCGAGGCGCTCGACGCCGGGTCCGCAGGCGGCGAGGCAGTCGAGCGCGCCGCAGGCCGGGCAGGCCTCCGGCCGGCGCTCGACATGGCCGCAATGGTGGCACACCAGCGCCCGCCTGAAGCGATGCTCGACCAGCCATGCGGTGCAGTTGGGGCACTGGCACCGGTGGCCGCAGGCCCGGCACAGGGTCAGCGGCGCATAGCCGCGCCGGTTGAGGTACAGCAGAGCCTGCTCGCCGCGGTCGAGGGTCTCGCGCATCGCCGCGGCCAGTGGCGGCGACAGCCAGCGGCCGCGGGCCGGACCATCGCGGCGCATGTCCACCGCCTCCAGCCGCGGCATCGCGCGGCCACCGAACCGGCCCGGCAGCCGCAGGTGTCCGTAGCGGCCGCGCGCGGCGTTCGCCCGGCTCTCGATCGATGGCGTCGCCGACGCCAGGATGACCGGCGCGCCCTCCAGCCGTCCGCGCACCACCGCCATGTCGCGCGCATGGTAGTGGACGCCGTCCTCCTGCTTGTAGGCGGCTTCGTGCTCCTCATCGACGATGACGAGGCCGAGCGCCCGGAACGGCAGGAACAGGGCCGAGCGCGCGCCGGCGACCACCAGCGCCTCCCCGGAGGCGATCGCCGCCGCGGTGCGCTCGCGCCGACGCCCGGCGACGCCGGAATGCCACTCCGCCGGCCGCACTCCGAACCGCCGCTCGAAGCGGGCCAGGAACTCGCCGGTCAGCGCGATCTCGGGCAGCAGGATCAGGCTCTGCCGGCCGATCCTGACGGCCGCCGCCACCGCCTCGAAATAGACCTCGGTCTTGCCTGACCCCGTGACACCCTCAAGCAGCGTCACGCCGGCGGTCCCTGCCGCCACCGCAGCCGCCAGCACATCGGCAGCCGTCGCCTGGTCGGGCTCGAGCGCCGGCACGGCAAATCCGGGATTCGGTATCGCCGCGATCGGCCGCGGCGGAATGCCGACGGCCTCCAGGGTGCCTTCGTCGACCAGACCGTCAATGACGCCGACACCCACGGCCGCCAGCTCCGCCAGGGTCCGCTTCGGCAAGGCGAGACCACCTTGGGCGGCCGCAATCACCCGCGCCCGGGCCGGCGTCATCCGCGCCGGCGGCGGCCCCGCGAGGCGAACGCCGACCTGGATCCGCTCGACACGATCGGGCTCTGGCACGCGCAGGACCATCCGCAGCACTGCGCCGCGCGGCGCCAGCGTGTAGCGCGCCACCCAGTCGACGAACTGGCGCAGCGGAGCCGCCAGCGCGGGCGCCGCAACCATCCCGGTGATGCGCTTGAGGTTGCCACCAGCCGCCGATGAGCTCCGCAGCTCCCAGACGACGCCGACCGTCTCGCGCGGCCCGAACGGCACCCGCACGACGTCGCCGGGCGCCAGGACGAGCCCGGGCGGGATGGCGTAGCTGTAGGCCTGGTCGAGCGCCACCGGCACCAGCACGTCGGCGACGCCCGGCGCATCCGCGTGCTGAAAATCGTCCGCGCTCATCGCGCAGGCTTAGCACCGATTCGGCCGCTAACCGTCCATTCACCCAACGCGCGCAGGCTTCGCCCGATGCACGCCACCTCCGATCTCCAGGCCGCCATCAGCCGCTGGCTGGCCCACCTCTCAGGCGAGCGCCGCCTGTCGCCGCGCACGCTCGAGGCCTATGGGCGCGACATGCGCGACTGCCTGGCCGTTCTGGCAGACCGCGTCGGGCGGCCGCTTGCGCTGACCGATGTCGCGGCGCTGAAGCCGGCCGACATCCGCGCCTACATGGCCGCCCGCCGTCTCGACGGCATCGGCAGCCGCTCACTGATGCGCGGCCTCGCCGCGATACGCTCCGCCTTGCGCTATCTCGAGCGCGAGGGCCTCGCCGATGCATCCGCCCTGTCGGCGGTGCGCGGCCCCAAGCTCGCCCGCGGCCTGCCGAAGCCGCTTCCCGCTGCTGCGGCCCGCAGGCTGGCCGATCCCGACCTGCGGGCCGGCGAGGACCGCGAGCCGTGGATCCTGGTGCGCGATGCCGCGGTGCTGGGGCTGCTGTATGGTTGTGGACTGCGCATCAGCGAGGCCCTCGGCCTGCTGCGGCGCGACGCGCCGACCGATCGCGACACGCTCGTGGTCACAGGCAAAGGCGGCAAGACCCGCATGGTCCCGGTCCTGCCCCAGGTCGCGGCCGGGATCGCCGATTACACCGCCGCCTGCCCGCACCGCCTGCCCCCCGACGAGGCGCTGTTTCGCGGCCAGCGCGGCGGGCCGTTGTCGCCTCGGATCATCCAGCTGGCCATGGAGCGGCTGCGCGGCGGCCTCGGCCTGCCCGACACGGCGACGCCGCATGCGCTGCGCCACTCCTGCGCCACCCACCTGCTGGCCCGCGGCGGCGATCTTCGGGCTATCCAGGAGCTGCTCGGCCACGCGTCGCTGTCGACCACGCAGATCTACACGGAAGTCGACACGTCACGGCTGCTGGCGGCCTACCGGGCCGCCCACCCGCACGCATCGCGAGGTTAGGCAGGCCGTCCGCGGGACCAGAGGCTCAGCGGGTCTCGTAGTTGCGATGCACCCGCGCCCGCAGCCGGCTGGCAAGCCCGCGCCGGCGCCAGGGCGCGACCTTGCGCATGATCAGGCGCTTCACTGCGCGGATGCGGCGGCGCGCCGGCGCCGTCTGCAGCAGCGCCCAGTCACGGATGCGGGACAGCCACGCCGACAGGTTGCGGAACCAGGCCAGCTCCATGAGCTTCGGCCGGCAGGTCTCGTACAGGAAGGCCGTGATCGCCAGCCCGACCGTCTTGGCCAGAAGGAAGGCGAGCAAACCCAGCAGCGGGTGCCCGGTCGCGATCAGCCACAGCCCGGCGAGCTTGAACGGCAGCAGCACCAGCCCGGGGATCGCGAACACGAACACGGTCAGCCAGGCCGGCAGCCTGGCAATGGCGGCGGCGATCGCGTCCCGAAGCGGCTTGAAGGGAAGCAGCGCCACGAGCCGTGCGATCGGCGGCGCGAGGTGGTCCCACAGCCAGGCCTCGACAAGGAACACCAGGGCGAGCAGGAACCAGATCGGCCGGAGAAGGATGCGCACAGACGGGGCTTCCAGAGGCGATGGTGGAATCTGGACGAGAAAAGCGCCGAAGCTGTGGCGCAACGGTCCTGCGGACGGCCCACCCCGTCCAATGCGTTGCGCGGGTTTGAGGATTCGGCGCGGCGCCGCTTTTGTCGCGAGCCCGGTCCGGTACCGGCTCCGTGCCTTCCCCTTGGGCCGAAGGGCGCAAGGACGGCCGGGCGGCTCGTGCGCCACCCGGCTCGCACCGGCGACCGTCAGATATGGATCGCGCGCTTCTCGACCGCGAGCGCGGCCTCCTTCTCGGCCTCACTCATGGTCGGATTGGCGTGGCAGGTGCGCTCCAGATCCTCCGAGGAGCCACCAAACTCCAGCAGCACGGCG
>JBEIIL010000183.1:0-5404 GCA_040380755.1 Methylobacteriaceae bacterium | reverse complement strand
GGTCGGCCGCCCTGTAGATGAAGGGGTCGTAGACGGTGCCGATCGGCAGCAGGCGCACGCCGTTGATGGCGTGCGACAGACCAAGCGCCGACAGCATGATGAACAGGTTGGACTCGGCGATCCCAAGTTCCAGGTGCTGTCCCGAGGGGCCGAACTCCCACGTGAACGTCGACGGAATGCGCTCTGCCCGGAACGTGTCGGCGAGGCTCTCGCGGGCGAAAAGGCCCCGCCGGTTCACCCACGGACCGAGATTGGTCGACACGGTCACGTCGGGGGACGTGGTGACGATCCGGGCCGCCAGCTCCGTTTCGCTGCGGGCGATCTCGTTGAGGATCTGGCCAAAGCCCATCTGGGTGGACACGGGCTTGCCGGACGTCGACAGGACAGGCAGCCCGTCCGGCACCGCAACCGCAGGCGCGCTGAGGCGCCGCGGTCCCTCGGCAAAGAACGGCGCCGAACGGATGAACTGCGCAAGCAGGTCGGGATCCAGGAGAATGCCCTCGAAGGGCTCCCATTCGAACCCGGGCCGCACACCGGCCGCGGTGCGAAAGCCGTCCATCTGCGAAGGCGTCAGCAGGCCCGCATGGTTGTCCTTGTGCCCGGCGAGCGGCAGGCCATGGCCCTTGATCGTGTAGCAGAGGAAGCAGACCGGCCGGTCGTGCCGCGATGCCTCTTCGAAGGCTGCCAGCAGGCTCGGCATGTCATGGCCGCCTAGATTGCCCATCAGCGCCGCGAGGTCCGCATCGGACCGGCGGTCGAGCAGGGCGGTGACAGGTCCCTGATCACCGATCTCATCGGTCAGGCGACGCCGCCACGCCGCCCCGCCCTGGAAGGTCAGGGCTGCATAGAGCTGGTTCGGGCAGCGGTCGATCCAGTCGCGAAGCGCCTGCCCGCCCGGCTCCGCGAAGGCAGCCTGTTGCAGCGTGCCGTATTTGAGGATCACCACATCCCAGCCGAAGCTGGCGAAAATCTGCTCGAACTTGCGCCAGAGGCCCTCACGGACAACAGAATCGAGGGATTGACGATTGTAGTCGACGATCCACCAGCAGTTGCGCAGTCCGTGCTTCCAGCCCTCGATCAGGGCCTCATAGATATTGCCCTCGTCCATCTCGGCATCGCCGACGAGCGCGACCATGCGTCCCTCGGGCCGCTTCATCCAGCCGTGGGCCGACACATAGTCCTGCACCAGCGCCGAAAACAGCGTCTGCGCGACCCCCAGCCCCACCGAGCCGGTCGAAAAATCGACATCGTCGACGTCCTTGGTTCGCGACGGATAGCTCTGCGCACCCTTGAAGCTGCGGAAGGCCTCGAGCTTTTTCCGGCTCTGCTGTCCCGCCAGATACTGGATGGCGTGGAACACCGGCGAGGCATGCGGCTTGACGGCGACGCGGTCCTGCGGGCGCAGCACCGCGAAATAGAGCGCCGTCATGATTGCCACGAGCGAGGCGGACGACGCCTGGTGGCCGCCGATCTTCACTGCATCGGGTTCACGCAGATGATTGGCGTTGTGGATCGTCCACGACGCCAGCCACAGCACGCGGCGTTCGAGATCCTGCAGACAGGCGAGGCGATCAGCACTGGTCATGGCGCGGATGTAGCAGAACCGACGGGCTGGCGGAATGCGGGGGCCGGGCATTCCTGCAACACCTCGTTGAGGATAACGGTCAAAGCGGGGCTGGTTGGTTCGTCCCTTCAGAGTTCGTCAATCCGTCGCTCGCAAGGTAACTTGTCGAAAAAGAGTGTCGAAGTGTCTGCGCAACTTAAGCGGGTCCCAATCAGTCTCGACGAGCTTCCGACCCAGCGGACCCGCAAGGGTTGGATGGCGCGCACAGCCGTCGAGGCGGAGGCCCTGTTCGCGTGCGACGACGCGATGCAGGACATCTTTTCCACGGCCCATGGCGGCCGCGATCTTCGCCCGGAGCATCTCGAGGAGCCGTGCAGCAAACTGATCGGGTCGCTGGCCGAGGTTGGCGTTGCGTCGTGGGTCGACGCCTTGAGGTCACACCATGACACCACCTACCGGCACTGCCTCGTCGTCACCGGCGTCGCGGTATCCTTTGGCCAGACCCTGGGCTTCCGCGAAGCCGACCTTGCCAGGATCGCGGTCGGCGGACTCCTGCATGACATCGGCAAGGCCCTGATTTCAATAGCATTGCTCGACAAGAACGGGGCCCTGACCGACGAGGAGCGATGCATCATCGAGACCCATCCCACCAAGGGGCGTGAGGTGATGCTGAAGATCGGTGCTTTCGGGCCCGAAGTCGTCGATATTGTCACGTCGCACCACGAGTTTCTGGACGGTTCGGGCTATCCGAACCGCATATCAGGCTCAGAGATCAGCGACATCATCCGCCTCACGACGATTGCCGACATTTATGCCGCCCTGACAGAGGACCGGTCCTATCGACCCGCCATGACCGCTGCGACGGCCCTCGAAATCCTCGAGGGCATGGGGCCGAAGCTCGACGTGCCGATCGTCCGCGCGTTCTGCCGCTTCATTCGCAAGTCCTTTGCGGATGCCGCCTGATCTCTCCCGCGTCTGCGAGCAGTTCGACAACCCTCTCGGCGATCGCCAGTGACGCGGTCAGACCCGGACTTTCGATTCCAAACAGGTTGACGAGCCCTGGCACGCCATGAATGTCCGGCCCGTCGATCTGGAAATCGGACGCCGGATCGTCCGGACCCGCCGTTTTCGGGCGGATTCCGGCATAGCCGGGCGCAAGGGCGCCGTCCGGCAGTCCGGGCCAGTACCGCCGGATGGCGGCGTCGAAGCCTTCAGCCCTTGCCGGATCGACCCGGTAGTCGATCGCGTCGATCCACTCGACATCAGGCCCGAACCGCGCCGCACCCGCCATGTCGAGCGTCAGGTGTACGCCCAGCCCATGGGCGTGCGGCGCGGGATAGATCAAATGCGAGAACGGCGCACGACCGGCGAGGACAAAATAGACGCCGCGCGCATAGCGCGTGTCGGGGACGTGGCCAGGAGCCAGGCCCTCGATCGCCCGCGCGACATGGGACGCATGCAGTCCGCCGGTGTTCACCAAAATCCTGCTGGAGAACCGGAGCGGCGCGTCGCCTCCGGTCTCGACCACGATCCCGTTGCCGGTGGCGTCGGCGCGCAGGAAAGGCGTATGGAACGCGAATGCAGCGCCGGCATCCTCGGCATCACCCTGCAGGGCCAGCATGAAGGCGTGGCTGTCGACAATACCCGTCGAGGGCGAGTGCAGTGCGCCGATGCAGGCCAGTGCCGGTTCCATGGCCAAGGCCTGCGCCCCGCTGATCATCACGAGATCATCGCAGCCATTGACCAGTCCGCGCTGAGCGATCGTCTCCACCGCATCCAGTTCCGCGCGATCGCTCGCCACCACGAGCTTCCCGCAGCGCCGATGCGGGACGCCGTGGCTGGCGCAAAACGCATAGAGAAGGCGCCGACCCTCGACGCAGAGGCGCGCCTTCAGGCTGCCGGCCGGGTAGTAGAGCCCCGCATGAATCACCTCGCTGTTGCGCGACGAGGTCTCGGTGCCGATCGCCTCAGCCCGTTCGACAACCACAACCGAGCAGCCGGTTTGGGCCAGCGCGCGAGCAACGGCCAACCCGATGACCCCGGCGCCGACCACGATGGCCTCGATGTCACTCATGGTCCCGGGTCCTTGCATCTGTTTGCAATCATGGCCAGTCGGTAGTTCGTGGCGGAGCGGCTGACAATGGTCGCCAGTCCGGCAGGGAGCCTGGAATGAAGACGGGGCTACGGCTGTGGATCGCCATCTCGGCACTCCTTGCACCTGTGCCCGGTGTTGCCCAGGGACAGGACTGCACCTGGGGCCAGCCCGGCTACCGTGCCTGTGTCGAGGCCAAGATCGCCGCGATGAAACGGGCGGAGGCCGCAGGCCGGCCATTCGGTGCCAAAACCGCCCCGGCCAACCGCAGGCCGCCGGCGCTGACCCCGCTTGCGTCCGAGACCTTGCGGGTGCCCGATGTCTCCGGCGACGCGGCCGCGGCGCGGCGCGATGCCGCCCGCAATCAGCGGCTACTCGATCGCAATCTCGGCCGCCAGCGGCTTGACGCCCAGCGTCCGCTCATCCTGCCCGATCCACCCCTGTTCCAGATCCCCGGCCGGATCTGTCCCAGCCAGGGATGCTGAGATCGGATGCTGAGATCGGATGCTGGGATCGTCAGAATGCGATCGGTCGGGATCTCTCCCCTTTGAGCATTGCGCTGTACCGTCGCGCAATCCCGGGAAACCCCTCCAGATGCCGACCGATCTCTCCCGTCCCGTGCTCATCATCGACGACAGCACCGTCACGCTCCACCTGATCCGGCGGATGCTGATCCGCGCGGGTTTCTCGGACGTGAAGACGACCGAAGTCGTCAGCAAGGGCCTCGAGCTGCTGCGGACGCGGCCTTTCGGGCTCGTGATCTGCGACTGCTACATGTCGCCCATGAACGGCTGGGATATCTACCGGACAATGCAGCGCGATCCAGCCCTGGCGCGGATCCCGTTCGTGCTCACGACTGCACAGGAAACCGAACTCGCGGTCATGGCCAAGGCGCGGGAGATGCTGCGGGCGCTTGCGATCAAGCGTACGCATCCGGTGAGCACCGCGGTCGTGGTCGTTGACAGCGTGAGGCTTCAGGCGGCGACCTGCTGATCCTGCTTCGGTTTCCAGTTCCAGGGCAGCATTTCGTCGAGTCGTCTGGCCGGGTAGTCGGGCAAGCGGGTGAGGACATCGGCGAGCCAGGCGCGCGGGTCGACGTCGTTGAGTTCCGCGGTCTCGATCAAGGTGTACATGGCGGCGGCGCGGCGGCCGCCGGCATCCGAGCCTGCGAAGGTCCAGTTGCGGCGGCCGACGGCGATGCCGCGGACGGCTCGTTCGGCGGCGTTGTTGCTCATGCAGATCCGGCCGTCGTCGAGGAACCGGATGAAGGCGGGCCAGCGCTTCAGCATGTAGTCGATGGCATTGGCCATGGCCGATTTCGACGACAGCCTGGCCCGGTTGGCTCGCAGCCAGGTCTCCAGGTCGGCCACGAGCGGACGCGATCTCGCCGCACGGATCTTCGAGCGCTTTTCCGGTGCGAGCCCGTTGATCTCGCGTTCGATCTCGAAGAGGGCGTCGATCCGCTTCACGGCCTCGATCGCCATCGGTGCCCGCCTCAGATCGGCGAGTTCGAAGAGTTTGCGCCGCCCGTGTGCCCAGCACGCGGCCTCGATGATCGGCCCCGGCTTGCGGCCCGGCGTGTAAAGCCGGTTGAAGCCGGAGAAGGCGTCGGCCTGCACGATACCGGAGAAGTCCTTCAGCCAAGCCTCGGCGTGCTCGCCCGAGCGATCGGGGGAGTAGAAGTAGGCGGCCGCCGGTGGATCGGCGCCGCCGAACGGGCGGTCGTCGCGGACGACGGTCCAGAGCCG
>JBEIIL010000182.1:0-5460 GCA_040380755.1 Methylobacteriaceae bacterium | reverse complement strand
CTCGACGGCAAAGGCCGCAGCGAAGGCCAGCGGCAGCAAGGCCACGGCAAAGAATACGCCGAAGGCTCCGCGGATGTCGTCGCGGAACCGCGCAAGATGAGACCGAAGCGCCTGCATGCGCAATACTCCCTGGCTCTCCGGAGATCCGGGGCCCGAAAACCGGGCCGGCCGTTGGCAATGGGCTCTGGCGCGCGACCAAACGGGCGCGGGCCGATGAAAATTCAACATCTGCAATGCCGTCACCCTAGCAGAGACGGATTAGCACTCCGTTGCCGACGCCTCGGCCGTATGGCCGACAGCGGTTTGCCCCGGCGACCGGGAAAACCTGGCGTCCTGGGCGTGACAGGGGCGCCGCGATCCTGTTCGATGCGGCCGAGCGGGAGCTGGAGGGTGGCGATGCGGCTGGCGAGGAGAATGGCGGGTCTGCCGGTGGTGCTGGCGGCACTTGTGCTGGCCGGTGCCGCGCAGGCGCGCTGCGAGCGCAGCGACTACCGGATCGTGCCGTCGCAGAACAAGGGTGCGGAGGTGGCGATGCGGGCCTCCAGCGGGCGTGACTGCGTCATCCGGCTGGCGGCGACGCGCCGCTTCCAGGTCACCAACCGGGCGATTGTCGAGAAGCCGCAACACGGCACGGTGAGCATCGAGGGCGAGACGGCCTTCTACCGCTCGCTGCCGGGCTTTCGCGGCACCGACCGGTTCGTCGCGTCGGTGTCGGCGAAGGGATCGGACGGGGAGGGGACCTCGCTGATCACCGTCACGGTCACGGTGGACTGATCGGCCCACCATCACGGTGAGGTTCGACAGAGCGGGCCCGGCATATGGCCATGCAAACGGGCGATTTGGCATCAAAACCGCGCAACGACTGTTGAATCCTGTCGAAACCGCCCTTAAATGACGTCTTCACGACCGGCGATACAAGCCGGCGATCCGAGGGGGATTCGATCTTGAGCATCACCAGACGCGCCGTCCTGACGGCAGCGACCCTCGCGGCCTTTGCGCCGCTCGCCCTTGCGCCCGCGGCGGCGCAGGATTTCCCGAAGCGCCAGATCACCATGGTTGTGCCGTTTGCCGCCGGCGGGTCGACCGACCTCGTCGCCAGGCTGCTGGGCCAGAAGCTGACCGAGATCCTCGGCGTCAGCGTCGTCATCGAGAACCGCGCGGGGGCGGGCGGCAATATCGGCGCGGCCGCGGTGACGCGCGCCGATCCGGACGGCTACACGCTGCTCTACGGGACGATCTCGACCCATACGCTGAACCCGCTGATGGCGAAGCGCTCGGCCTATGACCCGGTGAAGGACTTCGAACCCGTGGCGCTCATCGGCTCGATCCCGAACGTGCTGATCGTGCACCCGTCGGTGCCGGCCAAGACGGTGGGCGAGCTGATCGCCGCCGCCAAGGCCGATCCGGCCAAGTACAGCTACGCCTCGTCCGGCGTGGCGACGCCGCTGCATCTCTCCGGCGAAATGTTCAACCGCATGGCCGGCACCGCCATGGCGCATGTGCCCTACCGCGGCGCCGGCCCGGCGATGAACGACCTGATCGCCGGCCAGGTGCCGGTGATGTTCGACAACCTCCCGACCTCGACCGAGTTCATCAAGTCCGGCAAGGTGCGGGCGCTGGCCGTCACCACCAAGGGCCGCGTCAAGCAGATGCCGGACATCCCCTCCATGGACGAGCAGGGGCTCAAGGGCTACGAGACCTACTCGTGGCAGGCCGTTTTCGCGCCGCCGAAGACCCCCAAGGCGGTGGTCGACAAGCTCAACGCGGCGATCCTGCAGGCCCTCAAGGACGAGCCACTGTTGAAGAAGCTCGACGACCTGACCATGACGGTGACGCCGTCCTCGCCGGCCGAGCTCGGCAAGCATGTGGTCGACCAGCTCGCCACCTGGGGGCCGATTACGAAGGCGACAGGCGTGCAGCTGGACTGAGCGGCGCCGGAATCGGACCAACCCGCATCGGACTTTCCGGAGCGGGTTTCCTTGCCTGGACCTTTGGCATCAGGCGTTCGCCAGCAGGCTTTCGGCTTCAGGCTTTCGGCTTCAGGCTTGCCAAGCCGGCCGGTCGAGGCCACACTTTGGTGGCCGGTCCGGATTGTGTGGACCTGCCGTGCCAAACGGGGCGCGCGTGATGGCGCCCGCAACCGCCCGCGAGGTCCAACGGCCTGCGGGGGTTATCCTCCATTATTTTTCCGTTCGGGCTTGGCAAGCCGGGCTGGAGCGTCTAAGAGCAGCCGATGAGTTCCACACATCGTTTGCGAGTCGTCCCGTCGGGACGGCTTCGCGCGCGAAAAATTCCGGGCGGGTAACCGTTCGGATACGGCCGGTGGCGCCGAGGGGAAACCCTGCGGGCTTCGCCGGCCATGTCCTGTCCGAGACTGCCGGTGCGCCATCCCTCGGGATGGGCTTAATCCCGGAAGGGGCCAGCACAGACGGGGACGACCGAGATTGTTCCGGGCCGCAGGGTCCGGGGGGTACGGTTCGAACCTTCATTCCGGGTCGCGGTGCGCCTTTGGCGCGGCGGGATCCGGGGACAGGCACGTCGGAAGCGTCGCGACCGGCCTGGCTGGACGCGGCACCTTGCAACCGGCGGGACACCTGTCCCCGCCAACCGGAGAGAGCCCCGTGGATAAAGCGGCAAAACGTGAGCTCGTCGGCACGCTGAACGATGTGTTCAAGGGCACCAGCGTCGTCGTCGTCGCGCACTATGCCGGCCTCACGGTCGCCGACATGCAGAAGCTGCGCGCGCAGATGAAGCTGGCCGGCGCCACCGTGAAGGTCGCCAAGAACCGCATCGCCAAGATTGCTCTCGATGGCACGGACGTCGCCTCGATCGCGCCCCTCCTCAGGGGGCCGACGCTGCTCGCCTACAGCAGCGATCCCGTGGCGGCGCCCAAGGTTGCCGTCGACTTCGCCAAGATCAACGACAAGCTCGTGATCATCGGCGGGGCGATGGGAACCACGGCTCTGAATGCCGACGGTATCAAGGCCCTGGCCACGATGCCGTCGCTGGACGAACTGCGCGCCAAGCTCGTCGGCCTGATCCAGGCTCCGGCGACCAAGCTGGCCCAGCTCTCCACCGCACCGGCGGCCAAGCTCGCCCGCGTGTTCGGAGCCTACGCCAAGAGAGATGCGGCGTAACGCCGTTCCCCTTCCAGACCCTGGTTCGAAACCCCAATTGAAGAGACACTGCAATGGCTGATCTGTCCAAGCTCGTTGACGAGCTGTCGTCCCTCACCGTTCTCGAAGCCGCCGAACTCGCCAAGCTTCTTGAAGAGAAGTGGGGCGTTTCTGCCGCCGCTGCCGTGGCGGTTGCCGCCCCGGCTGGCGCTGCCGCCGCTGCCGTCGTCGAGGAGCAGACCGAGTTCACGGTCGTCCTCGCCGCCATCGGCGACAAGAAGATCGAGGTCATCAAGGAGGTCCGCGCGATCACCGGCCTCGGCCTCAAGGAAGCCAAGGATCTCGTCGAAGCCGCGCCGAAGGCCGTCAAGGAAGGCGTGTCCAAGGACGAAGGTAACAAGATCAAGGAGCAGCTCGAGAAGGCCGGCGCCAAGGTCGAGCTCAAGTGATCGTCGCGCCGCCGATGCGGCGCGGATCGGAACGCGCGGCCTGAGCCGCGTCACGGTCCCGGGGTTCAGGCCCCGGGGCCTTCTTGCCGTCAGGGGAGGCCCCCTGCGGCGCCAGGCAGGCCGAAAGGCCCAGATTTTGCGGACGCCGAGCCCGATCGGCACGTGCCCTGCCCGATGAGGCAGGGTGGTGCAGGCGGCAGCGGGACGGCTGGTCCGAAGGAGTGAGGAACGAGATGGCTCAGACGTTCACCGGCCGGAAGCGTGTGCGCAAGTTCTTCGGACACATCCGCGAAATCGCGGAGATGCCGAACCTGATCGAGGTGCAGAAGGCCTCCTACGACCAGTTCCTGCAGGTCGAGGAACTGCCTGGCGGGCGCCCCGACGAGGGCCTGCAGTCGGTGTTCAAGTCCGTGTTCCCGATCTCCGACTTCTCGGGCTCGTCGCTGCTCGAGTTCGTCAAGTTCACGTTCGAGCTGCCGAAGTATGACGTCGACGAGTGCCGTCAGCGCGGCATGACCTTCGCCGCGCCGCTCAAGGTGACGCTGCGTCTGATCGTGTTCGATGTGGACCAGGACACCGGCGCCAAGTCCGTCAAGGACATCAAGGAGCAGGACGTGTTCATGGGCGACATGCCGCTCATGACCTCGAACGGCACGTTCATCGTCAACGGCACCGAGCGCGTCATCGTCTCGCAGATGCACCGCTCGCCGGGCGTGTTCTTCGATCACGACAAGGGCAAGACCCATTCGTCCGGCAAGCTGCTGTTTGCCGCCCGCATCATCCCCTATCGCGGATCCTGGCTCGACATCGAGTTCGACGCCAAGGACATCGTCTATGCGCGCATCGACCGGCGCCGGAAGATTCCGGTGACGTCGCTGCTGTTCGCGCTCGGCATGGACGGCGAGGAGATACTGCGGACCTTCTACAACCACGTGAGCTACACGCGGGACAAGGACGGCTGGCGCGTTCCCTTCAACCCCGACCGCATGAAAGGCATGAAGGCCGTCACCGACCTGTACGATGCCGACACCGGCGAGCTGGTGCTCGAGGCCGGCAAGAAGCTGACGCCGCGCACGGCGCGGCTGATCGCCGACCGTGGCGTCAAGGCGCTGTCGGCCGTGCATGACGACCTGATCGGCCAGTACATCGCCGAGGACCTCGTCGATTCGGCGACCGGCGAGATCTTCGCCGAGGCCGGCGAAGAGATCACCGACAAGTCGCTGAAGGCGCTGATCGAGGCCGGTCTCGGCGCGATCCCGGTGCTCGACATCGACCACATCAATATCGGCCCCTACATCCGCAACACGCTGACGGTCGACAAGAACTCCGCCCGCGAGGAGGCGCTGTTCGACATCTACCGCGTGATGCGCCCGGGCGAGCCGCCGACGATCGACACCGCCGAGGCGATGTTCCACTCGCTGTTCTTCGATGCCGAGCGCTACGACCTGTCGGCCGTCGGCCGCGTCAAGATGAACATGCGCCTCGACCTCGACGCCGAGGACACGGTGCGGGTGCTGCGCAAGGACGACATCGTCGCCGTGGTGCGGGCGCTCGTCGAGCTGCGTGACGGCAAGGGCGAGGTCGACGATATCGACCATCTCGGCAACCGGCGCGTGCGCTCGGTGGGCGAGCTGATGGAGAACCAGTACCGCGTCGGCCTGCTGCGCATGGAGCGTGCCATCAAGGAGCGCATGTCGTCGGTCGACATCGACACGGTGATGCCGCAGGACCTGATCAACGCCAAGCCGGCTGCGGCCGCCGTGCGCGAGTTCTTCGGCTCGTCGCAGCTGTCGCAGTTCATGGACCAGACCAACCCGCTGTCCGAGGTGACGCACAAGCGCCGCCTCTCGGCGCTTGGCCCGGGCGGCCTGACGCGCGAGCGCGCCGGCTTCGAG
>JBEIIL010000181.1:0-5462 GCA_040380755.1 Methylobacteriaceae bacterium | reverse complement strand
GGCGGCTAGAGTGCCGCCGGGTATTTCCGCCCCGGCGTCCGGCCGGGGGGGGGCCCCGGCCGCACCAAGCCGCCATGCCGATTGCCATCGGGCCGGACATTGCCACCGTCTTCATGCTGGTGTTCGCGCGCGTCGGCACGCTCGTCATGCTGATGCCGGCGATCGGCGAACGCTTCATCCCGGCGCGGGTGCGGCTGGGGTTTGCCCTGTTCCTCACTTTGGCGCTGATCCCCGTGGCGCGTCCGCTGCTGCCCGGCGGCGGGCTGAGCCCGGCCGTGTTCGCGACTCTGGGTCTCGAACTGCTGATCGGGCTGATGATCGGCATCACGGCGCGGCTGGTGGTGGCCAGCCTGCAGACGGCGGGGAACTTCGTGTCGCAGGCGCTGGGCCTCGCCTTTGCCGAAACGGTCGACCCCACCCAGGGCGGGCAGGCGGCCGCACTGGGCAATTTCCTGATGCTGGTAGGGGTCGCGCTCGTGTTTGCCACCGACGGCCATCACCTGGTGATTGCGGCGATCGGCGGCAGCTATGCGGTGCTGCCGCCCGGCACGATGCCGCCGACCGGCGATGCGGCGGTGCTGGCGCTGACCACCATGACGAAGGGCTTCAGCGTCGCGGTGCAGATCGCGGCGCCGTTCATCGTGCTTGGCCTGCTGTTCAACCTGGGGCTCGGCGTGCTGTCGCGGCTGATGCCGGCCATGCAGGTGTTCTTCCTGGGCCTTCCGGCCACCATCATGCTCGGCTTCGTGCTGTTGGCGGGCGTCCTCGGGCTGATGATGGCCGCCTATCTGCGCGAGATCTCGGCCTTCCTCCTGCCGTTCGCGCCGCGGTGACGCGCCATGGCTGAGGGCGGCGAGGACCAGGAAGACAGGACAGAAGACCCTACGCAACGAAAGCTCGAACAGGCGATCGAGCGCGGCGACATCGCCAAGAGCCAGGAGGTCAACACCTGGTTCGTGCTCGCGGGCGGCACCCTGGCGCTGATGGCGACCTCCGACTTCGCCAGCCAGACCTTGTTTGCGAGCCTGCGCGGGATGCTGGCCAATGCCGGACGCGTGCCGGCAGACGGCGCGGCCCTGACGGCCTATGGCAAGTTCGCGCTCACCACCTGGATGGCCACGCTGGCCGTGCCGCTCGGTCTCGTCCTGCTTGCCGCTCTGCTCGGCTCGATCCTGCAGCACCAGCCGGTGATCACCACCGAGCCGCTGGCGCCACAGCTGTCGCGGATCTCGCCCATGGCCGGTTTCAAGCGCGTGTTCGGCAAGGAGGCGCTGGTCCAGTTCCTAAAGGGGCTGTTCAAGCTGGCGATGGTGGGCGCCGCGATCTATGCCGCGATCTGGCCGGACTGGGGGAAGCTGGAAGGGCTGGTGCGGACGGATGTGGCTGCCCTGCTGCCCGCCACCAGGACCGAAGCCGTCAAGCTGCTGGGCGCGGTGCTGGCGATCTACGCCGTGCTCGCCGCTGCCGACTACGGCTACCAGAAGTTCACCTGGTACCAGCGCCAGCGCATGACCAAGCAGGAGATCAAGCAGGAGCACAAGGAGCAGGAGGGCAGCCCCGAGATCAAGCACAAGCTGCGCGAATTGCGGATGGCGGCGTCGCGGCGGCGGATGATGAGCAAGGTGCCGAAGGCCACGGTGGTGGTGATGAACCCGACCCATTTCGCGGTCGCTCTGCAGTATGAGGCCGGAATGAGCGCCCCGATCTGCGTCGCCAAGGGCCTCGACGCGATGGCGCTGAAGATCCGCTCGGTGGCCGAGGCCGCAGGGGTGCCGGTGGTCGAGAACCCGCCGCTGGCCCGCGCGCTTTACAAGGCCGTCGAACTCGATCAGGACATTCCAGTCGAACACTACAAGGCCGTCGCCGAGGTCATCGGATACGTGATGCGCTTGCGCAGGAGGCTCGCGTGACGGCGGCGGACGGATGGAACATGGCCAAGCGCCCCGAGCAGGACGCCGCGACGGCTCAGGACCCGGCCGCGGCGCGGCGCCGGCCGCGTGGGGGCAATGCGCTGCTGCTGCTGGCGCTCGCGGGCGGGCTTGTCGGCGCGGCGATCGCCCTGTCGCTCCTGGCCAGCGAAAAGGCCCAACCCCTCATCATCGGGTTGCTGGCCCTGCTGGCGGTGGTGGGCGTCTTCGCCCTGTTCGCCGCGGCGGTGGGGATCATCGAATTCGGCGGCAAGGCGACGCGGGGCGACCTGACCCGGACCGTGGCCGATACCACGCCGGACGGCATCCTCGTCGTCGAGGGCGACGGCCGCATCACCTACGCCAACGAGGCCTATCGCCGCCTCGCCGGCGCGCCGGCAGGTGGCGACGGCATGCTCGCCGTCGAGCGGCTGTTCACGGGGTCGTCGGAGGTGTCGGAGGCGATCTACCGCCTTGCGCAGGCGGCGCGCGAGCGCAAGACGACGTCCGAGGAGATCCGCCTGTCACCACCGCTGGGCGCGGCCGACGGCGCGGCCTGGTACCGGGTGAAGGTGCGGCCACTGGAGGGCCCCGGCGTTGGGCGGGCGGTGCTGTGGAGCGTCGCCGACGTGACGCGCGACCGCGAGCGCCAGGAAAACGTGTTCCAGGAGCTGCAGCACGCCATCGACTATCTCGACCATGCGCCGGCCGGCTTCATGTCGGTCGATGCTGCGGGCGAGGTCGTCTACATGAACGCCACGCTGGCGGGCTGGCTCGACTATGACCTCGCCCAGTTCGGCTCGGGCGGGCTGACGCTGCCCGATCTCGTGCCGGGCGACGGCGCGGCGCTGCTCTCCGGCGTCATCGGCGGTGCCGGCGAGGTGAGGACCGAGATCCACGACCTCGACCTGCGCAAGCGCGGCGGCCAGAGCCTGCCGGTGCGGCTCTTCCACCGCGTCGCTTTCGCCTATGACGGCGCGCCGGGACCGTCGCGGACGCTGGTGCTCAACCGCTCGGCCGGCGAGGACGTGGCGGAGGGCCAGCGCGCCGCCGAGGTGCGGTTCGCCCGCTTCTTCAACAACACGCCGCTGGCGATCGCGACGATCGACCGGCACGGGCGCATCGCCCGCACCAACGGGCCTTTCGCGCGGCTGTTCGGAGCAACCTTCCGCGGCCACGAGGCCAGCGAGCCGCGCTCGATCATGGCCGTGGTGGGCGAGCGCGAGCGCGAGCCGCTGACAGCGGCCGTCGCGGCCGCTGCCGCTGGCCGCAACGACATCGCGCCGCTCGACCTCGGCCTGTCGGGGGAGGGCAACCGCTCGGCCCGCTTCTTCGTCTCAGGCGTCGAGACCGAGGCCGAGGACGGCGAGGTGGCGACCGTCTACGCGCTCGAGACTACCGAGCAGCGGGCGCTGGAGGCGCAGTTTGCCCAGGCGCAGAAGATGCAGGCCGTGGGCGAACTGGCCGGCGGCGTGGCGCACGACTTCAACAACGTGCTGCAGGGCATCCTCGGCTATGCCGACCTGCTGCTTGTGAACCACCGGCCGACCGACCCGTCGTTCCAGGACATCATGCAGATCAAGCAGAACGCCAACCGGGCCGCCGGGCTCGTGCGGCAGCTGCTGGCGTTCTCGCGGCGGCAGACCCTGCGGCCGCAGGTGATGCATTTCGGCGAGGTGCTGTCCGAGCTCGGCATGCTGCTGAAGCGGCTGCTCGGCGAGCGTGTCGAGCTCGACGTGCGGCACGGGCGCGACCTGTGGTCGGTGCGCGCCGACCTCACCCAGTTCGAGCAGGTCGTCGTCAACCTCGCCGTGAACGCGCGCGACGCCATGCCGGACGGTGGCAAGCTGGCAATCCGCACGCGCAACGTGCCGGCCGGCGAGGTCCAGCCTGCCGGCGAACGCGAGATGCCGGTGGCGGACTATGTGCTCATCGAGATCGAGGACAGCGGGACCGGCATTCCGCAGGAGATCATCGACAAGATCTTCCAGCCCTTCTTCACCACCAAGGAGGTCGGCAAGGGCACCGGGCTCGGCCTGTCGATGGTGTATGGCTTCGTCAAGCAATCGGGCGGGTTCATTTTCTGCGACAGCGCGGTGGGCCGCGGAACGGTGTTCCGCATCTATCTGCCACGCCACCTCGGTGAGGAGGTTGAGGAGCCGGTGCCGGCTCCGGCCAAACCGGACGGCAAGCCCAAGCCCGCCGCCGACCATACCGGCCATGGCACCGTGCTGCTGGTCGAGGACGAGGAAGCTGTGCGCGCCTTCGGCGCCCGTGCCCTGGCGCAGCGCGGCTACACCGTGCTGGAGGCCGCCTCCGGCGTCGAGGCGCTGGCGGTGATGGAGGAGCACGACGGCGAGATCGACCTGATCGTCTCCGACGTGGTGATGCCGGAGATGGACGGGCCGACGCTGCTCGGCGAGCTGCGCAAGCGCGGCGCCACGGCCAAGATCATCTTCGTGTCGGGCTACGCCGAGGAGGCGTTCAGCCGCAACCTGCCGGAAGGGGAGGAGTTCGCCTTCCTGCCCAAGCCATTCTCGCTGAAGCAGCTGATCGAGGCCGTGAAGGGCGCGCTGGGCTGAAACGGGAGAGCAGGGTCAGTTTTGCCCCGGCGCCTTGGGTGGGCCGAGGCCTCGACCCACCCTGAATCGCGCCTTTCTCAATGAGAACAAAAAAAGAACTTGAATGCGAGAACAAATCGTGATCAATTTCTCGTCAACCGCGTGTTGAGACTCGCTCGCCGCGCATGCCATAAGGACGCTCACTGATGTCGCAATCGTCGCTCCGACTCGTCGAAGGTCAATCCATGGACAAGACCAAAGCTCTGGATGCCGCGCTCTCGCAGATCGAGCGTGCCTTCGGCAAGGGCTCGATCATGCGGCTCGGCAAGAACGAGAAAGCGGTGGAGATCGAGACGGTGCCGACCGGCTCGCTCGGCCTCGACATCGCGCTCGGCGTCGGTGGCCTGCCGCGCGGCCGCGTGGTGGAGATCTACGGGCCCGAATCCTCCGGCAAGACCACTCTGGCCCTGCACACGGTGGCGGAAGCGCAGAAGAAGGGCGGCGTCTGCGGCTTCATCGACGCCGAGCACGCTCTCGACCCGATCTACGCCCGCAAGCTCGGTGTCAATCTGGAGGACCTGCTGATCTCGCAGCCGGACACGGGCGAGCAGGCGCTGGAGATCTGCGACACGCTGGTGCGGTCGGGCGCCATCGACGTGCTGGTTATCGATTCGGTGGCGGCGCTGGTGCCGCGCGCCGAGATCGAGGGCGAGATGGGCGAGGTCCAGCCGGGCCTGCAGGCGCGGCTGATGAGCCAGGCGCTGCGCAAGCTCACCGCCTCGATCTCACGCTCGAACTGTATGGTGATCTTCATCAACCAGATCCGCATGAAGATCGGCGTGATGTACGGTTCACCCGAAACAACCACCGGCGGCAATGCGCTGAAGTTCTACGCCTCCGTGCGCCTCGACATCCGCCGCACCTCGACGATCAAGGAGCGCGACGAGGCCGTGGGCAACCAGACCCGCGTCAAGGTCGTCAAGAACAAGGTCGC
>JBEIIL010000180.1:0-5533 GCA_040380755.1 Methylobacteriaceae bacterium | reverse complement strand
CGCCGGCCGGTGCCTCGCCGCGGGGCATCGAGCGCGGGCTGTCCTCGGCCTTTGCCTTGGGGCGCGAGGGCCGCGGGCCGGCCTTGCGGTCGCGGGCCGGACCGGCTCGGCCGGGCCGCTTCGGCCCCGTGGGCTTTCTCATGCGAGGCTCCTGACGAGCGCGAGGCCGGCCACGAGGCCGGCAATGGACAAAGCGACGGAGGCCGCCACATAGGCGGCAGCCACGCCGGTGGCGCCGCGCTCCCACAACAGCACCGCATCCAGCGAAAACGCCGAGAAGGTGGTGAAGCCGCCGCAGATCCCCGTGGTGAGGAACAGCCGCAGCCCCTGCGTGCCGCCGCCCTTCAGCGCAAACCAGCCGGCCAGCAGCCCCATGACGAGGCAGCCGGAGAAATTCACCACCAGCGTGTGCCACGGAAAGCCGGGCCCCATCAGCCGCGACACCGCGATGTTGACGCCGTGCCGGGCCGCGGCGCCGAGGCCTCCGCCGAGAAAGACGAGAAGGGTCGCCTGCATGGCGGGCTCCGGCGACGGACACGTCGCATGCTGGCGTGGTGATAGCCCCCCGCCCGGTGGGCGGCAAGACGCAGGCACGCCCGCAGCCGTTGGCCAGGCCTTCGGTGCGGCACCAAAAGCCGCCCTCATGGGCGCTCCCGCTCGGCCCGCAGCCTTGCCCACCACTCCATCCGCTTGCGCACCTCGCGTTCGAAACCGCGCTCGACCGGGGCGTAGAAGCTCTGCCGGCCGATGGCCTCGGGCCAGTAGTCCTGCCCCGAGAACGCGTCCGGCTCGTCATGGTCGTAGCGGTAGCCGGCCCCGTAGGCCTCCTCGCGCATCAGCTTCGTCGGCGCGTTGAGGATCGTCTTGGGCGGCATCGCCGATCCGCCGGCCTTGGCGGCCGCCTTTGCGGCCTTGAAGGCGGTGTAGACGGCGTTGGATTTGGGCGCCGTCGCCAGATAGACGGTCGCCTGCGCCAGAGCGAGCTCGCCCTCGGGCGAGCCCAGATAGTCGTAGGCATCCTTGGCCGCATTGGCGATGACCAGCGCCTGCGGATCGGCCATGCCGATGTCCTCCACCGCCATGCGCACGAGGCGGCGGCCGAGATAGAGCGGATCCTCGCCGGCATCGAGCATGCGGGCCAGGTAGTAGAGCGCCGCATCAGGGTCAGAGCCCCGCACCGTCTTGTGCAGCGCGCTGATCAGATTGTAGTGCCCGTCCTGGCCCTTGTCGTAGAGCGGCGCCCGGCGCTGCACCACGCCGGCAAGGCCGGCGGCATCGAGCATCTCGCCGGGCCGGGCCGCCCGCCACACCTCCTCGGCGAGCGTCAGCGCCGCGCGGCCATCGCCATCGGCCATGCCGATAAGGGCGACACGGGCACCTTCGTCCAGGGGCAGCGGCCGCGCCTCGATGCTCTCGGCGCGATCGAGCAGCTGGGCGATCGCCTCGGGATCCAGGGTGCGGAAGGTCAGCACGCGGGCCCGCGACAGCAGCGCCGCATTCAGCTCGAACGACGGGTTCTCGGTGGTGGCCCCCACCAGCGTGATGGTGCCGTCCTCCATCACCGGCAGGAACGCGTCCTGCTGCGAGCGGTTGAAGCGGTGGATCTCGTCGACGAACAGCAGCGTGCCGCGACCCGTCGCCCGTCGCCCGCGGGCCGCCTCGAACACCTTCTTGAGGTCAGCGACGCCGGTGAAGATCGCCGAGATCGGCTCGAAATGCAGCGTCGTCTCGTGCGACAGCAGCCGCGCCACGGTGGTCTTGCCGGTGCCGGGCGGGCCCCAGAACACCAGCGAGCCCAGCGATCCGGCCTCGACCAGACGGGTCAGCGCGCCGTCGGGACCGACGAGGTGGTCCTGCCCCACCACCTCGGCCAGCGATGTCGGCCGCAGCCGGTCGGCCAGCGGTCGCGGCGCGCCGCGCTCCAGCCCTGCCGCCTCGAACAGGTTGGCCATGGCGCTCCCGGTTCAGCCGCCGACGATGGTGGTGATCACCTCGGCGCCGCGCTGGATGGTGAGTTTCCAGTAGTACTGCCGTTCCTTGCCCATCTTGCCGAGGTCACGCGAGTTTTCCACCTTCTCGCCGTCCACCGCGACGATGATGTCGCCCTTGCGCAGGCCGATCCCGGCCGCCGGGGAATCATCGGTCACCTCCGTCACCACCACGCCCTCGCTGGCAGTATCGACCGACAGCTCCTCGGCGACGGCCGGCGACAGGTTCATGGCGGTGACGCCCGACAGCGGCCAGCGGCCGCGGATGACGATCGGCTGGCGCGGCCGCGTCTCCGGCGCCGGCGCCAGCTTCACCGTCATGGTGTTGCGCTGGCCGCCGCGCAGCACCGTCAGCGGTGCCGTTCCGGTGAGCCCCTTCGTGGCGAAGCGGAAGCCGAACGCGTCGGGATCGTCCACCGTCACGCCGTCGACCGCCAGGATCACGTCGCCGGTCTTCAGCCCGGCCTCGGCCGCCGGTCCCTTGTCGACCACCGAGGCGACGAGCGCGCCGGTCGGCCGGTCGAGCTTCAGCCCCTCGACGAGGTCGGACGAGACGGTCTGCAGCCTGGCGCCGAACCAGGGCCGCTTCACCGCCTTGCTGCCGCTCCTGGCTGACGCGATGACGATCTTGACCATGTTGACCGGGATCGCGAAGCCGATGCCGTGGCTGCCGCCCGACTGCGAGAAGATCGCCGTGTTGACGCCGATCAGCCGGCCCTCGATGTCCACCAGCGCGCCACCCGAATTGCCCGGATTGATGGCCGCATCGGTCTGGATGAAGAACTGGTAGTCGGTAACGCCCACCTGGGTGCGCGCCAGCGCCGAGACGATGCCCTGCGTTACCGTCTGGCCGACGCCGAACGGATTGCCGACCGCCAGCACCAGGTCGCCGACCTCCAGCGTGTCGGAATTGCCAAGCGCCAGCGCGGCGAAGGGCTCGTTGCCCTTGATGCGCAGGATGGCGAGATCGGTGCGCGGGTCGCGCAGCACGATCTCGGCCTCGAACTCGCGCTTGTCGGCGAGCGCCACCTTGACCTCCGTCATGCCCTCGATGACGTGGGGGTTGGTGACGACGAAGCCGGCCGGATCGACGAGGACGCCCGAGCCGAGCGACCGCTGCACCCGCTCGCGCGGCACCGCACCGCCGCCGCCACCGAAAAAGCGGCGGAAGATCGGGTCCTCGAGGAAACTGTTGCGCGGCTGCTGCACCCGCGTGGCATAGACGTTGACCACCGCCGGCGACGCTTTGTGGACCACTGGCGCGAAGCTCATCTTCGCCTGCTGGGCCGACTGCGGCACCTGCACGGGCGGAGCCGGCTGCACCGCCGGAGCCGGCTGGGCCGGTCGGGCCGGCGTCTGCGCCACGGCCGCGCCGGCAGCGAGCGCCGCCAGGGCAAGGGCCGCGAACATCCGGGACAGAATCAGGGCGCGCATCGGTTGCCTCCGTCGATTCTGCCGATATAGGGGCAAGCCGTGGCGCAAGGAAGGCCGTGGATCAATCATCGACCTACAGCGGCCATCAAAGAAAACGGGCGGCCCGAGAGACCGCCCGTCAAACATCGAAAGCCGCGCCGCCGTGCGGCGGCGGACGATCAGGCCGCCGCTTCGTCGGCGTCGTCCCCGCCCATCACCGGGCCGGAATCCTTGCCGCGGGCGTCGACGTCACGGTCGACGAACTCGATCACCGCCACAGCGGCGTTGTCGCCGTGGCGGAAGCCCGCCTTCATGATGCGCAGATAGCCGCCCGGCCGCTCCTTGTAGCGCGGGGCGAGCACGTCGAAGAGCTTCTTGACGAGGTCGACGTCGCGGATCTCCGCGATCGCCTGGCGGCGGGCGTGAAGGTCCCCGCGCTTGCCGAGCGTCACCAGCTTCTCGACGACCGGACGCAGGTCCTTGGCCTTCTGCAGCGTGGTGATGATCTGCTCGTGCTTGATGAGGGCCTGGCTCATGTTCATGAACATGGCCTTGCGGTGTTCGGACGACCGGTTGAACCGGCGACCGCGGAATCCGTGACGCATGGCTGTCTCCTGACATTGCTTACGGCCGCCGTGCCACGGGTCGGCCGTCTGTTGACTTTAGGTGCAGACGGGCCGGCCGGATCGCCCCGGCCGGCGCCGGCCTCAGTAGTGCTCCTCGAAGCGCTTGGCGAGCTCTTCGATGTTCTCGGGCGGCCAACCGGTGATCTCCATCCCAAGATGGAGGCCCATGCCAGCCAGCACTTCCTTGATCTCGTTGAGCGACTTGCGGCCGAAGTTCGGGGTCCGCAGCATCTCGGCCTCGGTCTTCTGGATGAGGTCGCCGATGTAGACGATGTTGTCGTTCTTCAGGCAGTTCGCCGAGCGCACCGAAAGCTCCAGCTCGTCGACCTTCTTAAGCAGGGCCGGGTTGAAGGCCAGCTCCGGCATCGCCGGCTTGTCCTCCTCGCGGCGCGGCTCCTCGAAGTTGACGAACACCTCGAGCTGGTCCTGCAGGATGCGGGCGGCATACGCCACCGCGTCCTCGGGGGTGACGCCGCCATTGGTCTCCAGCGTCATGATCAGCTTGTCGTAGTCGAGGATCTGGCCCTCGCGGGTGTTCTCGACCCGGTAGCTGACCTTCTTCACGGGGGAGTACAGGCTGTCGACCGGGATCATGCCGATCGGCGCATCCTCGGGCCGGTTGCGATCGGCCGGGACATAGCCCTTGCCCATCTTCACCGTGAACTCGACGCGCATCTCGGCGCCCTCGTCCAGCGTGCAGATCACCAGATCCGGGTTGAGGATCTGGATGTCGCCGGAGGTCTGGATGTCGCCGGCCTTGACCGGGCCCGGACCCTGCTTGCGCAGGGTCATGCGCTTGGTGGTGTCGGCCACCATGCGGATGGCGATCGCCTTGATGTTGAGGACGATGTCGGTGACATCCTCACGCACGCCGGGGATCGACGAGAATTCGTGCAGCACGCCATCGATCTGCACCGAGGTGATGGCGGCGCCCTGCAGCGACGACAGCAGCACGCGGCGCAGCGCGTTGCCGAGCGTCACGCCGAAGCCGCGCTCGAGCGGCTCGGCCACCACCGTCGCCACCCGCTTGGGGTCGTCGCCGGGGGTGATGTCGAGCTTGGTGGGCTTGATCAGGTCTTGCCAGTTCTTCTGGATCACGCGGTCGGTCCTTCATGCAGGAGCGCGGGGCATATCGGTCCGTCGACCCTGGCCCTGTGCTCACGATGGCAGTGGAAACGCACGCCGCCCGCGCCCGTCGGCGCGCACGGCGAACTGGACGATAGCCTCAGACGCGACGACGCTTGCGCGGCCGGCAGCCATTATGCGGGATCGGAGTCACGTCGCGGATGGAGGTGACGGTGAAGCCCGCCGCCTGCAGCGCGCGCAGCGCGGATTCACGGCCCGAACCCGGGCCGGTGACTTCCACCTCGAGGGTGCGCATGCCGTGCTCGGCCGCCTTGCGGGCAGCGTCCTCGGCGGCATCCTTGGCGGCGTAGGGGGTCGACTTGCGCGAACCCTTTAAGCCCATCATGCCGGCCGACTACCACGAGATCGTGTTGCCCTGTG
>JBEIIL010000179.1:0-5581 GCA_040380755.1 Methylobacteriaceae bacterium | reverse complement strand
GGCGCCGACGGCCGCGAGCACACAGTCGCGTGCGATGGCCTCGCTGCCTCCTTCGGGCTGCGCAGCGAGGGCCAGCTGGCCGACCTTTCCGGCTGCGACTTCGACTTCGACACACCGACGCGCCAGTGGATCCCGCGCCGCAGCGCGGCGGGACGCTCGAGCCTGCCGGCGGTCTATCTCGCCGGCGACGGCGCCGGCATTGGCGGCGCCGATGTGGCCGAGCTGCAGGGCCGGCGCACCGCCTGGGCGGTGCTGGAGGACCTCGGCCGGCCGGTTGACGCCGCGGCGGTCGCCCGCCTCGACACGGCTTTGGCCGCGCAAGCCCGCTTCAGGACCGCGCTGGAAGCCGCCTGGCCCTATCCGGGCCATCTGCTCGACACCATTGCCGACACCGAGGTGCTGTGCCGCTGCGAGGGCATCACCGCCGGCGCCCTGCGCGAAGCGGTGACGGCGCGCGACGCCACCGAGGTCAACCGCGTCAAGGCCTTCACCCGCATCGGCATGGGCCGCTGCCAGGGCCGGGTCTGCGGCCATGCGGCCGCCGAACTCGTCGCGCGTGTGCGGGGCTGCCCCATCGAGGCCGCCGGCCGGCTGCGCGCCCAGCCACCGGTGAAGCCGATCCCGGTGCTGGCCCCGCCCACCCCTGCGGAGGCTGCAGAATGAGGGCCCGCCTGTCGGTCGACGTCGCCGTGGTGGGAGGCGGGATCGCCGGCTGCGCCGCCGCAATCGCCCTCCGCAAATCCGGCATGAGCGTGGTCGTCCTCGATCGCGACCGCTGCGGTGCCGGCGCCAGCGGCGTCAATTTCGGCGGCGTGCGCCAGCAGGGTCGCAACCTGCACGAGTTGCCACTGGCCCGCCGCGCCCGGTCGCTCTGGACCGACCTCGCCACGGTCCTCGGCGAGGACACCGAGTTCGACGTCTCCGGCCACATCAAGCTCGCCCGCTCCGAGGACGACATGGCCGAGTTGGAGCGCTACGCCGCCGACGCAGCCGAACGGGGGCTCGACCTGCAGCTGCTCGGCGCCAACACGGTGCGGGCCGAGCTGCCCTGGCTGGGCGAGGCCGTGGTCGGCGCGTCGCTGTCGCCGGAGGACGGGCAGGCCAACCCGCGAGTCGTCGGCCCCGCCTATGCGCGCCTCGCCCGCCGGCTCGGCGTCGACATCCGCGAGCAGACCCGCGTCACCGCCGCGGCAGCCACGCCCTCGGGCTTCACGATCGAGGCCGACGGGCTGGAGGTGGCCAGCACCTGGCTCGTCAACACCGCCGGCGTCTTCGGCGGCACGCTGGCGGAATGGTTCGGCGAGACCGCGCCGGTCGAGGCGCTGATGCCCAACATGCTGGTGACCGAGCCGCTGCCCTATTTCGCCAGCCGCTCCGTTGGGGTCTGCGGCGGCGACGTCTATCTGCGCCAGACACGACGCGGCAACGTCATCTTTGGCGGCGGCCGCGGCTGGGGCGATGCCGATCTGGCGCGCTCGCGCCCGCTCGCCGAGCAGTCGCTCGCCGGCATGCAACGGACGCTGGCGCTGGTGCCGCAGCTCGCCGGCACCCAGGTGATCCGCACCTGGACGGGCATCGACGGCCAGACGCCGGACAGGATCCCGGTCATCGGGTCCTCCCGCACAACGCCGCGGCTCGTCCATGCCTTCGGCTTCTCCGGCCATGGCTTCCAACTCGCTCCGGCGGTCGGCGAGGTGCTGGCCGAACTGGTCCTCACCGGCACGACGCCGACACCGATCGAACCCTTCGGCATCGGCCGCTTTTCCGGTTGGGCGCCGCAACCGGCATCCTCTCCGCATACGGAACATTGAAACGAGGGCTAGGCGCGGCACCGGCAGCCCGTCTACGATCCCTGACGCCCGCTCACCATCGAGGAGTTCACGCATGACCCGGCATCTCGCAGCTTTCACCGCAGCGCTGTTTCTGTCCGCCGCGCCAGCGGCTCTGGCGCAGACGACCCTGAATGTCGGCATGGCGGCGGCCGATGTCGGCCAGCTCGACCCGCACCGCGCCACGACGACGCAGGACAAGCCGGTCGTCGCATGGATCTTCAACGGCCTCGTCCGCTTTGCCCCCGGCTCGGCCAGCCTCGAAGGGCTCGAGCCCGATCTCGCCGAAAAGTGGGAGAGCTCGCCCGACAAGCTCACCTGGACGTTCACCCTGCGCAAGGGTGTGAAGTTCCACGGCAACTGGGGCGAGCTGACTGCCGATGACGTGGTGTTCTCGCTGCGCCGCGCCGGCGACAGCAAGTCGTCGTCCTTCGCCGCCGACTACGCGGCCTTCGAATCCATCGAGGCGGTCGACGCCTCGACCGTGCGCATCAAGCTCAAGCAGGCGATCCCCTCGCTGCTCGGCCTCGTCACCAATTACCACGGCGGCAACATCGTCAGCCGCAAGGCTGTCGAGGCGCTGGGTGCCGACTTCCGGCTGAAGCCGGTCGGCACCGGCCCGTTCTCCTTCACCGAGTACAAGCCGAACGAGAGCATCACGCTCGCCGCCCACAAGGGCTATTTCCGCGGCGCGCCGAAGATCGACCGCATCGTCTACCGCTTCATTCCGGCCGACAGCGCCCGCGACCTCGCCTTCACCTCGGGCGAGCTCGACCTGATCTATGGCCGCCAGGACCAGAAATGGGCCGAGCGCTTCAAGAAGGAGCCGGGCGTCGTCGTCGACGTGCTGCGCCCGTCCGAGCTGTCGGTCATCCACCTCAACACCACCATGAAGCCGCTCGACGACAAGCGCGTCCGCCAGGCGATCGCCCATGCGATCAACCGGCCCCAGATGGTCGCCTTCAAGGGCGAGCTGACCGCCGACCTGCCGAGCTCGGTCGTTCCCAACGGCTATCTGGGCACCGACGACAAGGCGCCGCTGCTGGCCTATGACGTCGCCAAGGCCAAGGCACTGCTGAAGGAAGCGGGCCTCGAGGGCGGCGTCACCGTCAAGAGTGTGCAGACAAGCCTGCCCACCATGCTCAACTCGATGCAGATCGTGCAGAGCCAGCTCAAGCAGGCCGGCGTCGACCTGCAACTGGAGGTCGTCGACCACCAGACCTTCCACGCCAACATCCGCAAGAACCTGAGCGGCGTTACCTACTACTCGGCTGCCCGGTTCCCGATCGCCGACGTCTACCTGACGCAGTTTTTCCACTCGTCGTCGATCGTCCAGACGCCGACGGCGGTGACCAACTTTTCCCACTGCAAGGTTGCCGACGCCGAGATCACGGCGGCGCGCAGCGAGCCCGATCCTGTCAAGCAGAAGGCGCTGTGGAAGACGGCCCAGACCAAGATCATCGAGGAGGTCTGCGCCGTTCCGCTGTTCGAGCAGCTGCAGGTGTGGGCCCACAAGACCAACCTCGACTTCGGCTACAAGCTCACCGACGCGATCCACCTCGGGCCGGTGATCACCGAGCTGACGACAAAGAAGTAAGGCGCGGCCTCCCGCGTGCTGCTGTTTGTCGCCAAGCGTCTGCTGCTGGCCATCCCCACGCTATGGGCGGTGCTGACGCTGGTGTTTGTCCTGGTGCGGGTCGTCCCGGGCGACCCCACCATCGTCATCTTGGGTGACCAGGCAAGCCCGGCCGCCCGCGCAGCGCTACGCGAGCGGCTAGGCCTCGACCGGCCGTTGATCGTCCAGTACGGCGAGTTCATGGGGCAGATCGTCCAGGGTGACCTCGGCCGCTCGCTCGTCACCAACCGGCCGATCACCACCGACGTATGGGCCGTCCTTCCCTTCACCATCGAGCTGACGTTGGCGGCGCTGTTCATCGGCGTCGCCGTCGGCGTGCCGCTGGGCGTCGCGGCGGCGCAGCGACGCGACGGCTTCGTCGACTGGTTCGCGCGCCTGTTCTCGCTCGCCGGCCTGTCTTTCCCGGCCTTTGTCTCCGGCATCCTGCTGCTGATCGCCTTTGCGGTGCAGCTGCGCTGGTTCCCGGTGATCTCCACCGCCAATGCTGCGGACCCGCTGGACCGTATCCGGGCGCTGGTGCTGCCGGCGGTCAATCTCGGCCTGATCATGGTCGCCTATGTCACGCGCGTGACCCGCTCCGGCATGCTCAAGGCGCTGGGCGAGGACTACATCCGCACGGCGCGTGCCAAGGGCATGCCGCACGCCACGGTCGTGTGGCGGCACGCGCTGCGCAACGTGCTGGTGCCGATCGTCACGGTCGTCGGCCTGTATCTGGGCGTGCTCATCGGCAATGCCGTCGTCACCGAGATCGTCTTCAACCGGCCCGGCCTCGGCAAGCTCATCGTCACGGCGCTGAACCAGCGCGATTATGCGCTGCTGCAGGGCCTGATGGTGGTGTCGGCCTTCGCCATCGTCGTCGCCAACATCCTCACCGATCTCACCTATGGGCTCGTCGACCCGCGGGTGAAGACCCAGTGAGCGCCGCCGCCCCCGTCAGCCTTGCCGCGCCTTCGGCCTGGAGCCGGGCAACCCGCTCAGGCGGCCTCATCATCGGCCTTGTGCTGGTTGTGGCTCTGGTCGCCGTCGCCGCCCTCGCCCCCTGGGTGGCACCTTATGATCCCGACGCGCAGGACGTCGTCAACCGGCTGGGCGATCCCTCCGCCGCGCACTGGTTCGGCACCGATGAGTTCGGCCGCGATGTCCTCTCCCGCGTGATCTGGGGGGCCCGCATCTCGCTCTTCGTCGGCTTCGTCGCGACCATGGCGGGGGTCGTGATCGGCACCGTGATCGGCATCGTATCGGGCTACTATGGCGGCTGGATCGACCGCGTGATCACCGCCTGCACCGACGTGCTGCTGAGCTTCCCGCAGCTCATCATGGGGCTGATCCTCGTCGCCGTGCTTGGCCCGAACCTGCAGAACCTGATCCTTGCCATCGCGGTGACGGCGGTGCCGGCCTTCGTCCGCGTCGCGCGCGGCTCCACCCTGGCGATGAAGGAACGCGATTTCGTCGATGCCTGCCGGGCGCTCGGCTATGGCGACCTGCGCATCATGTTCCTGCACGTGCTGCCCAACATCCTCGACGAGGTGGTGGTGATGGCCTCGCTGTGGCTCGCCACGGCCATCCGCACCGAATCGACCCTCGCATTCATCGGCCTTGGCGTGCCGCCGCCGACCGCGACCTGGGGCGGCATCGTCCGCGAGGGCTTCGACAATCTGCTCGACGCGCCCTGGATGAGCGTCTTCCCGAGCCTGGCCATCCTGGCGGTGATGATCGCCCTCAACCTCATCGGCGACGGCCTGCGCGACGCCACAGACCCGAGGGCGCCGCAGTGAGGGCCGGCCGGTGAGCGTCGCCATCCAGCACGGCTCGCGCACGCCCGCCGCCGACGTGCCGCTCGCCGTCGAGGGGCTGACAACCTCGATCCGCATTGCCGGGCGCTGGTTCGACGCCGTCCGCGACGTGTCGTTCACGGTGGCACCGCGCGAGACACTGGCGCTGGTGGGGGAATCTGGCTGCGGCAAGAGCCTGACGGCGCTGTCGATCATGGGCCTGCTGCCGGCAGGCGTCGGCCGCGTCAGCGCCGGGACGATCCGGGTCGACGGCACCGACATGACAGCCGCCACCGAGGCGGTGCGTGAGGACGTGCGCGGTGACCGCATCGGCATGATCTTCC
>JBEIIL010000178.1:0-5679 GCA_040380755.1 Methylobacteriaceae bacterium | reverse complement strand
CGCCTCGACATCCGCCGCATCGGCGCGATCAAGGACCGCGAGGAGCAGATCGGCAACACCACGCGCGTCAAGGTGGTGAAGAACAAGGTGGCGCCGCCGTTCAAGCAGGTCGAGTTCGACATCATGTATGGCGAGGGCATTTCCAAGACCGGCGAACTCGTCGATCTTGGGGTCAAGGCCGGCATCGTCGAGAAGTCGGGTGCCTGGTTCTCCTATGACAGCCAGCGCCTCGGCCAGGGCCGGGAGAATGCCAAGAGCTTCCTGCGCCAGAACCCCGAGGTGGCGCTGAAGATCGAGGCGCAGATCCGCCAGAATGCCGGACTGATCGCCGACAAGATCCTCGACACGGCCGATCCTTCGGCCGAGGACCTGGACGACGGCGAGGCCTGATCCGGCCTGACCGCAACGCCGGCCGGGGATGCTGCTTTGCGCTCCCTCTGCGCTGGTCGCGGCGGCGGCCAAGGCTCGACAGCGCCTTGTGCCGCCACTACAAACGCCCGACACGGTGTTGCGGCAGCGGTGCCGCATCCGTCAGCGAGACTGGGCGTAGATGAGCGGCGTCAACGAGATCCGATCGACTTTCATCGATTATTTCGCGAAGAACGGCCACGAGGTCGTCGCGTCGAGCCCGCTCGTGCCGCGCAACGATCCGACGCTGATGTTCACCAATGCGGGGATGGTGCAGTTCAAGAACGTCTTCACCGGCGTTGAGAAGCGTCCTTATTCGCGTGCCGTCACGTCGCAGAAGTGTGTCCGCGCCGGCGGCAAGCACAACGACCTCGACAATGTCGGATATACGGCCCGCCACCACACCTTCTTCGAGATGCTGGGGAATTTCTCCTTCGGTGACTATTTCAAGGACCGGGCGATCGAACTCGCTTGGACGCTGATCACCAAGGAATACGGTCTTCCGGTCGACCGGCTGATGGTCACCGTCTACCACGAGGACGACGAGGCCTTCGATCTGTGGAAGAAGATCGCCGGCCTGCCCGACAGCAAGATCGTGCGGATTCCGACGTCCGACAATTTCTGGGCGATGGGTGATACCGGGCCGTGCGGGCCCTGCTCGGAAATCTTTTACGACCATGGCGACCACATCCCCGGCGGGCCGCCCGGCTCGCCCGGCGAGGATGGCGACCGGTTCATCGAGATCTGGAACCTTGTCTTCATGCAGTTCGAGCAGGTAGCGCCGGGCG
Organism: Methylobacteriaceae bacterium; assembly: GCA_040380755.1. Classification (GTDB taxonomy): domain Bacteria; phylum Pseudomonadota; class Alphaproteobacteria; order Rhizobiales; family Beijerinckiaceae; genus Alsobacter. The sequence goes on along the minus strand of JBEIIL010000178.1, from coordinate 4,483 downwards.
AGCGGCTGCTGCTGCCGCGGCCGTCGATCGACACCGGCATGGGGCTGGAGCGCATCTCGGCGGTGCTGCAGGGCACGCATGACAACTACGAAACCGACCTGATGCGGGCGCTGATCCGCGCCGTCGTCGATATCACTGATGTGGACGCTGCCGGACCGCAGAAAGCCAGCCCGCGGGTCATTGCCGACCATCTGCGGGCCTCGGCCTTCCTGGTGGCCGATGGCGTGCTGCCGTCGAATGAGGGCCGCGGTTATGTGCTGCGGCGGATCATGCGGCGCGCCATGCGCCACGCCGAGCTGATCGGCGCGCGCGAGCCGCTGATGTGGCGGCTCGTCCCGGCGCTGGTGCGGGAGATGGGCCATGCCTATCCGGAGCTGGGCCGCGCCGAGGCGCTGATCACCGAGACGCTGCGGCTCGAGGAGACCCGCTTTCGCAAGACGCTGGAGCGCGGGCTCGCCATCCTCGACGACGCCACCCAGGATCTCAGTGCCGGCCAGAGCCTGAAGGGCGAGGTGGCGTTCACGCTCTACGACACCTACGGCTTCCCGCTTGACCTGACCCAGGACGCTCTGCGCGCCCGCGGCATCGGCGTCGACACCGAGTCGTTTACGGCGGCGATGCAGCGGCAGAAGGCGATGGCGCGCGCCGCCTGGTCGGGCTCCGGCGAGGCCGCCACCGAGACGGTGTGGTTCGGGCTGCGCGAGGCGGTCGGCGGCACGGAGTTTCTCGGCTATGACACCGAGACCGCCGAGGGCGTCGTTACCGCGCTGGTGCGCGGCGGGAAGCCCGTCGACGCGCTCGAGGCCGGCGAGGACGGGCTCGTCGTGCTGAACCAGACCCCGTTCTATGCCGAATCGGGTGGCCAGGTCGGTGACCGCGGCCGCATGACGGGCGCGGATGCGGTGGCATCCGTCACCGACACGCAAAAGAAGCTCGGCGATGTGTTCGCCCACGCGGTGACGATCGAGAGTGGCCGGCTGGTGGTGGGGGCACCTGTCGAGCTCGTGGTCGACCATGGCCGGCGCGCCGCGGTCCGTGCCAATCATTCGGCTACCCATCTGTTGCACGAGGCGCTGCGCCAGGTTTTGGGCGACCATGTGGCGCAGAAGGGCTCGATGGTATCGCCCGACCGGCTGCGCTTCGACTTCTCGCACCCCAAGCCGATTGCCGACGAGGAGCTCGCCCGGATCGAGGCGATCGTCAACGGCGTGGTGCGCCAGAATGCGCCGGTGACCACGCGGCTGATGGGCGTCGACGACGCGATCGAATCCGGGGCGCGGGCGCTGTTCGGCGAGAAGTATGGCGACGAGGTCCGGGTGGTATCCATGGGCACCCTGCTCGACGGCGAGCGCCCGGGAGCCGCGTTCTCGATTGAGCTCTGCGGCGGCACCCATGCGACGCGCACCGGCGATATCGGGCTTGTCAGCATCGTGGGCGAGGGGGCGGTTGCGGCGGGCGTGCGGCGTATCGAGGCGCTGGCGGGCGAGGGCGCACGGATGCACCTCGTTGGCGAGAGCCGCCGGCTGCGCGACCTTTCGGGGTTGCTCAAGGTCCCGGCGGCCGAGGCGGCCGACCGGCTAGCGACCCTGATCGAGGAGCGCCGGCGGTTTGAGCGCGAACTCGTCGAGGCGCGCAAGAAGCTCGCCATGGGCGGTAGCGGCGGTGCGGCACCGCTGCGTGAGGTCAACGGCCTGAAGCTGCTGGCGCAAACCGTGGCCGGCATCGAAATGCGCGACCTGAAAAATCTTGCCGACGAGGCAAAGAAGCAGGTCGGATCCGGCGTGGTGGCCATTGTCAGCGTGGCGGACGATGGCAAGGCCGGGCTGGTCGTCGGCGTCACCGCCGATCTGGCCGGCCGGATCAGCGCGGTCGAGCTGGTGCGCATCGGCTCCGAGCAACTCGGCGGCAAGGGCGGCGGCGGGCGACCGGATCTCGCACAGGCTGGCGGCCCCGACGGGACGCGCGCCGGCGAGGCACTGGCGGCCATCGAGGCGGCCCTCGCCAGCGCATGACCGGCACACACGCAGGAGGCGGCAAAAAGCGCCTCCGGCGGCTCCGCCACCGTGCCTATGAAATCCTCGAGCATGGGCGGCACGAGGACCGCGTGGCGCGTCTCATTCACGCGGCGCTCATCCTCACCATCGTGCTCAGCGTGCTGGTGGCGGTGCTGGAGACGGTGCCGTTCCTGGCCGATCGCTTCAACATGCTGTTCAAGGGCCTCGAAGCCATTGCGCTCGCAGTGTTCACCGTCGAGTTCGCGGCGCGGTTGTGGGCGGCTGCCGAATATCCGCCGTTTCGCCACATGACCGCCTGGCGGGCCCGCTGGGCCTACACCCGGACCGTGCCGGCGCTGATCGACCTGCTGACCCTGCTGCCGCTCTATGCTGCGCTGATCGTCGGTGACGATCTGCGGGCGCTGGCGATCTTCCGGCTTGTGCGCTTCCTGAAGCTGGCGCGGTACTCGCCCGGCCTGCACTCCTTGTTCGAGGCGGTCTACACCGAGCGCCGTGCGCTGATCGGTTGCCTGGTCATCATCGGGGCGCTGACCATCGGCACCGCTGCGCTGATGCACCTGGCCGAAACCCACGTGCAGCCCGACAAGTTCGGCACCATTCCGGACGCGATGTGGTGGGCGATCGTGACGCTGACGACGGTGGGCTATGGCGATGTCGTGCCCGTCACTCCGATCGGCAAGGTCATCGCCGGGCTGACGGCGGTCATGGGCATCGTCATGCTGGCGCTGCCGGTCGGCATCATCGCGACCGCCTTTGCGGATGTGATCCATCGCCGCGAATTTGTGGTGACGTGGGGCATGGTCGCCCGCGTCCCGTTGTTCGAGGACCTGAAGGCCGAGGAGGTGGGACAGATCACCAAGCTGCTGCGCTCGCAGAGCGTCGAGGCCGGTGAGGTTGTCGTACGGCGTGGTGAGATCGGCCACAGCATGTATTTCATTGCCACCGGGCAGGTGGAGATCGAGGCAGCGCACGGGCGACGGCACCAGCTTGGCGAGGGACAGTTCTTCGGCGAGATCGCCGTGCTGCGCTCGACCCGGCGCTCGGCGACCGTGCGGGCGTCGTTGCGCACGCAGTTGCTGGTGCTCGATGCCGCCGACCTGCGGACGTTGATGACGACACGGCCGGACATCGGCGAGCGCATCCATGCCATCGCCAAGAGCCGGATGAGCGGCACCGCGACGGTGCTGCACACGCCCGATGATGACAGTCCGCCGGAGGAAAACAGCTGAGCCGATGGCGGCCGCGCCATTCGCCGGATCCGGCGTCGGGTCGTTGACTGCGGCAAGGGCTACACCCCATCGGTGACGAGGCTTTGAGGCCGACGAGGGCCGCGTAGGTCCCAAACCAAAGGGCCCGGCGCTGTAGCCGGGCCCTTCCGGTTGGAACGGATCGATATGGCTCAGGCGGCCCTTGCGGCCTTGAGGTTCTCGTCGATCTTGTCGAGGAAGCCTGTCGTCGACAGCCACTTCTGGTCGGCGCCGACCAGCAGGGCCAGGTCCTTGGTCATCCAGCCGGCCTCGACGGTGTCGACGCAGACCTTCTCCAGCGTATCGGCGAAGCGCTGCAACTCGGCATTGCCGTCGAGCTTGGCGCGGTGAGCGAGGCCGCGCGTCCAGGCGAAGATCGACGCGATCGAGTTGGTCGACGTCTCCTTGCCCTTCTGGTGCTCGCGGTAGTGGCGCGTCACGGTGCCGTGGGCGGCCTCGGACTCGACGGTGGCGCCGTCGGGCGTCATCAGCACCGAGGTCATCAGTCCGAGCGAGCCGAAGCCCTGGGCGACGATGTCGGACTGGACGTCGCCATCGTAGTTCTTGCAGGCCCACACATACCCGCCCGACCACTTCAGCGCCGACGCAACCATGTCGTCGATCAGCCGGTGCTCGTAGGTGATGCCGAGTGTCGCGAACTTGTGCTTGAACTCCGCCTGGTAGACCTCCTCGAAGATATCTTTGAAGCGGCCATCATAGACCTTGAGGATCGTGTTCTTGGTGGACAGGTAGACCGGATACTTGCGGTTGAGGCCGTAGTTCAGCGAGGCGCGGGCAAAGTCGCGGATCGAGTCGTCCAGGTTGTACATTGCCATGGCGACACCGGCGTCCGGGAACCTGAACACCTCCTTGTCGATCACGGTGCCGTCGTCGCCCTCGAAGCGGATGGTCAGGCGGCCCTTGCCCGGGACCTTGAAGTCGGTGGCGCGGTACTGGTCGCCGAAGGCGTGGCGGCCGACGATGATCGGCTGAGTCCAGCCCGGCACGAGGCGCGGCACGTTGCGGCAGATGATCGGCTCGCGGAAGATCACGCCGCCGAGGATGTTGCGGATCGTCCCGTTGGGCGACTTCCACATCTGCGTCAGGCCGAATTCCTTCACCCGCGCTTCATCCGGCGTGATCGTGGCGCATTTGACGCCGACCCCATATTTCTTGATGGCGTTGGCGGCGTCGATGGTGACCTGGTCATTGGTCTTGTCG
>JBEIIL010000177.1:0-5740 GCA_040380755.1 Methylobacteriaceae bacterium | reverse complement strand
CGCCGGGAACGCGGCGGTCATTGCCGTTTATGTATTTGATGTCAAAGCCGAACCCCGCACGATTGGGGCGGCGTCACGCTGGTGGCTGCATGGCGCGCTGGAGACGCTGGCGGCCGATCTCGCCGCCCACGACGTGCCGCTCCTGACCATTGCGGGACCGCAGCGCGAGACCATGATCCGGTTGGTCGACCAGCTCGACGCGGCCAGTGTGCACTGGTCGCGTCGCTACGAGGCAGGTGGCGTCAGCATTGATTCGGCCCTGAAGACGCACTGGCGGTCACAAGGACGGGCAGCCCACAGCCACAAGGCGACACTGCTGCACGAGCCTTGGGAGGTGCGCGGCCGAACGGGCGATCCGCTGCGGGTGTTCACGCCGTTCTGGCGGGCCGCCCGGGCCACCGGCGAGCCGTCGCCGCCCCTCCCCTGTCCGGCCGCGCTGCGCGGCGCCACGGTTGCGGATGCTGCCAGCGTCGGTGCTGTCCCCATTGCGGCCCTTGGCCTTCGACCGACCAGGCCGGACTGGGCCGGCGGACTGCGCGCCACATGGGCACCGGGCGAAGCCGCAGCTCACAGGCAGTGCCGGGCGTTTCTGGAAACGGGTCTCGATGGCTATGGCGAAGGCCGCAACCGGCCGGACCGGCCCATGACGTCGGCTCTTTCGCCCTACCTGCGCTTCGGCCACATCTCGCCCCGTCAGCTCTGGCATGCCACCGGGACCGCCATGCAGTCGGGAGTCAGCGCCGCGACCGATGGCGATGCGGACAAGTTCCGCGCCGAGCTGGGCTGGCGCGAGTTTTCCTATTCACTGCTCTTCAACCACACGGCCCTGCATCAGCGCAGCGTCCAGCCCCGCTTCGAGGCGTTTCCCTGGCGCGATGATCCGGCCGGCCTGCGCGCCTGGCAGCGCGGCCTCACCGGCTATCCGCTGGTCGATGCCGGAATGCGCCAGCTCTGGACCACCGGCTGGATGCACAACAGGGTCCGCATGGTGGTAGCGTCCTTCCTCATCAAGCACCTCCTCGTAGACTGGCGGCTCGGCGAGGACTGGTTCTGGGACACGCTCGTGGATGCCGACCCGGCCAGCAATCCGGCGAGCTGGCAATGGGTGGCTGGTTCAGGCGCCGATGCCGCGCCCTACTACCGGATCTTCAACCCTGTCCTGCAAGGCGAGACCTACGACCCGAAGGGCGACTATGTCCGCTGCTACGTCCCGGAGCTCGCACGCCTGCCCGCCAGTCTGATCCACCGGCCGGGGACGGCGACCCCGGCCGAGCTGCGGTCCGCGGGGGTTGGTCTCGGGGAAACGTACCCCCGACCGATCGTCGACCACGCCGCTGCGAGAGCACGCGCCCTGGCCGCACTTGACACGCTGAAACCGAATGCGGATTCCCGTCGTATAAACGTCAGCACTCAGGACCAGTGAGACACGAGACTCCATGCGTATCGCCATTATCGGAGCGGGCATTGCCGGCAACGCTGTCGCTTATGCGCTGGCTACGAGCACACGAAACGACGTGGTTGTGTATGAGCGTGAAGCCCGTGCCGGCGGCCATTCGGCGACGGTCGACATCGACTACGACGGCACCAGCATTGCTGTGGACACCGGGTTCATCGTCTACAACGAGTCGAACTATCCCAACCTCACCGCGCTGTTCGCCCATCTGAAGGTCGCCACCCAGGCGTCCGACATGAGCTTTGCGGTGTCGGCACGCGGCGGGCAGTTCGAGTGGAGCGGCAGGACCAGCAAGGTTGTCGATGGCCTGTTCGCGCAGCGCCGCAACGCCATCTCTCCGGCTTATCTGCGCATGCTTCTCGAAGTGGTACGGTTTAACCGGCAGGCGATCATCGACCGCCGCTCAAACGCGCTCGACGGTCTGTCGATTGGCGCCTATCTTGAGCGGGGACGCTACTCGCAGAAATTCAGGACCGACTATCTGCTGCCCATGGGGGCCGCCATCTGGTCGATGTCGCCGGCTGCCATGCTGTCCTTTCCGGCAGAGAGCTTCGTCGCCTTCTTCGAGAACCACCATCTCCTGACCTGGAATCGTCCCGTCTGGCGGACCGTGACCGGCGGCAGCCGTGAATACGTCACCGCGCTGGTGAAGCCGTTTGCGGCCTCATTGCGGACCGGGGCGCCGGTTGTTGCGGTGCGCCGGGGCGCTTCCGGCGTGGAGATCACGGACGCAACCGGTGCGACCGACCGCTTCGATCATGTCGTCTTCGCCGCGCATTCGGACCAGACGCTGGCCATGCTGGCCGATGCCGACACGGATGAGCAGGCGATCCTGGGCGGCGTCGTCTATCGCGACAACGCTGTCTACCTGCATCGCGACCCATACCTGATGCCACGCCGCGCGCGCGCCTGGGCGGCCTGGAACGTGATGCAGGAGGACAACCCCCACGCCGACCTGTGCGTCACCTACTGGATGAATGCCCTGCAGGGGATCGACGCGACCAGGCCGGTCTTCGTCACCCTCAATCCGCCCCGCCCGCCGGAGCCAGCCCTGACATTCGGTCGCTTCACCTATGCGCACCCGCAATACGATCGGGGCGCGCTTGTGGCCCAACGTCGGCTGCACGAGATCCAGGGGCGCCGCAACTCCTGGTTTTGCGGTGCCTGGACACGGCATGGCTTTCATGAGGACGGCCTCGATTCGGGACTTGCCGTCGCCGAGGCGCTTGGCGCCAGCCTGCCCTGGCGAACCTCCGAGCGCGTGCGCGAGGCCGCGGAGTGAGCCCTACATTTCTTCCGCCCCCTGCGGCCGCCTCGCTGATGATCGGTCCGGTGATGCACGCGCGCATGAAACCGGTCGAGCACCGCTTCAGCTACGAGGTGTTCTCGCTGCTCCTTGATCTCGACCGGCTCGACGAGGCAGACCGGGTGTCGCGCCTGTTTGCAGTCAACCGGTTCAACCTCGTCTCCTTCCGTGAGTCCGATCACGGCGCACGCGACGGATCGTCGCTGCGCCGCCATGTCGACCGGCTTCTCGAGCCGACCGGGATCGACCTCACTGGCGGCCGGGTCCTGCTTCTGTGCTACCCGCGGATCCTCGGCCATGTCTTCAACCCGCTCTCGGTCTATTTTGCCTATGCGGTGTCGGGCGAGCTTGTTGCGGCCATTTACGAGGTGCGCAACACGTTCGGCGAGCATCACACCTATGTGGCGCCGGTCGCGCAGGGCGAATTCGGGCCGGCCGGGCTGCGGCAGGAGCGCGTCAAGCAGTTCTATGTTTCGCCGTTCAATGGGCTGGCCATGACCTACCGGTTCCGTCTTCGCCCTCCCACCGATGATGTGGCGGTCCGCATTCTGGAGTGTGATTCGGACGGGCCGCTGCTCGCCGCAACCTTCCATGGTCGGCGGGAAAACTTGACGACCGCGACGCTTCTGGCAGCATTGCGTCGCTACCCGCTGCTCACGCTCAAGGTGGTGGTGGGGATCCACTGGGAAGCCTTGCGCCTGTGGATCAAGGGCATGCGTCTCGTTCCACGCCCGGCACCCCCGCCTCCTGCGAGTTATGGCGATCCCGTCACGGCCACCGGTCAACGGACCACGGCCCGGAGTACGGGACCATGACTTCCATGACGCGAGAGCCAGCCTCCCCCGAACTCGGTGTTCCAGAGAATCATTCAGACATGTCCGCAGTGATCGATAGATCGAGCCCGCCGCCCGCCGAGCGGATCCGCGTAACGCCTGCCTCCTTCGACGCCCTGACGCGCGATCTGCCTTTCGCTACCCGCCAAGCGTTTCGCTTTGCGGTGTTGATCGAGTACGGGAGCCTGACGGTTCGGCTTCCAGATGACCGCGTCTACCTGTTTGAAGGCTCGCATCCAGGACCAAGGGCCGAGATCAGCGCGCGGGATTTCGGCTTTGCCCGCCGCCTGGCCGAAGGGGGCGAGATTGGCTTCGCCGAGGCCTATCTGCGGGGCGAATGGGAAACACCTGACCTGACCCGCTTCCTCGAGCTGTTTTGTGCCAACCACACGCTGATCTCCCGCCTCCTGGAGGACAGGCCGCTGGTGCGGATGTGGCAGCAGTTCCGCCACTGGATGAACCGCAACACCAAGCGTGGATCGCGGCGCAACATTCATGCCCACTACGATTTGGGCAATCGCTTCTATGAATCCTGGCTCGACGACACGATGACCTACTCGTCGGCGCTGTTTACCGACGGTGAGAACGGCCGTGACCTCGTAGCCGGTCAGCTTCGCAAGTACAGCGTGCTGGCCGAGCAGACCCGGATCGGTCCCGAGCATCACGTTCTGGAAATCGGCTGCGGCTGGGGCGGGTTCGCAGAGTTCGCAGCCAAGACGGTCGGCTGCAAGGTCACGGGCCTCACCATCTCCCGTGAGCAGTTTGACTATGCCCGCAAGCGGATCTTCGAGCAGGGCCTCGCCGAGAAGGTCGACATCCGGCTGCAGGACTATCGCGACGAGATTGGCACCTATGATCGGATCGCTTCCATCGAGATGTTCGAGGCGGTCGGCGAGCAGTACTGGCCGGTCTATTTCGACCAGCTCTCCCGCCGTCTGTGCGACGGCGGCGTCGCCGGCCTGCAGGTGATCACCATCCAAGACAGCATGTTCGAGGCCTACAAGCGCGAGGTCGACTTCATCCGTCGCTACATTTTCCCCGGCGGCATGCTGCCCTCCCCAGGCATTATGCGGCGGCTGGGCGAGGCGGCCGGGCTTTCGCTGCGCGACGAGCGTGAATTCGGGCTCGATTATGCGGCCACCCTGGTCGTCTGGCGCGAGCGCTTCCGTGCTGCATGGCCCAATCTCGTGCCGATGGGCTTCGACGAGCGTTTCCGCCGCACCTGGGAGTATTACCTGTCCTACTGCGAGGCCGGGTTCCGGTCGGGCAACATCGACGTCAGACAGCTCGTCTACGCGAAGGGCGCATGACCGAGCCAGCAGCCGGGGCGACACCCGAGCCGTCGGCTGCCCGGCTGGTCGCCTATGCCTTGCCGGCGCTGCCCTTCGCCGTGCTGTCGCTGCCCTTCTATGTGCTGGTGCCGTCGTACTATGCCTCGGCGCTGGCGCTCCCTATCGCGGCCGTCGGCCAGGTCCTGATGCTCGTGCGCCTGCTCGATGCCGCCGCCGATCCGCTGGTCGGGGTGCTGGCGGACCGCTGGCGACCTGGCTTTGGCCGCCGGCGGCTCTGGCTCGGTGCCAGTGTTCCCCTGATTGCACTCTCGGCCTGGCACGTGTTCGTGCCACCGCCGGGTGCCGGCCTCGCCTATCTGGGGCTCTGGGCAGCAGTCCTGTCCGTTGCCTGGACCGCCGGGCAGATCCCCTACGCCGCCTGGGGTGCCGAGCTGTCGCGGTCCTATACGGGTCGCAACCGCGTGACCGCATTCCGCGAGGCCCTCACGGTCGTCGGCACGCTGTTCGCCCTGGCGCTTCCAGCACTCCTACCGGCGCTGGGACGTCCCGGCGAGGCGGCCGTGCTGGCCGCGTTCGGCATGATCGTCGCCATCGGCCTGCCACTTGCCGTGGTCACAACCCTGGCGACCGTGCCTGAGCCGGCCGACCGCAGCCGCCATCGGCTGCGGCTGCGCGACGGGATTGGCCACCTGCTGGCAAACCGGCCATTCCGTCGCCTCATCGCTGCCTTCCTGATCACCGGCCTTGCCAACGGCCTGCCCGCGACCCTGTTTCTCTTCTTCGTCGCGGAACGGCTTGGCGCGCCCGGCAGCGCCGGTCCGCTTCTCGTCCTGTATTTCGTGGCGGGGGTCGCCGG
>JBEIIL010000176.1:0-5760 GCA_040380755.1 Methylobacteriaceae bacterium | reverse complement strand
TGATGATTGAATGCCCGCGCCTGCTGTTCCCGTTCGCCCGGCAAATCGTCGCCGATGCGGTGCGCAATGGCGGTTTCCCACCGCTGTTCATCGATCCCATCGACTTTGCGGCGCTGTTCCGCCAGCGTGTGTCAGAAGTGCAAGGCACCACCGCGAACGCCTGAGCGATCGGGCTCGGCAGATCCTGTTCTGAGGCGGGCCCATGGCCCGCCTTTTTCTTATCGTGATGCCGCGCCGCCGGTGCCTGCGGCCGGCAGGTAATCGCGCCACACGGGATTATCCGTCAGGGTCGCGACGAAGTCCTCATGCGCCGCAAGATCGGCCGCTGCCAGACGCGCTGGCAGCGCACCCGTGCGGGCCTGCGGCCGGGCGCCGATGCTGGCCGGCCCCGTGCGATTGCTTTCGGCGGAAGCAAGGCCAAGGTCGGCCTGCCGCCCCCCCAGAAGCTCAATGTAGACGTCGGCGAGAATCTCCGAATCGAGCAGTGCCCCGTGCTTGGTCCGGCGTGCGTTGTCGATGCCGAAGCGTTGGCACAGGGCATCCAGGCTGTTTTGCGCGAACGGAAACTTGCGACGCGCCAGCGCCAGCGTGTCGACCACCCGCTCTGTGGTGATCGGCGGCTGACCGACACGCGCGAGCTCGGCATTCAGGAAGGCGATATCGAACGCGGCGTTGTGAGCCACCAGCCGCGCATCACCGATGAAGGCAACGAAATCGGCGGCAACAGCCGCAAACAGCGGCTTGTCGGACAGGAACGCGGACGCAAGGCCATGCACCTTGAAGGCCGCCTCCGGCATGTCGCGTTCAGGGTTCAGATAGACGTGAAAGACCTGCCCCGTCGGGATGTGGTTCAGCATCTCGACACAGCCGATCTCGACAATGCGGTCGCCGGCGTTCGGGCTGAGCCCTGTCGTTTCCGTGTCGAAGACGATCTCGCGGACGGCCATCAGTGGTCTCCTCGGCGCAACCCGACGCGCATGACGCGGCCGGGCCTTGCTGCAAAAGCGCGCAGGATACCCGCGACCTGGCGGCGCGCTGCATCGAGACCGCTGCCGGTGTCGACAACCAAGTGCGCCCGGGCCCGCTTGGCCGAATCAGGCATCTGCCGCGAGAGGATGGCCTCGAACCGCTCCGGCGTCATGCCGGGTCGGGCAAGGACGCGGGCTCTTTGCACATCTGCCGGCGCACTCACCACGACGACAACGTCGCAGCGACGCTCGCCTCCGCCCTCGAACAGAAGCGGGATGTCGAGCACAACCATCGGCCGACCAGCCGAGCCGGCGGCGGCAACAAAGGCTTCCTCGGCTGCACGGACCAGCGGATGAACGATCGCCTCGAGCCGCTTCATCGCGGTCGCGTCGCCCAGAACCCGGGCCGACAGTGTGGGCCGATCAACCACGCCGCCCTGCACCGTGCCGGGAAAGGCAGCCTCAATCGGTGCTGCGGCAGCGCCGCGGTACAGCGCGTGGACCGTTGCGTCGGCATCGTGCACCGGGACGCCGGCCTCGCGGAACATCGCGGCGGTCGTGGATTTTCCCATGCCGATCGAGCCGGTCATGCCGATCACGAGCGTCACCGGTGGCCCTCGATATCGGCGACGACGAGGGCTCGCAGCTCCGGTGTGACGGTCGGCGTGATGCCAAACCAGCGTGCGAAGCCGGGGACGGCTTGGTGAAGCAGCATGCCAAGGCCATCGACTGTCTGCAGTCCGCGCCGCCTGGCCGCTGCGAGCAAGGGTGTCTCCAACGGGACGTAGACGATGTCGGCGACCAGCGCGCCGGCAGGCAGCGGCGCCAGATCGATGGCGAGGGCGGGCTGACCCAGCATGCCGAGCGACGTGGTGTTGACGAGCAGGCCGGCACGCGGGAGCACCGTGGCGACGTCTGCCCAGGCATGGGCCGTCACACGCGGGCCAAAGACCGCCGCAAGGTCCGCTGCACGCGCCGGCGTCCGGTTGACGACGACGATGCGCTCCGGAATCCGGTCGAGCAGGCCGGCGACGATGCCGCGGGCCGCACCGCCGGCGCCCAGCACGACCGCGTGGCCACCGGTCCCTGCCCAGCCCGGCACAGATGCATCAAGGCTGTCGACAAAGCCCTGCACATCGGTGTTGTCGGCGTAGAGCAGGCCGTTCGCACGCCAGAGCGTGTTCGCGGCCCCCAGCAGGCGGGCCCGGTCGGTCACACGGTCGGCCAGGGCTAGCGCCGCCTGCTTGTGCGGGATGGTCACGTTGCCCCCGACGAGGCCGCGGGAGACCAGCGAGGCGATGAACGCGGCAAACCCCGCAGGCGAGACGTCGATGCGCTCGTAGGATCCTGACAGTTCGTGCTGCCGAAGCCAGTAACCGTGGATCAGGGGCGAGCGGGAATGACCGATCGGGTGGCCGACAACAAAGGCATGAGGCCCGGTGCTCATGAAACGACACGTCCGCTGCGGCGCAGGCCCTCCAGCAGCGGCAGGAGCGGCAGGCCCAGAATGGTGAAATGGTCACCCGAAAGCGTGTCGAACAGGTGGACCCCGACGCTCTCGAGCTGGTAAGCGCCGACGGTCGTCGTGACGATGTCGCCGGCGGCGTCGAGATAGCGCGCGATCATGGCCGGCGACAAGGGGCGCATGCGCAGGCGCGCGGTGCTGACCGCCTCGAACACCAGCCGGTCGTCACAATACAGCGACGCGGCCGCATGGAGCGCATGCTCCCGGCCGCCCAGCCGCGCCAGCTGCGCTGCCGCCGCGGCACGATCCACCGGCTTGTGGAAGGACTCGCCATCGAAAGCCAATGTCTGGTCGGCGCCCAGGACGAGTCGACCTGGGCGCAGGCGGGACACGGCCGATGCCTTGGCGCGGGCCAGGCCCAGCGCAACAGCGTCAGGCGCGGCACCGTCCGACAGCAACCCGGCCTCCACGGCCCGCTCATCAATGCGGGCGGGCTCAACCTCGACGGGAATGCCGGCGGCTTCCAACAGGGTGCGACGCGTTACGCTTCCAGATGCAAGCAACAGCGGTTCGAGATCAAGCCAGAGGGCGGCGCGCGGCATCTCAGCCCTCGACGATGAACTTCATGCGATGCGATTTGTAGAGGTCAAGAATGGCGGCGGCCGTTTCCTCGATCGATCGGCGGGTAACATCGATGAGCGGCCAGTTGTGGCGGGCACAGAGCTTGCGCGAAAACGCCACCTCCTCTGCCACCGCCATGCGGTCGACATAGGGTGTGTCGTCGGACGCGCGCAGGGTCAGAAGCCTGTTCTGGCGGATTTGCACGATCCGCTCCGGGCTGGCGACAAGGCCGACGACCAGAGGTCGGCGCACGGTTTCGAGAGCCGATGGCGGCGGAATGCCGGGCACCAACGGAATGTTGGCGGTCTTGATACCACGGTTTGCCAGATAAATGCTCGTCGGCGTCTTCGAAGTCCGGCTGATGCCGACAAGAATGACATCGGCGGTTTCCAGATCCGGCGGCAGCTGCCCGTCATCGTGCATCATCGTGTAGTTCAGCGCATCGATCCGCTTGAAATAGTCGCCATTGAGCACGTGCTGGGCGCCTGGCCGCTGGGTCGAGGCGGTGCCCAGATAGGACTGGAACAGGGAGAGGACCGGATCCAGCACCGACAGGCACGGGCAGCCAAAGTCGCGGCAGGACTCCTCAAGGCGCTTGGCAAGCTCGGGCTCGACAAGCGTGTACAACACCATGCCGGGTGCGGCCTCGAGCTCTGAAAGCACACGATCAAGCTGAGTCGCCGTGCGAACGAGCGGATAGACATGCTCGATGGCGGAGATGCCCTGGTACTGGGCTGCCGCCGCGCGACTAACCGCGATCAGTGTCTCGCCCGTGGCATCCGACACGAGATGAAGGTGAAAATAGCTGCGACCCACGCCCGCCTCCGGTATCCGGCCTTCAGTCCACAGCCCTGTTGAGAACTGTGAACGGCGGGGAGAAACCCGGGGCTTCGGGCCCGGCCGGCGTGCACTGTCGCGCGACCGGGGACCCGGATCAACAGGTGGTTCACGATGGACAACGATTGTCCCGATTCGACCCAGCGTGTGACAGTGCCGCCTGCGGCTTCCGTGACAGCCGGCACAAGTCTGTGAACGCATTAACGTTTTGTTAACCTCTCGGGCGGCATTGCGGCCGGCGGCGGGCTGGCGCAATCTTGCGGCCGATGAGGACAGGCTGTGGGCGTCCTGTGGAACGGGCTGAATCCCGCGGGCGGGCTCCCTAACAGAAGACTCAGAAGACTCTCTAAGAAAGGATTCATCTTTGATTTCCTCTTTTCCCCCGAGCGCCAAGCGGATGATGCGGGTCCTTGCCGGCGAAAGGCTAGAGCGCCCACCGCTATGGATCATGCGGCAAGCAGGCCGCTATCTCCCGGAGTACCGCGAGATCCGGGCCAAGGCCGAGAACTTCATGTCGTTTTGCTATTCGCCTGCGCTCGCGGCCGAAGCGACACTGCAGCCGATCCGACGCTTCGGGTTTGATGCCGCGATCCTGTTCTGCGACATCCTCGTGGTTCCCGATGCGCTGGGGCAGCCCGTCAGCTTTGTCGAGGGCGAAGGACCGAAACTCGACCCAATCACCGGAGGAGCCGGGCTCGCACGCCTGCACGATGCGATCGATATGGAGCGCCTGGCACCGGTCTTCGAGGCGATAGAGAGGGTCAAGGGCAACCTTCCCGCCGAGACCACGTTCCTGGGCTTCTGCGGCGCTCCCTGGACAGTGGCGAGCTACATGATCGCCGGCAAATCGACCCCTGAGCTGGCGCCCTCGCGCCTGCTCGGCTATCGCGATCCCGCCTTCATGCAGCAGCTGATCGACATTCTGGTCGAATCCTCGATCACCTATCTCGTCAGGCAGTTCCAGGCGGGAGTCGACGCGGTCCAGATCTTCGAAAGCTTTGCAGGGGCGCTGACAGCGCCAGCCTTCGATATGTGGTCCGTGCAGCCGATTCGTCGGATCATCGACGGCGTGCGCGCTCAGGTGCCTGGCGCCCGAATCCTGGTCTTCGCCCGCCAGGCCGGCGGTAACCTTGTCAAAGTCGCCACCGAGACCGGGGCCGATGCCGTCGGTCTCGACTGGGCGGTTCCGGGCGGCTGGGCGGCACGCGAGGTCCAGTCGCTCAAGCCGGTCCAGGGCAACCTTGATCCGCTGGCCGTTGTCGCCGGCGGACGGGCGCTTGACGAAGGTGTCGCTCGCGTATTGGCCGATTTCGCCGGCGGGCCGCATATCTTCAATCTCGGGCACGGTATCGTTCCCGAGACCCCGGTCGAGCATGTCGCCAGGCTTGTGTCGCTCGTCCGCGGGCATTGACGATGGATGAGTGGATCAAGGCCCTGCACGTTCTGGCGGTCATCGCCTGGATGGCAGGGCTGCTCTATCTGCCGCGACTTTTCGTCTATCACGCCGATCAGCCTGTAGGATCGGCGACGTCCGAGACCTTCAAGGTCATGGAGCGGCGTCTGCTGAAGGCGATCATGACACCTGCCATGATCGTGACATGGCTGGCGGGTCTGTGGCTCGCGTCGTCGGCGGGCTGGTGGAGCGCCGGCTGGTTCCACGGCAAGCTGCTTCTCGTTCTCGGGCTTTCGGCCATGCATGGCGTCATGGCTGGTTGGGTGCGCGCCTTTGCGATGGATTCCAACACCCGCAAGCCGCGATTCTACCGGTTCATGAACGAAGTCCCGACGCTGATCATGATCGGCGTGGTCATTCTGGTGATCGTTAAGCCGTTTTGAAGCGGGCCGAGACGGGCCTTGTCTTGGCTGACG
>JBEIIL010000175.1:0-5875 GCA_040380755.1 Methylobacteriaceae bacterium | reverse complement strand
TGTTCGAGAAAACCGCCTATGGAAAGGCCCTGTTCAGGCTGGCAGGGGAGAGCTAACGGCAGCTCCAGCCGCTGTACGACGCGAGCAATTCTCGAGGACGACAGCCACAATGGCCCGCCTCACGATCCGGCCACCCAGTTCGACCAGCGCGGCGGGCAAAGCCTTCTATCCGCTGGCCGATCCGTTGTTGACGCCGAAGGGCCTGCGACTAGACCGGTCGACTATCGATGATGAATGGCTCACCGTTTATCAAGCGCATGGCCTGTCGCATCAGTTTATCTCGCAAATGCGACCCTAGGCTGCCGTGCGCATTGTCGCCGGGTCGGACATATGCCATTTAAGCGCTTGAGGAGCGCGTGAAAATTCAACGACAATCAACTTGTGGTTTGATCGCAGCAGCAACGAGACGACCCACTCGCTGGTAAGGTTTGAGAGTAGGCATTGAAAGCGCTCGTTTCTCCGTCAATTCTCGTCGCAGGCATGGCGTGCAGGCTTCCGGGCGCGTCATCGGTCGATGCGCTGTGGGAGCTTCTGCACGAAGGGCGGTGCGTCGTCTCTGCGCCGCCAGCCGACCGAAGCTGGTTTCGGAAATTCCTCCACCCCCGACGCGGCGAGCCCGGTTTCAGCTACACGTTCGACGGCGGCTATCTCACCGAACCCTATCTGTTCGATCCGTCCGTGTTTGGGATCTCGCCGCGCGAGGCGCAGCAGATCGATCCCCAGCAACGGCTGCTGATGGAGGTCGTGTGGGAGGCGCTGGAGGATGCGTGCATCCCGGCGAACATGCTCGCGGGCCGCGATGTCGGGGTCTATGTCGGGGCGTCGAGCCTCGACTACGGCAATCTGCACATGGCGGACCTCGGCTCGGTCGACCGCCACTTCATGACGGGCAACACGCTTTCGATCATCTCGAACCGCCTGTCCTATGTGTTCGACTGGCATGGTCCGAGCTTCACCGTCGATACGGCGTGTTCGTCATCCATGGTCGCCCTGACGCAAGCGTTCCAGGCCCTGCAGACCGGTGAGGTCGACATTGCCGTGGTGGGCGGCGTCAATCTGCTGCTTGCGCCTGGCTCATTCGTCGGTTTTTCGCGTGCCTCGATGCTGTCGCCGACCGGCCTGTGTCGGCCGTTTTCAGCCGATGGCGACGGCTACGTGCGCTCCGAGGGCTCGCTCGCGATCGTGCTCGTGCGCGAAGGCCTGATTCCGCACGTCGACAGCACGGCCCGGGCACGGCTGATTGCGGCGGGGACGAATTCAGACGGGCGGACCAGCGGGATCTCGCTGCCGTCAACCGATGGCCAGCGCAGCCTGCTCGAGCGTGTCTACGGCGGCTTTGGCATCAATCCGGACGACCTGGCGTTTGTCGAGGCGCACGGGACCGGCACGCGGGTCGGTGATCCGGCCGAGGCCCAAGCGATCGGCCAGGCTCTGGGGCTGAAGCGCAGCCAGCCGCTGCCGATCGGCTCGATCAAGTCGAACATCGGCCATCTCGAGCCCGCATCGGGCCTTGCCGGCGTTGTGAAGTCGATCCTGGCGATGGAGCACAAGCGGCTGCCGCGCACGCTGCACCTCGAGAAGGACAATCCCGACATCGATTTTGACGGCCTCAATCTGGCTCCGGCGCGCGACGAAGTGGACTTGACGGCGCATGGCGACGCCATGCTGGCCGGGGTGTCGTCCTTCGGGTTCGGTGGATCGAATGCCCATGTGATTCTTCAGGCGATCGCGCCGGCTCGCGTTGTGCCAAAGGCAATGTCGAACGCCAGGCCGGACATGCTCGTCCTGTCGGCGGCGTCGGCCGAGGTGCTCGGCCGGCAGGCGAGCCTGGTTGCGAGCCTGATCCGAAGCAGCACGCAACCGCTGGAGACCATCGCTGCCGCGGCGGCGCATCATCGCTCGCGGATGCCTGAACGGCTCGTCATTCCGCTGACGGATGCCGACGACGTCGCCGCCAAGCTTGACGAATTTGCCGCGGCCCGCCGGGCGTCGGGAACCGGAATGGCGCACAGCCGCGCCCTGCCGGACGGCGCAGGGCTGACCTTCGTGTATGCGGGGAACGGTGCGCAATGGGCCGGCATGGGCCGGGATGCCTTCGCCAAGGATGCCGTGTTCCGCGAGCGGTTCGAGGCCGTCGACGCCCTTTTTGCCGCCCATTCGGACTGGTCGCTGGTCGAACGCCTGCACGACCCGCAGCTGGCCGACAAGCTGACTGAAACATCGACGGCTCAGCCGCTGATTTTCGCCGTCCAGTCCGCCACCACCGCCGCACTTGCCGACTACGGCATCGTGCCGACGAGTGTTCTCGGCCACAGCGTTGGCGAAGTGGCTGCTGCCGAAGCCAGCGGCGCCCTGTCGATGGCCGATGCGGTGAGTGTCATCTACCACCGCAGCGAGCATCAGGAGCGAGCGCGCGGGTTGGGACTCATGGCGGTCGCCGCCAGTGATGAAGACACGATCTCCGAGCTGTTGGAGGAATGGTCGCTGTCCGGGACGGCCATCGCTGCCGTCAACAGCCCATCCAGCGTCACGATTTCCGGCCCGGCGGACGAGATCCGCGTTTTTCTGAAGCGTGCACGGTCCAAACGGATCGCCGCTCGGCAGCTCGATCTCGACTATCCGTTTCATTCAGCCCTGCTGGCACCGATCGAGCGGCCGCTGGTTCGGGCTCTGGCGCGGCTGGCGCCTCGCGACGGCCAGATCCCGTTCATCTCGACGGTGACGGGCGCGGTCATCGACGGGTCAATGCTCGATGCCCAGTACTGGTGGCACAATGTCGCCGACCGGGTGCGGTTCAAGGGCGCCGTCGAGGTGGCCGCAAAACTCGGCTCACAACTCTTCGTAGAGATCGGCCCGAAGCCGCTGCTCAAGGGCAACGTGCTTGAAACACTGCGCAGCCTGTCGCACCGGGCGGAGGTGCTGTCGGCGTTTGAAGGTGCGGCCGAGCCAGGCTCTGATGACCCCATCCGGATGCTTGTTGCCAAGGCCTATGCCAGCGGCGCCAGGGGTGACGAGCGGCGGCTGTTTGGCTCCGTGCCGACGGAGCGGGTGGCGGTTCCCCACTATCCCTGGCTGCACAGCGAGTTCCGGCACGAACAGAGTGCCGAGGCCGTCGACATCAATGGCGAGGCGACGCGCCACGTGCTCTGCGGGGCCCGGCTGACGACAGGGTCGCATGAATGGCAGAACCTGCTTGATCCGGTCCTGATCCCATCGCTCGCCGACCATGTCGTCGACGGCGAGGTCGTGGTGCCGGCCGCGGCCCTTGCCGAGATGGCGCTGGGGGCCGGCCGCGAGATCTGGCCGGACGGGGGCCTGGCGCTCGAGGATTTCGACATCCTCCATCCGCTGGTGCTGCGACGGGATGCGATCCGTGACGGGCTGACGCGCATCGACGTGACATCGAAGCGGGTCGAGATCTGGAGCCGGACACGCGGCACGAGCGGCGACGGCGTTCTCCACGCCGCCGGCCGGGTGTTGCCGATCCAGTCCACCCCGCATGCGCTGCCGCAGCCCGACGAGGTGCTCGACCGCGTCACCGATGCAGACGCGATCTACGACGCAACGTCCGCCTGCCGCCTGGAATACGGACCGTCGTTCAGACTCGCCGGACGGGCGGTCTACGGCGATACCGTGATGGACCTCGCCCTTGCGCCAAGCGAGCGTCCCGAGGCTGGCTACCGCCGCTTCGTGGTGTCGCCGCAGAGCCTCGATGCATCGTTCCATCCCCTGCTCTTCCGCGTGCGCCAGCGCGACGGCAAGCCGCGCGCTTTCCTGCCTGTCCGCTTCGCAGCGCTTCGCGTCTATCGTGACGACGCTGAGGTCGTGCGGGCCATCATGGTCCGGGAAAAGGAGACCGCGCAGTCGTTCAAGGCCAATGTCGCGCTGTATGACGCCGATGGCGCACTCGTGGCGCGGCTCGACGGCGCCCTGTTCAGGTCCGTCGTTTTCGAGCGCCGGGAACAGACCGCGACGGATGTCCGCCAGCGGTGGATTGCCGCCTCCCCGGATGCGGCGGGGACGCGGGGATCAGCCTTGATTGCCGGGCTGAAGGATCGCGCGGCCGGCGACACGCCGTCTGCCGAGCCGGCCTTGCTGGTCGAGGCCTTCTCCCGGGCTATTGCATGGGAGACCCTTTCAGCGCGCCTGGGCGACAGGCCGGTTGACCTCGCGGCGCACGGCCCGGCAGGCAGCAGGAGCCGCGTTGCCATCGAAGCGCTTCTTGGCACGCTGGCAGCGGCTGGTCTGGCCAGTTTCGTCAAGGGACATTGGCAGCTGAAGCCGTCGGGCCTGCCACCGGCGGGGGCCGTGCTGGCGACGCTTGCGGCCGACCACCCCGGCGCAAGCGCCGATATTGCGGTGTGTGCGGCCGTCTGGTCGCAGTTGAATGCCAGCCTGGCTGGAGACATTCCGGTTGTCGTCAAGCGTGAGGCGATTGCCCACGCCGAAGCGCGCAGTGCCCTCATTGCTACCCTGGCGGAAACAGTCAGCGAAACGGTCGCGTCATTGCCAGCGGCCCGCGATGGTTCCGCGATCCGGATCCTGGTCCTCGCCCAGGGAGCGGCCTCGCTGGTCGCGCCCTTCATGCCGCAGTTGCGAACCGGCGCGGTTGAAATCGTCATCGGCTGCGCCGACCAGACACAGGCCGAGCGCGCCCGGATCCAGTATGGCACTGTCGCGGGGATCGAGATCCTGGATCTCTCCTCGCCGGCCGCCGGCCATCCGGCCTGGTATGATTGTGTCGTTGCGGTGGCGTTCAGCCTTGGGGGAGCGGCGTTCCGGTTGCCCGACGCCTTGTCACAGCACCTGCGCTCGGATGTACCGGTGCTCGTCCTGAACCCGTCCGGCCACACGACGCTGGCGACCTGCCTGCTGGTCGGCAAACCGACTGACGGTGCTCAGGGTGACGCAGCAGAAAACCTCGGGATTGCGCCCGGCGATCTCGACCGTGTGCTGGCCTCGTGCGGCCGGGTCAGGGCCGAGACCGTCGCCCTGGCGAACGGGCTGGGGGAACTGGTCTGGGCCACAGCCCGCGCGCCTGCATCCGTGCCGACCGTCGATCCAGTGATCGTAGCCTGCGACGACGAACTGGCCGGCCGGCGGTGGCGCGCGGCCATTGCCCGGGCGGCGGGCGGCGAAGACGAGGCCGCCGTCACTTTCTCGGCCGGGATGGAGCCTGGAGCACTCGCGGAAGCCATCGAGGCCCAGAATCCCGACAATCCGTTCCAGATCATCTGCGTGATCGATGCGGCGACGCGCGACCGTGGTGCCGAAACCTCGCTCCCGGCATCCGATCGCGTCGTGCGGTGCATCGGCCAGATGGCCGAAACGTTGAGCAGCCTCAGCGCCCAGAAGGTGCGCGCGCGTCTGTGGATCGTCACCAGCGGGCTTGAATCACGCGCCGACAATCCGCGCAGCCCTGTCGCGCATGCGGTGTGGGGCTATGCGCGCGTGGCGATGAACGAGTACCCGGCGATCGACCTTCGGCTGGTTGATATCGCACCAGAACTGTCGCTGGCGGATGCCACGGCCCGGCTTTACACGCTGCTTGGTTCGCCCGGAAATGAGCGCGAGATCCGGCGGCCGCCGCGCCGGACCGAGGTCCGGCGAATCTCGCAGGGCAGCGATCCGGCGTGGGCAGCCCCGGTTTCCGGCGGGACCGTGCTGCAGTTGCCGTCACCAGGCGCCATGTCCCGCATGGCCTGGGTCGCCAGGGACCGCCGGGCGCCGGCAGAGCATGAGATCGAGGTCGAGGTCCGGGCCACGGGGCTGAACTTCCGTGACGTGATGCTGGCCAACGGCCTGCTCGACGACGATGTGCTCGACGAAGGGCTCGCGGGCGCGGTTCTCGGATTCGAGTTCGCGGGCGTTGTTG
>JBEIIL010000174.1:0-6137 GCA_040380755.1 Methylobacteriaceae bacterium | reverse complement strand
GAACCGCGTCGGGACGACGTCGTCAGACGCGTCCGCCGTTGAGCAGGATCGCCGACCGCGACCGCTCCTGCCGGATCAGGCGTTGCGTGAAGCCGCCAAGGCTGAGCTCCAACATGGTGGGCTCGGAGTACATCGGGGCATCCCCAAGCAAGGCCTCTCCCGTCATTGTCGGCAGGGGCGCAAGGCCAAGCGCTGCCAGCACAGTGGGGGCGATGTCGATGATGCCGCAGGGCCGGTCGTCCACGCCCGCGCTGAACCCCGCGCCGCGGGCGATCAGCACCGTGTTGAGCTCATGCCGGTTCAGGCCGCCATGCATGCCGCCACCAACCGGCACGTCACCCTCGGTCATCAGTCCGAGCCCCGGCCGGCCATGGGCGTCGGGACGGTCGTCCGACCGCAGCACATAGACCAGGTCCGGCGCGCGCGGATGGTCGAGACCCACGAGCGCCAGCGACAGCGATCCCGGCGCCAGCCCCTCGACCGCGTTGCGGCCGGGTGAGAACAGCATGCCGGTGAAGTCCTGCTCCAGCAGCCAGCGTGCGACGGCATCGCGCCGGGCCTCGCCGCCCTCGATGATGCGGATCTCGCCCATGCAGCCGCCGGTCATCGCAACGCTCGCGCCGGCCAGTGTCCGTTCGGACGCCCGGCGGGTGGCGTGCCCCTGGGCGCCGAGCAGGTCGGCAAGCGGCAGGTCCTGCGAGGTCGAGATCTGGCCGTGGTCCGACGCCGCGATGACGGTGTAGCGGTCCCGGGCTGGCCGCGCGTCGATCCACGCCAGGATCCGCCCGAACGCGGCGTCAACGGCTTTCAGCACGGCGAGCGTCTCGGGGGAGCCGAGGAACCGGTAGTGGAACGACGTGTCGGGCTCGTTGAACCAGATCAGCGCCACATCCGGATCGAGGCCGGCGAGCACATGCTCGCGGAACACGCGCTCGGCATAGTCCGTCTCCTCGAACCGCGGCAGGGTCCGCGGCGGCAGCGGACCAAAGCGCGCGACCACCTCGTCGACGGCTCCCGGGGTCTGCGTGTGGTCCCGCCCGAAGATCGAGAAGGTCCAGTGGCCATGGGCCCGGGCGCGCGGGTTGATCAGATGCGCCGATCCGGCCGAGCCGGTGTGGACGACCGCCAGCCGCTTGCCGGCCCGCGCCAGCGCGTCGCCGAAGGTCTCCACCGCGACCAGCCGGCCGCCGGTCACCCGCTCGGCAAGGCCGACGTCATCGGCGCGGCTCATGTCGAGCACATGCTCGGTCGTCACCTGCGGGAACAGAAAGGCATTGCCGACGACGCCATGGACCGCCGCCGACGCACCGGTGGCGATGGAGGTCGTGGCGACCCGCGTCATCGACGGAAACACGCTGCGGGCCTCGCGGAACCACGCTCCCGTCCCGGCAAAGCGCGCCAGGTTCGGCGTCAGCTCCGGCGTCACATAGTCGGGCCGCAGCCCGTCGAAGACGCAGACGACGACACGGTCGGCAGAGGCGGGCATCGTCATGGCGGTTCTCTTCAGCGCAAAGTGGGATCGAGCCGGTCGCGCAGCCAGTCGCCGACAAGGCTCACAGCCAGCGTGGTGAGGACGATCGTGCAGGCCGGGGCTAGCATGATCCACGGCGCACGGGTCAGGTACTCGCGGCCATACCCCACCATGTTGCCCAGCGACGTCATCGGCGGCTGGACGCCGAGACCGAGGAAGGACAGCCCGCTCTCGAGCAGGATCACCTCGGGGAAGGTCAGCGTCATCGACACGATCAGCGTCGAGGCGATGTTGGGCAGGATATGGCGCAAATAGACCCGCGCCGGGCTCGCGCCGATCTGCCGGACGGCGCCCGCATAGCCCTGGGCACCGGCCGAGATCGCCAGCCCGCGCGAGATGCGCGCATACCGCTCCCACCCATACAGACCCATCAGGCCAATGAAGAGCGGCAGGGCATTGCCGAAGAAGGCCAGCACCGACAGCGCCAGGATCAGAAACGGCATCGCCGCCTGGAAGTCGGCCAGCATCAGCACGACCTGCTCGACCCAGCCACGGAAATGCGCGGCGAGGAAACCCATCAGCGTGCCGAGACTGGCCGAGATGAGCGTCGCTCCGAACGCGACCATCAGCGAGATGCGGATCGACACGATCAGTCGCGACAGCACGTCCCGGCCAAGCTCGTCGGTTCCCAGCCAGTGCAGCGGATGGAACGGCGGCGAAAGCCGGTTGCGCAAATCATTGGCCGTGAACCGGTAGGGCGTGATCCAGTCGGCGGTCACCGCGATAAGGATGATCAGCGCGATCCAGACGATGCCGAACCAGACCAGCAGAGGCACACCCTGCCGGCGGCGCGGCGTCGGGCGGGTGGCGGCAGGAGCCAACGGTCCCGCTGACGTGATATCGGCCATGCTAGTGCCCTCCCGCTCTGGCGCCGCCGCGCAGGCGCGGATCGAGCACGCCGTAGAGCAGGTCGACGATCAGGTTGGAGGTCACCATCGTGATCGCGACGAGGAGCAGGATGCACTGCACGACCGCGAGGTCGCGGTTCGCCACGGCCACCACCAGCAGTCGTCCGACCCCCGGCCAGGAAAAGACGCTTTCGACGACGACCGCGCCGGCGATGAGACTGCCCACCATGAACCCCACGATGGTAACGGTCGGGATCGCGGCGTTCGGCAGCGCATGGCCGCGGACCACGGCGGCCCACGGCACGCCCTTGGCACTCGCCGTGCGGATGTAGGACTGGCCCAGCACCTCCAGCATGGCGCTGCGGGTGAAGCGCGCGAGGATCGCCGCGCCGCCGATGCCCAGCGTGGCCACCGGCAGGATCGCGTGGCGCCAGCTGTCATGTCCGCCCGACGGCAGCCAGCCGAGCTGGACCGAGAACACCAGCACCAGCACGAGGCCGAGCACGAAGCTCGGCACGGTGAAGCCGGCGACGGCCGTCACCATCACGACCCGGTCCATCAGGCTATCGCGATGCAGCGCCGCATAGATCCCGGCCGGAATGCCGATGCCGAGCTTCAGTGCGAGCGCCGGCAAGGTCAGCGCCAGCGTCGCCGGAATGCGCTCCGCCACAAGCTGGATCGCCGGCCGGCCATCGCGCATCGACTGGCCGAGCTCACCCTGCGCGATGGCGGAAAAATACCGCAGATACTGCAGCCAGATCGGATCATCGAGGCCCCAGGCCTTGCGGAACGCCGCGATCGCCTCGGGCGGCGCATCGATGCTCATGATCAGCAGCGCCGGATCCCCCGACAGCCGCAGGACCACGAAGGCGAAGGTCACGACAAGGCCGACCGTGAGGGCCGCGCGGCCGAACCGGAGCAGCAGGAACCGGACCATCAGTGCACCGCCTTCGGGTGGCCCGCCTGGTCGTGGGCGACGTGGCACGCCGCCAGCCGGCCATCCGGCAGCGGCAGCAGGACCGGGCTCTCCACCCGGCATCGGGCCTGCACCGCATGGCACCGCGGGTGGAAGGCGCAGCCCGCGGGCCGCGCCGCCGGATTCGGCGGATAGCCCGACAGGATGATGCGCGGCCGGGCACGGCGACCCGGCGCGGGCGACGCGGACACCAGCGCCTCGGTGTAGGGGTGCGCCGGGCTGGCGAGCAGCAGATCGGCATCCCCCTCCTCGATGATCCGGCCGAGATACATGACCGCGACCCGGTGGCTGACCTGCCGCACGACCTTGAGGTCATGGCTGATGAACAGCATGCCGAGGCCCAGCTCCTGCTGGATGTCGACGAGCAGGTTGATCACCTGCGCCTGGATCGACACGTCGAGCGCCGACACGGGCTCGTCGCAGACGAGCAGGTCCGGCTTGGTCGCCAGCGCCCGCGCGATCACCGCCCGCTGGCGCTGTCCGCCCGACAATTCGTGCGGATAGCGCTCGCCCTGGTCGGCGCGCAGCCCGACAGACTGCAGCAGCGCCCGCGCCATCGCGTCGCGATCCTTCGCGTCGCCCAGGCGATGGATGTCCAGCGGCTCGCGGACCTGGTCGGCAACCTGCAGCCGCCGGTCCAGCGCGCCGAGCGGATCCTGGTAGATCATCTGCATGCGAGCGCGCATCTGCCGCCAGGCCAACGTCCGGGGCCTGGGAACGGCCTCGCCGTTGAACAGGACGTCGCCATCGTCCGGCGTCTCGAATCCGAGCGCGAGCCGCCCTGCGGTCGATTTCCCGGATCCCGATTCGCCGACGAGCCCGAGCGTCCGGCCCCGCTCCACGGTCAGCGTGATGCCATCGACGGCGCGGATCTCCACCGCGCGCCCGAGCAGGCCCTGCCGCATTGCATAACGGCGTGCAACGCCGCGGGCCTGCAGCAGCGGCGTATCCATGGCGGCGCTCATGCGCACACCGCCTGCAAGTGGTGCGCGCCGGCCGTCGGGTCGGTATGAATGCAGGCGGCGGTCCGGTCCGTCCCGACGTCGGCCAGCGGCGGGATCCCCGTATCGCAGGCGGCCTCGCGGCGCGGACAACGCGGCGCAAAGGCACAGCCCGGCGGCAGGTTCCACGGTTCGGGCACGCCACCCTCGATCGGGTCGAGCCGGCGGCGATCGCCTTCCAGCGGCGGAAGCGCCGCCAGCAATCCCTGCGTGTAGGGATGCGCAGGCTGCGCGAAAAGCTCCTCCGAACCAGCTGTCTCGATGATCCGCCCGGCATACATCACGCAGACGCGGTCGCAGGTCTCCGAGATGACGCCGAGATCATGGCTGATGAGCACCAGCGCCATCCCGGTCTCGCGCCGGATCGTCGTCAGCAGTTCGAGGATCTGCGCCTGGATGGTGGCGTCGAGCGCCGTCGTCGGCTCGTCGGCCACGAGCAGGTCTGGCTCGCCTGCGAGCGCCATCGCGATCACCACGCGCTGGTTCTGGCCGCCGGACAGTTCGTGCGGATAGGCGTCGAGGCGGCGGGCTGCATCGGGGATCCCGACCAGCTCGAACAGCCGCTTCGTCTCGGCCCGGATCGCCCGGCCCGACAGGCCGCGGTGCAGCGCCAGCGCCTCACCGACCTGCCGGCCGAGGCGAAGCACCGGATTGAGCGCACTCGCCGGGTCCTGGAAGATCATCGCGATCCGGCCGCCGCGGACCTCGTCGAGCAGTGCCGGCGGCGCCCCGAGGAGCTCGTGGCCCTCCAGCCGGACGCTGCCGCCGACCTGGGCCGACTTCGGCAGCAGGCCGAGCGCGGCGAGCCAGGTGACGGACTTGCCGCACCCGGACTCGCCGACCAGGCCCACGGCCTCACCGCGTTCCACGGTGAGGTCGATGCCATGCAGGGCCCGCACGCCGTCGAAGCTGACGGTGAGCCCCTTGATGGCGACCAGAGAAGCGGACTGAAAGGCGGCCTTCACGTCGTGCTGCCCGCCTGCCCGATCGCACATTGCGCCAGGATCGGGGATCCGCGCGCGCCGATGACATGGCGCAAGGCGTGGCGATACGAACAACCGGTCATGCGGATTTCCTCATCCGGTCTCACGAAGAGCGGGCGCGACCGTTAAGGCCGCGCCCGTGGTGCAACGCCTCAGCTGCGCGCGCCCCAGTTCCCGGCGCGGAAGTCCATGGCGAAGGCGGGCGACGCCTTCCAGGGCAGGTTCTTGGGTTTGGCCGTGAACGTCGCGTTCTGGTGCAGCACCGTGTAGGCGGGGTCCTCGCGCTCGGCGATCTCCAGCATCCGGCGGAACGCGACCCGGCGGCGCGCCCGGTCGGTCGAGGTCTCGAGCTCGACCGCCAACCGGTTCATCTCGTCATTGCGCCACTCGCCGGCCTGCTGCTGCTGGCCGTTCGGGCCATGCTGGTTGACGATCGACGACACCGGATCGTTGAACGGCGCCGAATTGGACCAGTCCCGGATGGCGCGGGTCGGGGTACGCTCGAGGATCTGCTGCCAGTTCTCGACGACACGGATCTCGACGTTGAGACCGGCTTCCTTCCACATCTCGACCAGGATCTGCGCCGTCGCCGTCTGGTTGGTGTAATAGTTGTGCAGCAGCCGGTAGGGGATCGGGTCGCCTTTGTCGCCCGCCTGACGGACGAGATCCTTGGCGAGCTTGAGGTCGAACGCCGGCACCGCCCAGTCGGCGTTGAACATGTCGGCGTAGTAGGGCCACTGAAGACCCTTGGGACCGACCGTGCGTCCCGCCCACAGCGAGTCGACGATCTCCTGCCTG
>JBEIIL010000173.1:0-6154 GCA_040380755.1 Methylobacteriaceae bacterium | reverse complement strand
GCTGACGGGCAGTGGTTCTCCATGGGCACGCCGATCGGGCGGCTCAAGCTGGTCAGGTTGTTCGCGTCCGTTCTGGTGCGGGAAGGCGATGGCTACAGGCTGGTCACGCCGGTCGAGAAAGTTGGCATCCGTGTCGACGACGCCCCGTTTCAGGCCGTCGAGATGGCTGCTGACGGGGAAGGTCCGACACTGGCCCTGTCGTTCCGCACCAATGTCGACGATGTGGTGAGCATCGGCCCGGATCACGGCCTCAGGTTCGGGTGCGATGCGCGCGGCGGGCTTTGCCCTTATGTCCATGTCCGGCGCAACCTCTGGGCTCGCGTCACCCGCGCGCTGACCTATGACCTGCTGGCTCTGGGGGGCGTGGAGCAGCATGGCGGTCAGGCGATGTTCGGCGTCCGTGCCGGCGGAGTTTTCTGGCCTGCGGTGGCAGCCTCCGAGGTCGAGGATCTTGCGTGAACGCCTTCGAATTTGCCCGCTTCCGCCAATTGGCGGGTCAGCATCTGCGCCGGGAGGAGCCGCAGCCCGGCGACCTGATCGCGCGGCCGCGATCCGATTTCG
This sequence comes from Methylobacteriaceae bacterium, assembly GCA_040380755.1. GTDB lineage: Bacteria > Pseudomonadota > Alphaproteobacteria > Rhizobiales > Beijerinckiaceae > Alsobacter. Next base: position 5,593 of record JBEIIL010000173.1, on the reverse strand, counting down.
ATCTCGATCAGCCCCTTCCAGCGGGCATGGGCCTGCCGCTGCCTGACGAGGTGTCGCTCAAGCCGGCGGCCGTGCTGGTGCCGGTCATCAACCGGCCCGGCGGCGCCACTGTCCTGCTGACGATGCGGGCGGCGGCGCTGCGCGACCATTCGGCGCAGATTGCCTTTCCGGGCGGCAAGATCGACGCTGGAGATGCCTCGCCGGTGGAAACCGCGCTGCGCGAGGCGGAAGAGGAGATCGGACTGTCGCGCGCCCATGTCACGCCTCTGGGCTTCCTCGATGCCTACCTGACCGGCACCGGCTACCGGATCGTGCCTGTGGTGGCGGCGGTGGAGCCGGCTTTCGAGCTGAGCATCAACCGGGGAGAGGTCGACGAGGCGTTCGAAACCCCGCTCGGTTTTCTGATGAACCCGGCCAATCACGAACGACATGGCCGCATCTGGAAAGGAATCTATCGCAGCTACTATGCTATGGCCTATGCTGACCGCTATATTTGGGGTGCCACAGCGGGCATCTTGCGCAACCTGCATGACAGGCTGCTCGGTGCATCCCAAACGCCTTGAAGGGCCGCCTTGATGTTCCGGATGATCCTCGACGATATCCTGTTGTTCTTCGTGCCCTTCATGCTGTTCGCCGGCTGGCTGGTGCTGACAAGGCGCAATCCGTTCGACATCGCCCACTGGAGCGGCTGGAAATTCGGCCTTGCGGTCGCAGGCATCCTGCTGGCGATCGGCTCGATCCTGCTGGCAGGCCTGTCGTCCACCACCCATACTGGCGCCTATGTGCCGCCCTATTTCGAGAATGGCCGGCTGGTGCCGGGCCGTTTCATCGACAATCCCTGACAGCCGTACGCGCGCCGTGGCAGCCGAGGCGATGACCAGCTTGTCAATGCAGGAGCGTTTCGCGGCTTTGCTTGGCCGGCCTGCCGTGGCCGACCTGATGGCGCTGATGAACGGTGAAGGTGCCGAGACCCGCATCATCGGCGGAGCGGTGCGCAATATGCTGCTCAACCTGCCAATGACCGACATCGACCTTGCCACCACGCTGCGCCCCGACCAGATCATGGCGCGCGCCGGCAAGGCCGGTCACAAGGTCGTGCCGACCGGGATCGCCCACGGCACGATCACGGTGGTGATCGGCAAGGTGCCGTTCGAGATCACCACGCTCCGGCGTGATGTGGCCGCCGACGGGCGTCATGCCACGATCGCCTTTGCCGATAGTTTCGAGAAGGACGCGCTGCGGCGCGATTTCACCATCAACCAGTTCTCGCTATCCGCCGAGGGCGTCGTGCACGACTATGCCGGCGGGCTGGCAGACCTGCAGGCGCGCCGGGTCCGCTTCATCGGTGACCCCGAAACACGCATCGCGGAGGACTACCTCCGGATCATGCGCTTCTTCCGCTTTCATGCCGCCTATGGCGAGGGACCGCTCGACGCGCCGGGGCTGGCAGCGTGCGTCCGGCTCCGGGCGGGCATGGCCAGGCTCTCGGCCGAGCGGATCAGGGCCGAACTGATGAAACTGCTGGCGGCGCGCGGCGCGGAAGCGGTGGTGCCCGGCATGGTCGGCGCCGGCATCTGGTCCGGGATCACCAGGGGCCTTGCTGCAGACGTGCCGGCCTTCGAGGCCTGTATTGCAATCTTTCCCGGCTGCGATGCCGTGACGCGCCTGACTGCTCTTGGAGTGCGCAGCAGCGGCGATGCGGCGCAGCTGGACGAGCGGCTGCGGCTGAGCGCGGATGAACGCAAGCGCTGCGAGGCTGTGGCGACGCTGCTGGCCGAATGGAGCGATCCGGCGGCGCTGACCGACAAGGCGGTGCGCCTGTCGGGCCTGAGGCAGGGCGCGACAGCCGTGCTTGATGCGCTCGGCGTGCTGGCGCTGCACCTCGGCCCTGCCAGGGCGCGGGCGCTGGCGGCCTTGCCGATCCCGTCTTCGCCGTTTCGCGGTGCCGACCTGCTGGCGCTCGGCGTGCCGGCCGGCCCTGCGGTCGGCGCGGCTCTCTCCGACGCGATCCGGCGCTGGGCCGACCTTGGTTTTCCCGGTGATGCGACCACGCAGGCAGCGATCCTGCGCGATGTGACCGGCACCTGAGCGGGCGACGCGGCAGACTTCGATTATGCCGCCTTGTCGTCCTCGTTGTCTTCGTCTTCGTCCTCGTCATCCTCCGGCGAGGTGCGATCGTCGTCCTCGTCGCCGGCTTCATCGTCATAAGCCTCAAGCGCGAAGGTCGGGATCACGGCTTGTTTGAACTCGCCGAGTTCCTCGGAATAGAACAGGCAGGTCACCTGCTCGTTGGCGATGGACAGGACGGTCAGGGCCGGGCCGCCGGATTTCACATTGACGATATCGCCTTGGGAAAAGGTCATGGTTCAGGCTCCTGTTGTGAGGGACAACGGGAGCATGCCGTCTGATCGTGTCGGCCTGATGTCGGGCTTGCGACAGTTAAGGCGCGGCGTCTGTTTCCAGATGGTCCTGCCATCCGGCTGGAGCCGGTTCGCTCCGCTCCCAAGGCAACAGGTGGCCCGGGAGGCCGAAGCGCTTTGCCTTTGCTGGCCGCCTCAGGGCCAGCGCACCGTGGGCGGCATCGATGACAGGATCGCATCGACATTGCCGCCGGTTTTCAGGCCGAAGATGGTGCCGCGGTCATACAACAGATTGTATTCGACGTAGCGTCCTCGCCTGACCTGCTGCTCGTTCCTGTCAGCGTCTGTCCATGGTGTGCCCATGTTGCGGCGCAGGACGGGCAGATAGGCATCGAGGAAGGCGAGCCCGACATCGCGGGTGAAGGCGAGGTCAGCCTCCGGATCGCCGGTCCAGCGATAATCGTAGAAGATGCCGCCGATGCCGCGTGGCTCGTTCCGGTGCTTGAGGAAGAAATATTCGTCGCACCAGGCCTTGTAGGCGGCGTAGTCCACCGCGTTGGCCTCGCAGGGGGCGCGCATGGCGGCGTGGAAGTGGACCGTGTCCGGATCATCCTGGGTGCGGCGGCGCATCAGCACCGGCGTCAGGTCCGCACCGCCGCCAAACCAGGGCTTGGTGGTGACCACGAAGCGGGTGTTCATGTGCACGGTGGGCGCATGTGGGTTCCAGGGATGGGCGATCAGCGAAATGCCGGTGGCATGAAAACGCGGATCCTCGGCAGCGCCGGGGATCTGGCCCGCGAACTCGGGCTGGAAGGTGCCGAACACGGTCGAGACGTGAACGCCGACCTTTTCGAACACCCGCCCCGACATCATCGACATGACGCCGCCGCCGCCGGGCGAGCCGTCATGGTTGGTGCGCTGGTGGGGCGTGCGCACGAAACGGCCCGCAGCGGCAGGGGCATCGGGATGGAGCGGTCCGGTGCACTCATCCTCAATCTGCTCGAAGGCGGCGCAGATCCGGTCACGCAGCGCTTCGAATGTGGCCCGCGCACGCGGCTTCATCGCCTCTGCGAGGGCCATCTGTGCGGCCTTGCCGGCAGCCCCGGGGTCGATCATGGCAGAGTCACTCATCCGATGTTCCTGTCTTCTGTGGCGGTGAAGCGCCGGCTTGCGCCAGAAGGGCTGCGAAGCCACCTGTCTGCCGCATGCCTTCCCCAAGAACCATGGCTGCCGCCGCCGCGACATTGATCGAACGCAAGCCGGCCATCTGCGGGATCAGCACGCTCGCATCGGCCATGGCGACGACCTCCCCGGTCACTCCCGACGATTCGCGCCCCACCAGAAGGATGTCGGAGGGCTCGAAGGCGAAATCCGTGTAGGGGCAGGCGCCGTCGGTTTCAACCAGCACCAGCCTGTGGCCGGCCTGCCGCCGCCAGCGGTCGAAGGTTGCGAGGCTGTCATGCCGGCGGATGGCAGCACGCTCGATGTAGTCCATACCGGCACGGCGGAAGTTGCGGTCCGAGACATCGAAGCCCGCCGGCTCGATGATATCGATGGCCACGCCGAGGCAGGCGCACAGGCGCACCAGTGTGCCCGTGTTCTGCGGGATGTCGGGCTGAAACAAGGCAAGGCGCGGCATGGGCCGACACTGTCATTGCTGCCCGAATGGCGCAACCGGTGCCCTTGCGCGGCGGATCGTGGCCTCGCTCAGAAACGCGGTGGCCAGGGGCGCTGCGGGGGAGGCTCGGGGGGCCGTGCTTCCGGCGCGAACCGTTCCTGCGGCTGCAAGGAGGCGGCTGCGGGCGGCCGATAGCTCTGCCGACCGGCGGGGACGGGTAGCGCGCGCACCGGAGCCACGCCCGATTGCGGCTTGCGCGGATCTTCCAGCGCGAACGGATCATTGTCCGGATCGATGCCCTCGCCGTCCGGATCGCCGAGAACCAGCTCTTCGGTGAAGTGGCCGGAGCCCGGCAGGCGGATCGGGCCGCCAGACTGGGCCGAACCGAACCCAGCCCCTGAGCCTGCGCCCGCATCGGCCCGCGCCAGGGCGCTGGCTGATGGCGGAACCGCCTGAGGCTGGCTGCGGGCGATGCTGCTGCGGGGCTCGACTGTGGGTGTTTGCTGCCGCGCATTCCAGTTGCGGGCCGGATCATATGGGATCTGGTCGCGGCGCGGGGTAAACTTGATCACCGGGCGGCAGATCGAGCGCCCTCCGGCATGGCGCGCCAGATCGACATGGAAATGGTCATAATGGAACATGTCGGCGCCGGGGCCGAGCACGGTCCTGTAGTGGGAGCAGGCCCCGACAAAAACCTCGCGCAGGAAGTCCTGTTCCTGGGGCGATCCGCGCCAGCCATTCTTGACAGTGATCTCGCGGCCATCGGCGGTGCGGAAGGCGAAGATGTCGAGCGCGTTGCCGAAGGAATGCTCCGAGCGGCGGGCCGTGCCGGTGCCGTTGTTCATGGAGCGGCAGGAATAGGAGCCGGCCTTCATCTCGATGATCTGGCTTCCGAGCACACCCATGGCGGCGGGCTGCACGACCTGTTCGAGGAAGCGGTCGGTGGTGGAGACAATGGGGCAGGCGAGGGTCTGTGTCGCCGCCACGCCGATCTGGCCGGCGGCGAAGGCATTGACCCGCAAGGGCTGCTCCATGCCGCAGGAGCCGGCACCCTGGATCGGCGAGCCCCTGGGTCACCTCGCGCTGCACGCCGTGGGCGTGCAGGTGGTGTCGGTGCGGCGCGCCGGCGCGGGCGTGGTGGCCGCCCACGACGACCTGGTGCTCGGTGCGGGCGACACGCTGGTGCTGTCGGGCACCCCCGAGCCGCTGGCCCGCGCCGAGGAGAAGCTGCTCAACGGTTGAGGCCGTGTGAGACCCTTCTCCACCTTCGCCTCCACCTCCGCCTTGGCCTACTGAAAATCCTGCGATGAACGACCCCGCCGCCGCCCTTCCCGGCGCCGCCCAGAATGCGAATGGCGCGAATGGCGCGGATGGCGCGAGCCTGGACGCCGCGAGCTCGCCCTCGGACTACATCCGCCAGCACATCCGCACCGTGCCGGACTGGCCGGCGCCCGGGGTGCAGTTCCGCGACATCACGCCGCTGCTGGCCAACCCGCGGGTGTTCCGCGTGCTGATCGACCAGTTCGTGCACCGCTACTTCGACCTGCGCCCCAACGCCATCGCCGGCCTGGATGCGCGCGGCTTCATCATCGGCTCGGTGGTGGCCTACGAGCTG
>JBEIIL010000172.1:0-6179 GCA_040380755.1 Methylobacteriaceae bacterium | reverse complement strand
GACCGTCGAGGCGCTGGTGCAGCGGGCCAAGGCCAGCGCAGCCGCGCCCCTCACCTACAGCACGCCGGGCGCCGGCTTCCTGCAGCATCTGGCGATGGAGGACATGAAGCAGCGCTTCGGCTTCCAGGCAACGCATGTGCCGTACCGCTCCTCGCCGCAGGCGATCAATGACGTGGTGGCCGGCCATGTGCAGGCCTCCTTTGCCGAAATGGGCGCCTCGCTGGCGCTGATCCGCGACGGTCAACTGAAGGCGCTGGCGGTGACGTCGCTCGAGCCGCTGGCCACGCTGCCGGGCGTTCCGACGCTGGCGGCGGCAACGGGCGTTCCCGGCAACGAGGCCGTCTCCTGGCACGTGCTCGTCGCCCCGGCCGCGACACCGCGCGAGGTGGTCGAGCGCCTGCATGCCGAGATGAAGCGGATCACGGGGGCACCCGAGTTCCAGGCGAAACTGGCCGCGGTGGGCCTCATCCCGGTGGTGCCGCTGTCGGTTGATGAGACGACGGCCTATATTCGCGCCGAACGTGCGAAATGGGGCGGCGTCGTCAAGGCGCTCGGCCTCGAAGGGTCGCAATAGTCCGCGCACGATCGGTCAGCAGACGCCAGGCTCGGGTGCTCTCGCTGGTATGACGGAACGCCTGCCGTACTCCGTCATCACCTGGACGTGAGGTTCGTCTGGCGCGGCCTTCCGGCCCGAATGTTGTTGGGCCCGATGCCATGCGAACATTCGGTCCACCCCCAATGTTCGCCTTGTATTCCCCGGTCATCGGTCCATATTGATGTGATGATCGTCAGACGCCTGCGTTCTCGCGGGCCAGGCCGCGCGAGACTTCAGCCCAGAGATCGGTGCTGATCCTGCCTTTGCGCCGGCCGACATCTTGTCATGACCATCACCAGCGGAGATTTCCATGGCCAAGGGTCAGAAGCGCGGCAATCGTGAACCCAAGAAGCCGAAGACCATCAAGGTCGCAGCGGCGCCCGTGGCCGTCGGATTGCTCGCCAAGGGTTCCGTCATCACGGTGGGGCGCAAGGGTCCGGGCAAGGCCTGAGCCGCCCCCGGCCGGCCAGATCGGACCGTTGGCTGCGCAGCCCTACGTGTGGCCAGCTGCGGCGCCGCGCGTGGCAGGCTGGGGATAACCGTGATGCAAACAGCCGCGTGCCGCTGTCCGGCCTGACAGCGCCAGACATGCCTATCATTCTGGGGCGGTGGCCGGCATGACGCGGGTCATCCGCGTCATGCCCTTGCGGGTGGCGAACAGCCGTCCGTACACGTCGTCCTTGAGGTCGGGGCGGTAGCACTCCTGGTTGAGGAGCGGCGCCCACAGATATTCACGCAGGTCGATCGTGTCGAAATCGGCACGCAGCCGCGCCTCGATCTGGATTCGATTCTTGCGGTTCTGGTATTCCAGCAGGACGAGCGACGTCGCCGACAGGTCGAGATGGTCGAGCACATCACCCTCCCCGCCTTCGATGTCGATCTTGACGATGTCGGCGGAGGGCAGGCTTCCCGGATCGATCACGGCCACTTCGTAGGTCTCGACCTGCGCGCCCGGCACGAAGGTGTCGGCCGCATAGGAGGCGAGGCCCGACTCGCCGTCGCCGGAAAACCGGCTCATGAAGGTCGCGGTCGTCTGCCCACCCGGGAACAGCGCCGCGTTGACGGCGGCGATGTCGGCCCGTCCGGCCGTGTTGTGGCGCAGCATCGCGAAGGTGCCGGGGTGCGGCTCGTAGGACGTGACCGTGCTGCCCGGCCAGCGCGCCGTCGCCCACAGGGCGAAGGAGCCGACATTGGCACCGACATCGAGAATGCGGAGCCCCTGGCCCTCGCAGCCGCACTCGTATTCGCCCTCCAGCACGTCCTTGATGGCCCAATGCATGGCGTCCGGCACCATGAGCCGCATCGGAATGCGGGCGATGTAGTCCTTCATGGCGGATCCTCCTGCAGGCGTCTCTGACAGCAGCGACGCTAGCCTATCGGGCCGGCGTGACAAAGCCTCGGCATGGCCGAGCGACGAGGCGCTCCTACTCTCTCCACATGCGCAAGACCGTTGGGGATGAGGCCTCACGCCAGGCCACACCGTCATCACCGCGTAACCGCAGGCCACGATCCAGACGTCATGGTATCTCCGCCGATTCTCGCGGTGCGGAGACAGCAGCGGACGGGAGACAGACATGGCGACAGGCGTTCTCGGCACGGGCATTTCAGCCCGCCCCGGCCCCCCGGATCTCTCCGGGTTCGGGGACAATCTCGACAAGGCACAGGCGCTCGGCGTCGAGTGCATCGAGCTCGCGACCTACGATCTCGACCTGGTGGTCGGTGGCCGCATCCGGCGCGACCAGCTCGCCGCCGTGAAACGGCTGAGCGCCGGGCGCGGCGTCACCTATACGGTGCACGGTCCGCTGGCGATCAACCTCTTCGACGCGCCGTGGCGGCTGCAGCGCCACCTCGACGTGCTCGAGGCATCGCTGGACGTCGCCGCCGAGCTCGAGGCGATCCATTACGTGATGCACACCGGCCTCATCGCCCGCGACCAGCAGGGCGGGATCGAGGCGGCCTATGCACAGCAGCGCGAGTGCCTGGCCCGGGTCGGCGACGTGGCGCGCGAGCGTGGCATCATCGTGTGCGTCGAGAACCTGTTCGGCGGCTACGAGGGCAAGGTCGAGGCGGCGGCGCCGGCCCGCCTCGCGCAGGAGCTGAAGGCCATCGACCACACCCATGTGCAGGCGACGCTGGACTTCAGCCACGCCTATCTCAACCTCGCCTACCGGGGCGGCGACCTCGTCGCCGAATGTGCGGCGCTGGCGCCTTTCGCCAAGCACCTGCATGTCCATGACAGCTTCGGCCGGCAGGACGACATCTGGATGTTCACCACTGGCGAGCGCCTCGCCTTTGGCCATGGCGACCTGCATCTGCCGGTCGGCTGGGGCGACATCCCCTGGAATACGCTGATGGACACCTGCCGGTTCCCGGCCGGGGTGGTGTTCAACATCGAGCTGCAGGATCGCTATTGGCACCTGGCGCAGGACTGCGTCGACGCCACCAAGGCGCTGGCGGCGCGCTACGCAGCGGAACACCGGCTGGGCTGATTGTGATTAGGCGCGGGTCCCGCCAACCAGTGTGGGACCCGCACCAGTTGCGGGACCGAGCCGAGGTCAGGCATCGCCGACAGGGCGCTGCAAGCGAGTGTGCCTGAGCGACCGCAGGCGTGTGCCGAATAGTGCATTGCCGAGCCGAATGGTGCGCCGCCGGGAGGTTTGTTCCCCAGCCGGCAATGGCCGGGTCAACGCCGCGAGCAGCTACTCTGTCAGACCGGGCGCGTCACCACCGCGTGGTCGCAATAGCCGCGCAGGGCACGCTCGAAATGCACCATGCAGCCATGCTCCGCCGCGACGCGCCGCAGGATCGCCTCCAGATCTGCCCGGGGCTCGACGGAAAAGCGCGCGAGCCAGCCGGTCAGGATCCGGTGGAACCAGCGAGGCAGGTCCTCCTGCTGGCCAAAGTCGACGATGTGCAGCCGGCCGCCGGGCTTCACCGCCTGCAGCGCCTGGGGCAGCGCAGCGCGCCAGGGCGGGATCATCGACAGCGCGTAGGAAATGAACACCCGGTCGAAGCCGGCGACTCCGAACAGCGCCTGTGGGTCAAAACTGGTCGCGTCGCCCTCGGCCACCCGGACACGCGTCTCCAGCCCGGCGCTGGCGATCTTGCCGCGGGCGGTGTCGAGCATCACCCGCGAAATGTCGAACCCGCACAGGTGGGCGGACGGATAGCGCCGTGCCGCCAGCACGAGGTTGCGGCCGGTGCCGCAGCCGATCTCCAGGACGGTGCCGCCTGCCGGTGGCCGCAGCTCGTCGAGCAAGCGGTCGCGGCCGAGCAGGAAGAACTTGCGGGTCGCATCGTAGATGTAGCGCTGGTAGCGGTAGATCGCATCCATCTGCGCCGCGGCAAGGCCGGGGCCGGCCTCGCCTTCCCGTCCGTTGCCCGTCGGCATGGTCACGCGGCAGCCTCGCCAGTCTGCACGTAAAGGTGGAACCCACCATAGATCGACGACCGGTCACGCGCGTGCATCGCGCGAGACGCCTCGGGATCGTAGCGGAACCGGCCGAGGATCGAGTCCGGCACGCGGCCCGGCAGGATCGTCTCCTCGCCGGCGGTGCGGAAGATCACGCGGGCGCCCGGCCGGGCGGTCCGGGCGATCTGGGTCCAGAGCTGCAGCAGCTGCTCGTCGGTCATCCAGTCCTGGGCGTCGAGCAGGACGTAGCCGTCGAGCGAGGCCGCAGGCTGCTCGGCGAGATGCTCGGTGTAGGAGCGGTGCTGGACATCGACATTGCCGATCCGCGCCCGCAGCGTCTCGAAATGGCCCGGCTGCAGATAGGGCGGCAGCGAACCGCCCTCCCCGGCATAGGCCCGTCCGAAGGCCTGCCAGGCAAAATAATTGTCCTTCAGGTCGAAGTCGCAGGCGAGCCGTTCGAGGCGGGCGCGCACGACTGTTGCCATGTGGCTTTCGTCACCCTTGAGGGCGTGGAACTGGGACGGCGGGATGCCGAGGCCGAACAAAGCCGAAGGCCTGTCGAGCAGCCAGCGGATGTGACGACGCCCGAACATCGGCGCCAGCTCACGCTCGAAGATGGCGCGCTGCTCGGCCAGCGAGGTCGCGGCGAGCATCCGGCGAGGGTCATGGCCGTGGGCACGCGCGAGCAGGTGACCGGCCGCAATGAAGCGTCCGAGCAGCCCATGGCGGTAAAGGTTCGAGCTGAAATAGCCGATGCGGCGGCGGCCCAGCAGGTCGCGGCTCTCCCAATAGGCCCGGCTGGCACTGTCGAGATGGACCTTGATGTGGGTGTCATAGAGCTTGCGGTTGTCGTCGCGGTTGGCCTCGACAAAGAAGCGCCGGAACGCCTCGCCGTCGGGCAGATGCGCCACGGCGGCATGCTTCAGCTTGTTCAGCGCCACATGGGCAGGGTTGAGGTCGATTGCGGTGACGCGGATGTCCGCCGCCGTCAGGTAGCTGAGCACATTGCACCCGCCGGACGCGATCGCGACGATGTGCTCGCCGTCGCGCGGTGCCAGCGCCTCGATATCGACGACCGGGTCCTCCCAGATCTGCGGATAGACCAGACCGGAAAATGCCAACGTGAACAGGCGCTCCTGGATGCCGCGCTTGGAGATCGGCTTGTGCCGGTAAACCGCCTGCTTGAGCCGCGCGTTGCGGGCCATCGGCGCTTCGGCTCTTGTCTCGATCGCCACTGTCTCGCGTTCGGCCATCGCGCTCTCTCCCTGTGCGGTGCACAGCGTCCGCAACTGGCGGCGCCGCCGACTCGTTTCATGTCGGACGATTCTCGCTATCTGCGTCATGTTGCAGTTTTGTGTTGGTCTCCGCGGCTGCGTTTGCCCGCTGCGCGAAATCGGCCGATCCACCGGGCGCCTTGGAGCAGGTGCAATCGCTCCGGTTGCGGCATCGCGGACGCCCACCGCAGCGGTCTGTTGCGGCGCAGCGGCGAAGCGTCCAGTGTCGCCGCTCAGGCCGACGCAGGGCCTTTGTCGAGGTGCCGTGTGACCCTGAAGACCACGATCATCGTCCAGAGCTTCGTCATCAAGCGCAAGCGTCTGGTACCGGGCGACCGCGAGGTCGCCGCGACCGAAAGTGGCGCGCGCAAGAAGGCGGCAGCGCTGGCCGGTCGCTTCCCCGGCGCGGCGGTGATCGCGGTGCGGGCCGATGACGAAACCGGCGAGGTCGAGAGCGTGACGGTGGTCGAGCGGTTCGGCGAGATTCCGGATGATTTCGAGGAGCGGATGCTCGGGTAAGGCCGATGGCAAAAGTTGCGAGAATTTGCGATCGTCACATGTCGAGACAGCCTCGCCGTCCGCACTTCATTGCGGAATGGGCCGACCGACGCGGCATGAAACAGGTTGACGTAGCGCGCGAAACTGGAGCCGATAAAAGCGTCGTTTCACGCTGGTTTAACGGGACTTCGCCAGGTGCCGAATGGCAATCAAGCTTGGCTCGGTTGTTTCAGTGCGAGCCAAGCGCACTCTTCGGACATCCCGACGTTGACGGGTTTTCCCTATTTATCGCAATGCGGGCCGCCGCGCAATTTGAACGTATCAACGCGACTCTCGAAACCGCTTTTCCGCGAAAACAGGCAAAGCTTTAGGCCCGGCAGAAAAACGACAGTTTGTAGCT
>JBEIIL010000171.1:0-6184 GCA_040380755.1 Methylobacteriaceae bacterium | reverse complement strand
CTCCGCCATCGCCCGCACCCGCTGGGTGCCGGCCAGCGGCGAGAACCGCATCAACGGCATGATCGAGAACCGCCCCGACTGGGTGATCTCGCGCCAGCGTGCCTGGGGCGTGCCGATCACCGTCTTCGTGCGCCAGGACGACGGCGGCAACGTCGTTGACCTCGCTCCGGGACCTGGCTTCTCCCGCAATGCCGAGCTCGTCGCCCGCATCGGCGATGCCTTTGCGGCCGAGGGCGCCGATGCCTGGTTCGCGGCCGATCCCCGCCGCTTCCTTGACGGTCTTGTCGATGACCCATCCGCCTGGACGCCGGTGCACGACGTGCTCGACGTGTGGTTCGATTCCGGCTCGACCCACGCCTTCACGCTGGAGGATCCGCAGCACTTCCCGGGCCTCGCCGGCATCCACCGCGGCATCGATGGCGGCCGCGACACGGTGATGTATCTGGAGGGGTCCGACCAGCACCGCGGCTGGTTCCACTCCTCGCTGCTGGAGAGCTGCGGCACCCGCGGCCGGGCACCCTACGACGTGGTGCTGACCCACGGCTTCGTCCTCGACGAGAAGGGCGAGAAGATGTCGAAGTCCAAGGGCAACGTGGTGGCGCCCCAGGACGTGATCCGCGATTCCGGCGCCGACATCCTGCGCCTGTGGGTGGCGGCCTCGGATTTTTCCGACGATCTGCGGATCGGTCCAGAGATCCTCAAGACCTTCGTCGAAACCTACCGCAAGCTGCGCAACACGCTGCGCTGGATGCTCGGCAGCCTGGCGCATTTTGAGGAGGCCGTTCAGCCGCCCACCACCATGCCCGAGCTCGAGCGGCTGATGCTGCACCGGCTGGCCGAGCTCGACGGTGTGGTGCGTGAGGCCTATGCGGAGTTCGACTACAAGAAGGTGGTGTCGCAGCTCACTGGGTTCATGACCACGGACCTGTCGGCCTTCTACTTCGACGTCCGCAAGGACGTGCTCTATTGCGACCCGATCTCCTCGCCCACGCGCCGCGCCTCCCTGATGGTCATCGACGCCGCGTTCCGCCGCCTGGTCGTCTGGCTGGCGCCGATCCTGGTGTTCACATCCGAGGAGGCCTGGCTGTCCCGCACCCCGGACGCCAATGGCTCCGTCCACCTTGCGCTCTTTCCCGACACGCCGGCCGCCTGGCGCGACGACGTGCTGGCGGAGCGCTGGGCGACGATCCGCCGGGTCCGGCGGGTCGTCACCGGCGCGCTCGAGATCGAGCGGGCCAGCAAGCGGATCGGTGCCTCGCTCGAGGCGGCACCGGAGCTGTGGATCGCCGACGACGCGCTGCGCGGGCTGATTGCGTCGGTCGACATGGCCGAGGTCTGCATCACCTCGGGACTGCTGGTGATGCAGGGCGACGGTCCCGATGGTGCCTTCCGGCTCGAGGACGTCGCCGGGGTCTCTGTCGTGCCGAGCCGGGCCGAGGGCCGCAAATGCGCCAGGTCGTGGAAGATCTCCACCGAGGTCGGCAGCGATCCGGCCTATCCCGACGTGACGCCGCGCGATGCCGCGGCGCTGCGCGAATGGGATACGCGTCACGGGGCGGCATGAGCAGCGCACGCCGCGGGGCGTCGCCATGAGGCCGCCCGTCCTCGGCGCCGCCGTCGCGGCGCTCGTCTTCTTCGCCGACCAGGCGTCTAAGGCATGGATCCTCTACGTGCTGCGGCTGCCGGAGCGGCCGCCGCTGCGTGTCGGGCCGCTGTTCGAACTCGTCATGGTGTGGAACCGCGGCATCTCCTACGGCCTGTTCCAGCAGGAGCAGGAGTGGGGCCGCTGGGGGCTCGTGGTCTTCTCGATCGTTGCAGCCATCGGGCTGTCGGTCTGGCTCGCCCGCGGCACCGGCACGGTGCTGGCGATCGCGCTGGGCCTGCTGATCGGTGGGGCGCTGGGCAATGCCGTCGACCGGGCGCTCTATGGCGCCGTCGCCGACTTTGTCCTGCTGCACTGGATTCCGGTCTTTCCCTACGTCTTCAACGTCGCCGATTCCGCGATCGTTGCGGGTGTCGCGCTGATTCTGTATGACTCGCTCTTCGTCGAGGGACGCCGGTCCGGAGGCCCGCCGCCAGGCAGCGGGCGAGCCGACCCGGGCACGAACCCCTGACGCTGCCTCGAATTTGCCCCGAAGTCCGGGCACATGCCGTGATACCGGGCAGGATCGCCCTCTTCCCAAGGATCGGATCGCATGGTCTCCAGAGCCTCCGCAGTCCTCCCGCTTGCCGCCCTGGCACTGCTGGCGTCGCTTGCCGGCACCGCGCCCGCGCGCGCCCAGTCCGAGACGCTCAACTCGTTCATGTCGATGCTGGGCCTCAAGGAAGATGACAAGCCCGAGATCGAGTACCGCGAGCGCCCCCCGCTCGTGGTGCCGCCGAAGATGGACCTGCGCCCGCCGCAGCAGTCGCTGGCGCGCGCCAACGCCGCCTGGCCGACTGATCCGGACGTGCTGAAGAAGCGCAAGGAAGCCGCGCAGGCGAAGATCCCGCGCACGGACACGCTCACCTACAAGCTCAACGAGGGCAAGCCGCTCTCGATCGATGAAATGCGCGGCGGGCGTGTGGCCGGGGCCGGCCTCAACACCGGCCCTGCCAACCCTTACGAGGACGAGCTGCGCCGCGAGTTCTGGACGGGTGGTCCCACCGGGGCGAACGCCAAGCCGAGACCCGAGGCCAACCTGCTGGCGTCGCAGGAGCCGGACCGCCGCTACCTGACCGATCCGCCGAGCGGCTACCGGGCTCCGTCCGACAAGGCCTCCCGCAAGCTGCCGGGCCGCGGGATCGAGCCGAAGATCAGCGACAACGAGGAAGCCAGCCCCTGGACGTTCAACAGGCAGCAGTCCGGCCGTCAGTAAGCTTCGCCGCCGATGCGGCACCGGGGGCTCTGTCGCAAGGCAGGGCCCCTGTCTATATGAGGAAGCGGTCCTGGCTGCAGGACCGCCCCAGGGAGATCCGCGTCAGATGACATCGAGCCCAGCCGCCGAGAGCGATGCCGCCGCCGCAAGCGCTGCCGGCCCGGCCGTGAGCGATTTTCGCCTCGCCAACGGGCTTGAGGTTGTCGTCATCCCCGATCACCGGACTCCGGTGGTCACCCACATGATCTGGTATCGCAACGGCTCGGCCGATGATCCGGCCGGCAAGTCGGGGATCGCCCATTTCCTCGAGCACCTGATGTTCAAGGGCACCGAGGCGCACCCGCTGGGCGAGTTCTCCAACATCGTCGCCGAACTCGGCGGCCAGGAGAACGCTTTCACGTCGATGGACTACACCGCCTACTACCAGCGCGTCGCCCGCGAGCATCTCGGCACCATGATGGCGCTCGAGGCTGACCGGATGACCAACCTGGTCCTGTCGGACGACATCGTCGATCCCGAGCGCGACGTGGTGCTCGAGGAGCGTCGCATGCGCGTCGAGACCGATCCCGGCTCGCAGCTGGGTGAATCCATCGCGGCGGCGCTGTTCACGCACCACCCCTACGGCAAGCCGATCATCGGCTGGATGCACGAGATCGAGGGACTGGGCCGCGAGGACGCGCTGGCGTTCTACCGCCGCTTCTACACCCCCGAAAACGCCATCCTGGTGGTGGCCGGCGATGTCGATGCAGAAGAGGTTCACCGCCTCGCCGACGACACCTACGGGCGCATCCCGGCCCGCGGCGAGGCGCCCGTGCGCGTCCGCCCCCAAGAGCCCGACTCCCGCGCCTCGAGGCTTGTCA
The DNA here is from genome assembly GCA_040380755.1 of Methylobacteriaceae bacterium. GTDB lineage: Bacteria > Pseudomonadota > Alphaproteobacteria > Rhizobiales > Beijerinckiaceae > Alsobacter. Next base: position 2,466 of record JBEIIL010000171.1, on the reverse strand, counting down.
GCCTCGCCGACCCCAAGGTCGAGCAGCCGGTGCTGCAGCGCACCTGGCTGGTGCCGTCCTATGCCACCGCCGCACCCGGCGAGGCCGAGGCTCTGGACGTGCTGCTGCAGGTTCTCGGCGCCAACGCCACCGGCCGCCTGCACCGCCGCCTCGTTGTCGAGAGCCGCAACGCGGTGATGGCCGGCGGCTGGTACATGGGCACCGCCCTCGACCGCACCCGGCTGCTGCTCTACGCCGTGCCACGCCCCGGCGTGGCGCTGGAGGCGCTCGGCCGCGAGATCGACGCCACGGTCGCCCATCTTGTCGCTGACGGCGTCGAAGCGCGCGAGCTTGAGCGCGCCAAGACCCGGCTGATCGCCGACACGGTCTATGCCCGCGACAGCCAGTCGTCGCTCGCCCGAATCTACGGCTCGACGCTCACCACCGGCGGCACCGTCGAGAGCGTGTCGCGCTGGCCCGACAACATCGAGGCGGTGACGGCGGAGGCCGTGCGCGACGCCGCACGCCGTTGGCTCGACCCGCGCCACTGCGTCACCGGCTACCTGATCAAGGACGAGGCGGCCTGAGCCGTCCGGAGGCATCCCGAGTGACCGTCATGAACGCTCCCGTCGCGCGCGACGCCAGCCACGCCTCCCGCATCCAGCGCGTCGTTTCGCCGTCCGGCATCGAGGCCTGGCTGGTCGAGGACTATACGGTTCCGCTGATCGCGCTGGAGTTTTCGGTGCGCGGCGGCGCCGCCCAGGATCCCCCCGGAAAGGCCGGCACCGCGGCGATGCTCGCCGGCCTGCTCGACGAGGGCGCCGGCCCCTATGACAGCGCCGCCTTCCACGAACGACTCGACGAGTTCGCCGTGGAGCTGCGCTTTCATGCCGATCGTGACGCGGTCTCCGGCACGCTGCGCACGCTGATCAAGCATCGCGGCGAGGCCTTCGATCTGCTGCGCCTCTGCCTGGCCGAGCCGCGTCTCGACGACGAGGCGATCGAGCGCGTCCGGGCCCAGGTCGAGGCCGGCGTGCGCCATGAGCTCAACGATCCCGACGCGATGGTCGCCCGCACCTTCGCGGCGTCGGCCTTCCCCGACCATCCCTATGGCCGCCCTGTGCATGGCACGCTGGAAAGTCTGCCGCTGATCATGCGCGACGATCTCACAGCCTACCGGGAGCGGGTGATCGCCCGCGAGACGCTGAAGATCGGCGTCGTTGGCGCCATCGATGCGGCGGCTCTTGCCGTCGAACTCGACCGTGTCTTCGGCCATCTGCCGGCCGGGGCCACGCTGGAGATCGTGGCCGATGTCGCGCCGCATGGCATCGGTACCCGCCATGTGGTCGACCTCGATATCCCGCAATCGTCGATCCGCTTTGGCGCGCCGGGTCTCGCCCGTCGCGATCCGGACTGGATCCCCGGTCTGATCGTCAACCACGTGCTGGGAGGCGGCGTGTTTTCGGCCCGCCTGTTCCGCGAGGTACGCGAGAAGCGCGGCCTTGCCTATTCGGTCTACTCGCATCTGGCGCCCTATGCGCATGCCGCGCTGGTCTCCGGCGGCACCTCGACCAAGAACGAGCGCGCCGCCGAATCGCTGGCCCTGATCGAGAGCGAGATCCGCGCCATGGGCGCCTCCGGCCCGACCGAGGACGAGCTCGACAAGGCCAAGAAATACCTGATCGGCTCCTACGCTCTGAACTTCGACACCTCGACCAAGATCGCCGGCCAGCTGGTGCGCATCCAGGTGGACAACCTTGGCATCGACTACATGGACCGCCGCAACGGTCTCGTCGCCGCGGTCACGCCTGACGAGGCGGCCCGCGTCGCCGCCCGCCTGTTTGGTGACGGCCGCCTGCTGGTCGCCGTGGTGGGACGCCCGACCGGACTCTGAGCGGGGGTGCCGGCGCTGCTTGACGCGGCAGGCGAGCCTCGGTTCGACCACAGAAGACGACAGGAGGACACGCCATGGCCGTGCACCACAGCCTCGACCTCGCCATGGAGGCCACGATCGGCACCGGCGGCATTCCGGCTGCGGAGTTCGACGCCGCCCTGGCCGCCGTTGCTCCGGCGCTCGAGCGCCTCAAGGACGACGCCGCGCAGCACCGTCTCGCTTTGCTTGATCTTTCCACCGAGACCCGCGACCTCCCGGCCGTTGCCGCCGCCGCGGTGCGTCTGACCGGCGCCGGCGCCACTGACATCGTCCTGCTCGGCACCGGCGGCTCCAGCCTGGGCGGCCAGACGCTGGCCCAGCTGCGCGACTACGGCGTGCCGGGCCTCGGCGCCCTGGCCGCGCCGCCCCGCGTCCACTTCATGGACAATCTCGACCCCCGCACCTACGCGGCGGTGCTGCGCCGCCTGCCGCTGCATGCCACCCGCTTCGTCGCCATCTCCAAGTCGGGAGGCACGGGCGAGACGCTGATGCAGTGCATCGCCATGCTGGAGACGCTGCAGCGCGCCGGCCTCGGCCCGCGCATCCCCGAGCTG
>JBEIIL010000170.1:0-6248 GCA_040380755.1 Methylobacteriaceae bacterium | reverse complement strand
CCGCAGCCGAGATCGGCCTCGCTCTGGCGCCTGGCGCCCGCGCCTGGGTCCTGCCCTGCATCGCCGGCCATGTCGGCGCCGACACCGCCGGCATGGTGCTGTCTGAAGGACCTTACCTGCGCGACGCGCTGACCCTGCTGGTCGATGTCGGCACCAATGCGGAGATCGTGCTCGGCAGCCGCGAGCGCATGCTCGCCTGCTCGTCGCCGACCGGACCGGCCTTCGAGGGCGCGCAGATCGCCTCGGGCCAGCGCGCCGCGCCCGGCGCCATCGAGCGGGTGCGGATCGACCCCGCCACGCTGGAACCGCGCTTCCGTGTTATCAGCTGCGATCTGTGGTCAGACGAGCCAGGCTTCGCAGCGGCCATCGGGCCGACCGGCGTCACCGGCATCTGCGGCTCGGGCATCATCGAGGTCGTCGCCCAGATGGTTCTGGCCGGTCTCGTCACCGAGGACGGCGTCATCGATGGCACGCTGGCCGCCCGCACGCCGCGCGTCGTCGCCGAGGGCCGCACCTTTGCCTATGTGCTGCATGACGGCACACCGCGCATCGCCGTGACCCAGGGCGACATCCGCGCCATCCAACTCGCCAAGGCCGCGCTCTATGCCGGCGTCAAGCTGCTGCTGGACCGCTGGGAGGGAGCGAGGATCGCCCGCATCACCCTGGCGGGTGCCTTCGGCAGCCATATCGACCCGACCCACGCGATGGTGCTGGGCCTGATCCCCGACTGCGACCTCGCTTATGTCGGCTCCGCCGGTAACGCCGCCGGCACCGGCGCACGGATCGCGCTGCTCAATCGCGCCGCGCGGGCTGAGATCGAGGCCGTGGTGCGGCGGATCGAGAAGATCGAGACGGCGCTCGAGCCCTCCTTCCAGGAGCATTTCGTCGCCGCCATGGCGTTCCCGCACAAGGTCGACGCCTTCCCGGAGCTGGCAAAGGTCGTCACCCTGCCGCCGCGCCGTGCCGCGTCCTCCGACGAGGGACGCCGGCGCCGGCGGCGTGACAGCTGACAAGACGGATTGCTGATGCACGCGCCGGCATCAGCCGGCCGAAGCCGCGGCTGTAGCCGCATTGGCGGCCGCCTGGGAGCGCGCCGCGATGCTCTGCGCGGCAGCCGCCGCCGCGGGGTCGCCACCGCCGACGGTCTGCACCGACACGGTGGCGCTGGCGAACTCGATCCCGTTGGCGGCGAAGCTCGCGACCATGCGCTTCACCGCCTGGCGCTGCACGAAGGTCGGCTTTGACGGCTTCACCGTGAACTTGAAGCGGACCACGATGGCGTTGTCGAGGATGTCGGCAACGCCCTGCATCTTCAGCGGCTCGATGAACTCGTCCTTGAGCTCGGGATCCTCGAGCATCTCCTGGCCGATTTTCTTGGTGAGCTTGCGCAGCTTCTCCAGATCGGTGTCACGGGCAAACCGCAGGTTGAACTTCAGCGTCGACCAGTCGCGGCTGAAATTGGTGATCTGCCCGAGCTGGCCGAACGGGATGGTGTGAACCTGCCCGTTCTGGTGGCGCAGCTTGATCGAGCGCAGCGTGAACCCCTCGACCGTGCCCTTGGCCTTGCCGCAGTCGATGTATTCGCCGACCCGGAACGCGTCGTCCGCCAGATAGAAGATGCCCGACACGATGTCGCGCACCAGCGTCTGGCTGCCGAACGAGATCGCCAGGCCGAACACCGAGGCGCCGGCGATCAGCGGCGTGATGTTGACGCCGAGCTCCGACAGCACGATCAGCAGCGCCACGATGGTGATGACGATGGCGAGCGCGATGCGCAGCAACGGCATCATCGTCGCCAGCCGCGATGCCCCGCCTGGGTGGGCTGCATCCTCGTCGACCGGCCCGCCCGTGCCGACGGCCCCGTTGGCGGCGGCATAGCGGTTGGTGAAAAACTTCACCAGCTCCCATCCCACGAAGGCGAGGAACAGCGTCATGCCGGCGGTGACCGACCGGCGCGTCAATTGCTGCCAGCCGGACTGGTCGACAAGCGCGAAGACGTCGACGATCCAGGTCTGGGCAACGATCGTGGCGGCCGCGATGAAGGCGGCGATCCGCACGCAGCGTGCCACCACGTCGGACAACCGCGCCGGACGGGCGGTCTTGGTGGCCAGCATATGGCCTTCCATCCTCCGTGTGAGAAAATCGCTGAGCGTCTCGAGCAGGATCAGCGTGATCACCACGTTGAGGGTCAGCAGCATCGCCGACGGGATGGAGAAGCGCAGCGCGACGGCGCCGTAGATCTGAGCCAGCGTCAGCACGGCGAAGAACGGCACCGCAAAGACCGCCCAGCTTCGCCCGGCGCGTTCGCCAAGCGAGACCCGACCCTCGACACGGCCGAGATCGGCGAACCACTCGCCAACGGCCGCACGGCAATCACGCACCGCCCACATGAAGGCGCCGAAGATGACGAGTGCCGCGACCACCTGCCCGAACGAGATCCCGGCACTGTCAGCCTTGATGGCAATCAGGACCCGCAGGATGATCCGCAGGCCGACGATGGCGAGGATCACCGCCGAAATACGCCGGTAGACAAGCCAAGCCTCGTCATTGCCCATCACGGCCAGCCGCGCACCGGGCAGGCCGGGCCGCAGCGCCACCCGAAAGGCCAGCATGTAGAGCCGCCAGGCGAACAGCCCGGTCAGGACAAGGGCGGCGAGCTTCGACTGGCCGTCGGTGCCGTGGAAGAACGCACCGGCGGCACCGTAGGACACCAGCCAGACGGCACCGAGCGCCACCACGTCGACCAGCGCGATCAGGACGATCAGCGGCACGGCATGCAGGCCCGACCGCTGCTCCGCCTCGGCTGACATGCGCTGGCGCGCCTCTTCGAACAGCCGACGGATGCCGAACTCGGCCGCGACGGCAGCGGCAGCGGCGCATGACAGCAGGATCAGGAACACCAGGGCGCCCCGCCCGCCCTGCTCGCTCTGGTCGAGCATCTTCGGGATTCGCGCCAGGTCGTGCGCAAGCTGCGGCAGCGCCAGCACGACGGTGCCGGCATGCGCGAGGAACGCTCCGACTTTCGCCTCGAGGTCATCGACGACGGCCGGGGCGACGGCTGCCGCCGGCTTGCCCGCATCGGCGACCGGAGCCGTCTTGATCTTCTCGGCAACCGACTTGCTGATCGCCTCGACCAGCGCATCGAACTGCTCGCGCGTCATGCCGGCAGGGACACCGGCGGGTACTGCCGGTTGCTGCGCCCAGGCTGTGCCCGCACAGGCGACCAGCATGCAGGCGATCAACAGTCGACGGATCCAGGCCATCGGGCCCCTCGCGGTTCATGGCACGGTCGACTGCATGCTTAAGACCAAGTCCGGGACCAGACAAATGGATCGTCAGGCCGACACCCGCCAAAAAAAAGCCCCGCCGGAGCGGGGGCAAGGAGTTGAAGCAATCGCCACTCATCGTGACTGCCAAAGACTACCGGCCGGATCGGATCCGCCAAGATACGTTTTGGTAATCGGGCGGGGTCCCCTGACCCGACTGCCCTGATTCTGCCGCCGCATCCCGGCATGAATCGCTGCGCTATCGAAGTCGGAGCCTGGCCATGCATGCGTCCCTCGTCGCCGTCGTGCTGGCCGCGTCCCTGTTGGCCGGCACGGCCGTAACGGCCACAGCGACGTCGCTGCCGCAGGGCGTCTGGATCGTGGAGGACATCGACGGGCGCGGCGTCATCGACAACCTGCAGTCGACGCTGGAGGCCGATGGCGACCGGGTCGCCGGCATGGCCGGCTGCAACCGCTACAACGGCCAACTGCGCGAGGATGGAACCGCCCTGTCGATCGGTCCCGTCATATCGACGCGCATGATGTGCCCGCCGGCGGTGATGGACCAGGAGCAGAAACTGTTTTCGGCGCTGGCCCGGGTTCGCGGAATGGACCTGCGAAACGGCCTGCTGCACCTGCTGGATGCCGAGGGCCGGAGCATCATCCGGCTGTCGCGCAAGAGCTGAACGGCGCGGGCCGGGCAGAACCGGCAGGTCCGCGAGGACCCGCCGGGATCGTGATGAGGCCAATCAGTTACCCTTGCGTAGCGCTTCCTCGATCTTGCCGAGATTGAAGGATCCCGGCGACTGGCTCGGTGGACAATCCTTCATGGTCTGCAGGAACTGCGTAGCCAGGCCCTGGATCGGCGCGACCACGAACGGACGGTCGAGGAACCAGTCATGATCCGTGTTGGCGCTTCGCAATCCCGGCTCCATACTTCCCACGGCCCTCATCGGTCCGGCATCTTGTGCACCAGCCTCAATCCGCGCGCCGAAGCACCCAGAGCGCGATCGGCACAAGCCCCAATTCGAGAACCGCATAAAATACCAAAATGGGTGACGGCCACCCGTCCAGTCCAAAGCTCAGCAGCCGGCCAGCCACGAGACCACCGGCGAAAACCGCCGTCGTAAGGATAGCCACGTTCCGGTAGTCTGGACGGAACGCGGCATAGAGCCAGAAACAGCCAAGGGCCAGGTAAAGGCCCGCGACCGCACGCAGAATGTGTGAAAAGTCCCTGCCAAGCTCTGGCACACCGAGGAAGGTTCGGGCGAACCAACCCGGATTGACCCCATACATGAGGGCGATCGCGGAGACCGCGCAAAAGGCAAAAATCAAATATGACGTCTTGACGTTCATTTATTTATCACGCCGATTTGTGATGGTTAAGCGTTGCGCGCATCAACGGAACTTAGCTGTAGCTGCCGTCGGAGACGCTGCAAACCGATCGGATTCAGCTTCAGGCCGTCCGGTTTGTCGTCGCGGTCAATGCCACGTGGGCGCGGACGGCAGTTGATCGCTTCGCCCGTCAGATGGGGCTACGAGATGTCGGGCGCAACGGTCGTCGTCGCGAAAGGCGGCAACCCGTCCTCGTGCGCAACGAGGCCAGTGTCGTCGTGAAACGGCCCGGGTCTTCTTCGCGAAATCCCGGGCCGCTGTCTGTTGGATGGCCTTACTGGTTGGTGCGCATCACCGATTCCATCACCCGGTCGAGGTTGAAGCTGCCTGGCTTCTGGCGCGGCGGGAACTCACGGAAGCTCTGCAGCCACTGCGCCACGAAGGCGCCGGCCGGGGCGATTGCGAACATGCGCTCCATATACCAGCGCTGGTATCCCATCGCATTTTCCTCCTCCGCACGCTCGAACGGGTCCATGCGCAGGTTGGTGAGCGACGGCGCGCGCAGAACCTCGAAGGGCGTCTGCCACACCCTCAGGCCTAAGTCGTTCTGCTTCAGGAACGTGACTTTCCAAGGACCGTGACGCAGCGCCGCCACCGAGCCGTCGTCGGTCCAGTAGATGAACTCCTGGCGCGGCCATGCGCCCTCACCCTTCAGGGCGGGCATCAGGTTGTAGCCGTCGAGGTGTACCTTGTAGGTGCGGTCGCCGACCTTCTTGCCCTGCAGCAGCTCGGACTTGACGTTCGGCGCGCCGGCAGCCGCCAGCAGCGTCGTCATCATGTCCTCGTGGGCGGCGACATCGTTGACCACCGTGCCCGGCTTGATCACGCCCGGCCACTTGATGAGGGTGGGGACGCGGTAGCCGCCTTCCCAGTTGGTGTTCTTCTCGCCGCGGAACATCGTCGTCCCGCCATCCGGCCAGGTGAACGTCTCCGCACCGTTGTCGCTGGAGTACATGATGATGGTGTTGTCCTCGATGCCGAGCTGCTTGAGCTTGGCGAGGAGCAGCCCGACATGGCCGTCATGCTCGACCATGCCATCGGCATAGATGCCGAGCCCGGTCTTGCCCTGCGATGCGGCCTTCAGATGCGTGAAGATGTGCATCCGCGTGGAGTTCCACCACAGGAAGAAGGGCTTGTCGTCCTTCACGGCCTTTTCCATGAAGGCGAGGGCCTTCGTGTTGACCTCCTCGTCGACCGTCTCCATGCGCTTGCGGGTGAGCGGGCCGGTGTCCTCGATCTTGCCGCCGGCGAAGCTGTGGATCACGCCGCGCGGGCCGAACCGCTTCTTGAACTCGGGATCCTTCGGGTAATCCGGGTTCTCGGGCTCCTCCTCGGCGTTGAGGTGGTAAAGGTTGCCGAAGAACTCGTCGAAGCCGTGCGCCGTCGGCAGCATCTCGTCGCGGTCGCCGAGATGATTCTTGCCGAACTGGCCGGTGACGTAGCCGAGCGGCTTCAGCAGGCCGGCGATGGTCGGGTCCTCGGGCTTCATTCCTTCGGGCGTGCCCGGCAGCCCCACCTTCGTCAGGCCCGTGCGGATCGGCGACTGGCCGGTGATGAAGGCGGCGCGGCCGGCGGTGCAGCTCTGCT
>JBEIIL010000169.1:0-6382 GCA_040380755.1 Methylobacteriaceae bacterium | reverse complement strand
TTGCGCGCGAGAGCCGCGCCTATGAGTGGCTGCGTCGGACGGTCGAGACCCTTGCGGAGGGCTCAAGCCCCGAGGAGTTCCTCGAGCACACCAAGCTGGAGCTGTTCCACGATCAGGTGTTCTGCTTCACCCCGAAGGGGCGGCTGATCGCGCTGCCGCGCGGAGCCACGCCCATCGACTTCGCCTATGCGGTGCATACCGATGTCGGCAACACGGCGGTCGGCTGCAAGGTCAATGGCCGCATCGTGCCGCTGCTCTCGGAGCTGCACAATGGTGACGAGGTCGAGATCGCGCGGGCGCCCGGGCAGGTTCCACCGGCCGCGTGGGAGGCGATCGTCGTCACCGGCAAGGCCCGCGCCGCCATCCGCCGCGCCACCCGCACGGCGGTGCGCAAGCAGTATGCGGGCCTCGGGCGGCAGATCGTCGAGCGGGCCTTCGAGCGCGGCAAGAAGACCTTCTCGGAAGAGAAGCTGAAGGCGGCCCTGCCGCGGCTGGCCCGCACCTCGCTGGAGGACGTGCTGGCCGCCGTCGGGCGCGGTGAAATCTTCTCAGGCGACGTGGTCAAGGCGGTCTATCCTGACTTCAAGGAGGAGCGCTCCGCCGGGCCGGAGGCAGACCGAACCGAGGGCGGCTGGTTCGGGCTGAAGACGGCCGAGGGCCTCGTTTTCAAGGTGCCGGGGACCGGCAAGGCAAAGCCCTCGAAGCTCTCGATCCCGATCCGGGGGCTGAACGGGGACCTTCCCGTCCGGTTCGCGCCGGACGGCGGTGCCGTTCCGGGCGACCGCATCGTCGGGATCCTGAAGCCGGGGGAGGGGATCACGATCTATCCGATCCAGTCGCCGGCGCTGACGGCGTTCGACGATCAGCCCGACCGGTGGCTCGACGTTCGCTGGGACATCGACGAGACAGAGCCGCAGCGGTTTCCCGCACAGCTCGCCGTGACGGCCATCAACGAGCCGGGGACGCTTGCCCAGATCGCCCAGGTGATCGGCGACAATGACGGCAATATCGACAGCCTGTCCGTCGTGGGGAAGGGCGCTTCCGACTTCCGCGAAATCGTCATCGACCTCGAGGTGTGGAACCTGAAGCACCTGAACGCCATCATCGCCGGCCTCAAGGCCCGGCCTGTCGTGAGCGATGTGAGCCGTGTCAACGGTTAGGCTCACGGCATTCCCGCGGGCAAGGGATGGGGCGGCGGGCCGCACTTGCGCCTCCTGCCCGGTTCTGCGATTTCTGCCGCACGAATCTGACAGGTGCTGCGATGACGACCGACGAGGTTCTGGCCGAGTTCCGCGCAGCCGGCGCGCTGCTGGAGGGGCATTTCATCCTCTCGTCCGGGCTGCGCAGTCCGGTCTTCTTGCAGAAGATGTTCGTTTTCCAGGATCCCGTCCGAACCGAGCGGCTGTGCAAGGCGCTGGCCGAGAAGGTGACCTGCGAGTTCGGCAAGATCGACGTGGTCGTCTCGCCGGCAGTGGGCGGGATCGTGCCCGGTTATGAGACGGCCCGCTGGCTGGGTGCAAGGGCGATCTTCGTCGAGCGTGAGGACGGCCGCTTTCGGCTGCGCCGGGGCTTCGACATCGGCAAGTTGGATCGGGTTTTGATGGTCGAGGACATCGTCACGACCGGCCTTTCGTCGCGCGAATGCCTTGAGGCGATCAGGGAGTTTCCCGGCACCATCGTCGGTGCCGCCTGCCTGATCGACCGGTCTGGCGGCAAGGTCGACGTCGGAGTGCCGATGGTCAGCCTCGCGGCGCTCGACGTTCCGGCCTATCCGGCCGATGCGCTGCCGCCGGAGCTTGCCGCCATCCCGCCGACCAAGCCCGGCAGCCGTGGCCTGAGAGCCTGACATGACCCATCGTCTGCGCCTTGGCGTCAACATCGACCACGTGGCCACGCTCCGCAATGCGCGTGGCGGCAGCCGTCCCGATCCTGTGCGAGCGGCCGTCGCCGCGATCGCTGCCGGGGCGGACGGCATCACCGCCCATCTGCGCGAGGATCGCCGCCATATCCGCGATGCCGATATGACGGCGCTCAAGGCCACCATTGACCGGCCGCTGAACTTCGAGATGGCAGCCACGCCCGAGATGCTGGCGATCGCCCTGGAAGTGGCCCCGCACGCGGTCTGCCTGGTGCCCGAAAAGCGCAGCGAACGAACCACCGAAGGCGGTCTCGACGTCGTGGGCGGCCACAACCATCTGGCGCCCTATGTGCGCGACCTGGTCCGTGCCGGGATCCGGGTGTCGCTGTTCATCGAGGCCGACACGGCGGCGCTGGACAGTGCCGTCCGGCTGGGCGCACCGGTGGTCGAGCTGCATGCCGGCGCGTGGTGCGAGGCCGTCGAGCAGGGCGAGCACGACAAGGCCGAGGCTGAGTTCGCGCGGCTCGCCAGCGCGGCTGAGGTCGGTGCGTCGCTGGGCCTGGAAATGCACGCCGGCCACGGCCTCGATTTCCACACGGCGGAGCGGCTCGCCGGTGTACCGGAGTTTGTCGAGTTCAATATCGGGCACTTCCTGATGGGCGAGGCGATGTTCATCGGCATGGATGCGGCAATCACGCGCATGCGCGCCGCCATGGATGCGGGCCGGAGCCGCCCTCTGCGATGATCATCGGCATCGGCTCGGACCTGTGCGACATCTGCCGGATCGAGCAGACGCTGGAACGGTTCGGCCAGCGCTTTGTCACAAGGGTCTTCACGCCTGTCGAGCAGGCGAAGTCCGACCGCCGGGCGACACGGGCGGCGTCTTATGCCAAGCGCTTCGCCGCCAAGGAGGCGTGTGCGAAGGCGCTGGGCACCGGCTTTTCGCGCGGCGTGTTCATGCGCGACATGGGCGTGGTGAACCTCGCCTCCGGCGCGCCGACGCTGGCGCTGACGGGCGGTGCACAGGCGCGCCTCGAAGCGCTGACACCGGCCGGCCATATCGCCGTCATCCACCTGACGTTGACCGATGACCCGCCGATGGCGCAGGCTTTCGTGGTGATTGAAGCTAGGCCCGTCAGCACGAGTTGAATTTTTCCTCAGAGAACGGCGGTAAACCGTTCAAAATATCTGTTTATCATTCGTTATCCCGCGCGCATGAGTGTCATTACATGCGCGGCGGTCGAGCGGGCGAGCCCTTCGAGATCGTAGCCGCCCTCCAGCAGAGAGACGACGCGGCCGTTGCCGAACCGGTCGGCGATGTCCATCAGTTGTGACGTCGCCCAGGCGAAATCAGCCTCGACCAGGTTGAGATTGGCAAGGGGGTCGCGCAGATGGGCGTCAAACCCGGCAGAGATGATCACCAGATCCGGCCTGAACTCCTCCAGCCGCGGGATGATCCCGACCTCGAAGGCCTCTCGAAACTCGGCACCGCCATCGCCGGCCCGCAGCGGCACGTTGACGATCGTGCCGTGCTCGCCGCGCTCATGTGCTCCGCCGGTGCCCGGATAGAGCGGCATTTCATGGGTCGAGCAGTACATCACGCTCTTGTCGGCCCAGAAGATCTCCTGGGTGCCGTTGCCGTGGTGGACGTCCCAGTCGACGATCGCCACACGCTCCAAGCCATGCATTTTTTGCGCGTGCCGCGCCGCGATTGCGGCGTTGTTGAAGAAGCAAAAGCCCATGGCGGTGGAGGATTCGGCGTGATGGCCAGGCGGGCGCGCCGCCGCGAAGGCATTGCGGACCTTGCCGGAGACGACCTCGTCCACGGCCAGCACGGCGCCACCGACGGCGCGAAGGGCCGCCTCCCAGGTGCCTTCCGACATGGTCGTGTCGGCGTCGATCTGCACCATCCCTTCGCGCGGCGCCGCCTCCTCGATGGCGCGCACGTAGGATTCGGGATGGGCGAGGATCAGCGTCTCGATGGCGGCAAGCGGTGACGCCTCCCGCTCCAGTGCCATGAATCGCTCGTGCTCGAGAATCCGCTCGACGGCCCGGATCCGGTCGGGACGCTCGGGGTGGCCGGGGGGCGTCTGGTGACGCACAAAGCAGGGATGCGAGATAAGGAGGGTGCTCAAAGGCGGGCGTCTCCAGTCGATTTTCTTGGTTTCATTCTCGCTGCGCCACGCCTCCACGTCCATCCGGCGTTGCACTTGCTCCAGACCTTGATCCACGTCAGTGCGGATCGGGCAATTCACGCTGCGGAGAGGCGAATTCAGCTCGGTGCGGCAGTCAGGGCACACCCCGCCCGTTCATCGTCTGGTAACCATGGCGCTATTCGATGGCATAATGAGACGACAAGGATTCGCGCACGTGCGGATGACGGGCAGTATGTTTCGAAGCATTGTGTTGACCGCACTGGCGTTCGCGATGGTGGCCTGCCGCTACGAGCCGGTGGCCGCGCCGAGTCTCGGCAAGCGTGACACCGAGCTGCTGGCCTTGGTGCCGACGGCTGAACTGCATCTGCCGTTCGAGCGCTACCGGATTGACGACCCGACCGGCCAGAAGCCCGGCACGATCGTCGTCGATACCAAGTCGAAATTCCTGTATTTCGTTCAGCCGGACGGAAAGGCCATCCGTTACGGCGTGGCGGTCGGCGATGAAGCCTTCGGTTGGACCGGTGAGGCCGTGATTCAGCGCAAGGCCGAGTGGCCGCACTGGACACCGCCCGCCGAGATGGTGCGGCGTTGGCCGCATGTGCGCCCGACCGCCGGGGGACCGGAGAACCCGCTGGGTGCGCGTGCGCTGTATCTCTATTCCGGCGGACGCGACACGCTTTACCGGATCCACGGCACCAACGAGCCGGAAAAGATCGGCCGTGCGGTATCTTCCGGCTGCATCCGCATGCGCAACATTGACGTGATCGATCTCTATAGCCGCGTCCCGAGCGGAACGAAGGTCATCGTCATGTAGCGGCTGCGCCGCTGAGCCTGATCCGGACGAGTTCCGGGGGCATGCCGATGCGCACGGGAAAGATAGACGTTCCCAGTCCACCAGAGACGATCAGGTGGCGATTGCCATCGACAATGTGTCCGTAGGCGAGGCGCTTGCCGTAGTTCGACGGAACCACCGGCGAGTAGCCAAACAGGCGGATCTGACCGCCATGGGTGTGGCCTGAGAGCGTCAGGGATACCCGTGGTGCCGGCTCGTCGAGAAAGATGTCGGGCTCGTGCGCCAGCAGGATCACCGGGGCATCGTCGGTGACCTTGGCCAGCGTCCCGGCGAGATCGTCGACCCCGCCCACCACCCGGCCGTTGCGCCGGTGGGCGATCTGGTCGCCCAGTCCTGCGAGCCAGAACCGCCGGCCGCGGTGGCTGAACGCCACAACATCATTCTCGAGCACGGGAATGCCGGCGGCCACGAGCGCATCCCGGGTGCCGCGGCCGCCGTCGGCCGGCAGGTGCGGTGCAGGCCCGTGCCACCAATCATGGTTGCCCAGGACCGCGTAGATACCGAGCGGTGCCTTCAGGCGGCCGAGCAGCGGCGCCCATTCGCGCGCGGAGTAGCCTTGCAGCACGATGCGTTGGGAGGATACGAAATCGCCGCCCAGCAGCACCAGATCCGCCCCCAGCGCGTTGGTTCGCTCGACAATGTCGGCGATCCGGGACAGCGACATGTGTGGCTCGCCCGCATGGATATCGCTGACGAAGACGATCGTCAGCGGCAGGTCAGCGGGCCAGCCCGGTGGAGACACGGCGTAATCGGTCACCACGAGCCGCCAACGCGGCTCAATTGCAAGCGCATACGAGGCAAACCCGGTGGCACCAAGCACGAGGCCGGCCAACCCCTTCAGGACGCCGCGTCGGCTGAGCACGGTCAGGCGTCGTCGCGGTCAAGCAGCGTGGCGGGGACATCCAGGCGAAGACCGGCTGCCTTCTGGGCGGTGTCCAGCGGCGCACGGCGAACCTGGGCGGCGGCGGCCGCAACGGCGGGGATCCCGATCGGGTTGAACTGCTCGGCATAGGCTGCGCCGGCGTTGGGGGCGTGGAAATTGGTCTCGCGCTTGGTGACGGCGCGCAGTTCGACGGGCATTTGTCGTCCTTCCTTGGAAGCCTGGGCCCCGGAGGATTGTCCGCCGGTTGTCTCAGGCTGGCCGCCCTTTTCAGCTTGGCCATGGCGTTGTCGTGGAGAAATCAGGGCAAGGCCTTCCTGCTCCACATCTCCCCCGACACTCGACCATCAGGGTTAATCAACCCTTGCGACAGGCTGGCCGAAGCCAGCGTGCCATAGCGCACACTCTGTTCGAAAGCCATCGGCGCGCGGCGGTCCCACCGACCCGGCAACGTGCCAGATCGCACAGCGAACGGGTTGTGCGGCCTTCAGGTTGGTTGTGTCACGCCCATCGGGGCGTCCACGGCAGGGCTGGCGCGGTCCGGACCGTGGGTGGGGGGGGGGCCCCCCCCCCCCCACCCCAGGATAGGGGGGGGGCGAGACCCCGGGGCCCCCACCCCCCACGCGGGGGGGGTG
>JBEIIL010000168.1:0-6566 GCA_040380755.1 Methylobacteriaceae bacterium | reverse complement strand
TGGCTCTCAATTCGCGAGCGAACTCGCCAAAACGCGACACATCCGCGACCAAAACCGCGGGTCGATCGCCAGGCCAACGCCTTTCGATCCCCCCGCAGTGAAATCGGGAGAGCAAATGGTCGGAGTGGCGGGATTCGAACCCACGACCCCTAGTCCCCCAGACTAGTGCGCTAACCGGGCTGCGCTACACTCCGACGCGCGGAGCTTATAGGCGGCAGCGCCGGGCTGCGCAACCCGCGCCATGAGCAAATCAGAGCGGCAAAGGATGGCGCCTCCGAGAGGACGCAGACAGCACGACGCTCAACAGGATTTACCATGTAGACACACATTGCCAAACACCAATTTTACAATTTTTTGATGGTAATTATGATGACATCGGTCGTGTTAAACATTCGAAGTCAGGATTTTTCGAGGATCCAGACTATCGGAAGAACGACTGTGCGGTGCGACGGAAACGATGTTGAGGCTCGCATCTTGAAAAAATCACGACCCCTCTGTTGTTCTGGCCAGTCTTGTACCATATTGGCGGCATTGGGCATCGTGCCCTCGGATGGATGAACATGACCACGAAGCTTTCTGCGCGGCCTGGCCGCGTCCTCCTCGCAGCCATCGCCGTTCTGGCCCTCGGCCTCGGGACGGTGCAGGCCAAGCCTTCCGGCGGCGGCAGCATGGGCAGCCGCGGTTCGAAGACGTCTTCCGCTCCGCCATCGACGACGACTGCTCCGTCGACTGCAGCGCCAATCCAGCGCAGCGTAACGCAGCCCGGTCAGGTCGGCGGTATGGCGGCGCAGGCGGCACAGGGTCAGAAGCGCGGGCTCTTTGGTGGCTTCGCCGGCGGCCTGATGGGTGGTCTGCTCGGCGCCGGGCTTATCGGCATGCTGTTCGGCAGTGGCTTAATGGGCGGCATGGGCGGTCTGATGAGCGTTCTTGGCCTGATCCTGCAGGTCGCGCTCATTGGCGGCCTGATCTATCTGGCGGTGCGGTTCTTCCGCGGGCGCAATGCGGGTTCGTCGCCGGCCATGGCCGGTGCCGGCCGGACACCGGCTCCGGCAGCCGGCCTTGACATGACCTCGCCGGTGCAACGCACGGCCGCTCCTGCGGCCGGTGGAGCGCTCGCGGGCATGGGGCTCGGTGCTGCAGCAGGACAGCCTGCTCCGGCGATGGCGTCTGCCGAGCCGACCGATACGGTTGGAATCGGTCCTTCGGATTATGCGGCGTTCGAAAAGCTTCTGGCCGACGTGAACGCGACCTGGGACGCCGAGGATGAGGGCGGCATGCGCCGCTACTGCACCCCCGAGATGGCGGCGTATTTCGGCGAGGATCTGTCGCGCATTGCTGCCAAGGGCCAGCATGACCGCGTCAAGGACGTCCAGCTGCTCCAGGGTGACCTGGCAGAGGCCTGGTCGGAAGGCAGCGTCGATTACGCTACTGTCGCGATGCGGTTCTCCTTCGTTGGCGCCCTGTTCGAGCGCAAGACCGGCCGCGTGATCGAGGGCGACCCCGTCGCGCCGCAGCAGTCAACCGAGCTCTGGACGTTCCGCCGCGAGCGCGGTCGGGCGTGGGTTCTCTCCGCCATCCAACAGACCGCCTGATCGTTCCGATCAACGGCCAACAGATCGAGGGCGCCCCGCAGGGCGCCCTTTTTCGTGGCTGCATTGCCCTGCGACCCCTCGTCATGCCAGCGTCCCGGTATGGTCGATCTGCTGCAGCCCGCCACCGCCTTGCTTGCCGCCCTTGCTAGCCGCGACCTATCCAGCCGCGAGCTTGTGACCGCGACGCTGGCGCGGATCAACCGGTTCGGGCCGGAGTTGAACGCCGTCGTCACGGTTGATCCCGATGGCGCACTGGCTGCAGCCGACGAATCCGACCGCAGGCGCGCCGAAGGAAAGCCCCGTCCGCTGGAAGGCCTGCCGGTCACCATCAAGGATGCGTTCGATGTTGCCGGAATGCGCAGCACGGCCGGCAGCCCGGCCTATGCCCACCGGGTGCCCGGGCGTGACGCGGCCGCCGTCTCCCGCCTGCGTGCGGCTGGAGCGGTGATCATCGGCAAAAGCAATATCCCGCCCCTGTCGGACGACTGGGTCACGGAGAACAGCGTGTTCGGACGCACGCTCAGCCCCTGGAATCCGGCATACTCACCGGGCGGCTCGTCCGGTGGGGCGGTGGCGGCCGTGGCCACCGGGATGGCGGCGCTGGAGCTCGGCTCCGATCTCGGCGGCTCGATCCGCTGGCCTGCCCATGCTTGCGGCGTGTTCGGGCTGAAGCCGACGTGGGGCCTCGTCTCGACACGCGGCCACGTGCCGCCGCCGCCCGGCATCACGGCCGAGACGGACCTCGCCACAGCAGGCCCCCTCGCCCGCTCGGCGGCGGATCTCGATCTCGCATTGACCGTGATCATGGGACCGCCCGACCCGACCGGTGTCGTCCCTCGTCTCGATGCGGCCCGCCGCAGCGACCCGCGGGGACTGCGCGTCGCGCTGTGGATCGACGACCCCTTCGCCCCTGTCGACACCAGTGTACGCGACGCAGTCATTCAAGCGGCCGCGCTGCTGGCCGGAGCCGGCGCGCAGGTCGACGACGAGGCCCGTCCCGGATTCAGCTTCTGCGACATGTTCGAGGTCTATGCGCTGCTGTTCCACTCAATCCTGGCAGCCGGCTTACCGGAGGAGGAGCGCAGGGCCCTCGCGGCAGGCGCCCCGCAGTTCCCGGCAGACGACGACCGCTCCCATGCGGCGCTGCGCGCCCGTGCGGCCCGCCTCGACGTGGCGCGATGGCAGGACCTGCAGAAGCGCCGGCAGGCTATCAAGCAGGCCTGGGATTCGTTCTTCCAGCGCTATGACGTGGTACTGATGCCACCAGCACCTGTTGGCGCCGTGCCTCATCCGGAGGTTGCCGTCGCGGGGCGCAGTCTCATAATCAACGGCCGGCCGCGTCCCTGGTTCGACCTGCTGCATTGGGCCGCGCCGGCCTCGCTCGCGCACATGCCGGCCGCCGTCGCACCCGTGCTCCGCGCTGCCGACGGACTGCCCCGCGGCGTGCAGATCGTGGCCGCCGAAGGGGCGGACCGCACCGCCATTGCGGTGGCGGGGATGCTCGAGGCGCTGGGCTGCAGCTTCGTTCCACCACCGGGCGTCTAGAGCGACCTCCCCTCCACCGGGACTTCGACCGCAAGTTCCCCTTCTGGGGGCACCACTACGTGCGTCACGTTCCGGGGCTGAACACGATGGATTCCGCTTTCAGCCCGCTCTGCGTCCGCGCCGACTGTCGGCAGCTGACTCGCGACGCCTCCATCAGCGCGTGGCGCTGACCGTTTAGGCCTGTCAGGCCATCGGGCGCGCCGGCTTCGGGTCGATCGGCGTGATGGCGCCGAGGCCGAGAACCTCCTCGATCATGCGCGCGCCGGCCAGCAGCCGGGCCTCGCCCCGCGGGCGGGCCACCACCTGCAGACCGACCGGCCGGCCATCCGCTGTGAAGCCGCACGGCAAGGACAGGGCTGGGGCCGTCGTCAGCGTGATCGCATAGACGATGGCTAACCACTCGACGTAGTTGGCAAAATCGTGCCCGTTGCAGCTCTCCAGCGCACGCTGCTCGATCGGGAACGCCGCCACAATGGTCGCCGGGCACAGCAACAGGTCGTAGTCGTCGAAGAAGGCCAGCGTCCGTGCCAGCATGGCCGACCTTTGCGCTTCGGCCCGTACTACGTCGGCCATCGGCGTCTGAAGACCCTTTTCAATGTTCCACACCACCTCCGGCTTGAGGGCATCGCGGTGCGTGGCAAGCTTGGACGCATGGCTGACCGCAAAGCTCATGGCGCGCAGCACCTGGAACGTGTCATGCGCCTCGCTCAGGTCAGGGTGTGCGTCCTCCACCGCGACGCCCTCTCCCGCCAGCCGCTCGGCGGCCTGCCGGCAGATCGCCGCAACCTCGGGGTCGACCGGGGTAACGCCGAGATCGGCCGAGAAGGCAACCCGCTTCGGCCGCCAGCCGGAGCGTGCCGCATCGAGGAACCGATCCGGTCCGCGCGGCAGCGACAGCGGATCCCCGGGCCACTCGCCCGTCATGGCGTCCAGCAGCAGCGCCACATCCTCGACGGTCCGTCCCATCGGTCCCTCGACCGACAGCAGCCGGTCGATCTTGTTGCCGGGGTCGGTCGCGACCCGGCCCGGGCTGGGCCGCAGCCCGACGACGCCGCAGAAGCTGGCCGGATTACGCAGGCTGCCGCCCATGTCCGAGCCATGCGCCACCCAGGCCATGCCTGTGGCCAGCGCCACGGCCGCCCCGCCGGACGAGCCGGCCGCCGAGAGCGCCGGGTTCCACGGGTTCAGGGTCGCGCCGAACACAGGGTTGAAGGTATTGGCGCCAGCGCCGAATTCTGGCGTGTTGGACTTGGCGTAGATGACGCCGCCTTCCGCTTCGAGCGTCGTCACCAGCGGATCGGACGCCTCGGGCATGTTGTCGGCAAACAGCGGCGACCCGTAGGTGGTCCGCACACCGGCCACCTCGGTCAGGTCCTTGATCGGCACCGGCAGCCCGGCCAGCCGACCGCGCGCCGCGGGCGGCTTTGCCATCAGCGCGTCGGCGTGGCGACGCGCGCGGTCGAAACACAGGGTCGGCAGGGCATTGACGGCCGGGTCCACGGCGGCAATGCGGGCCTCCAGCGCGTCGAGGCAGTCATGCGGCGTCACCTCGCCGGACTGAAGCCTGCTGACCATCGAACAGGCCGAAGCCCGTGTGAGCTCTTCGTGTCTGGACATGCCTGCCATTCCTCCCAGTCGTGCGGCGCCGTTTCGCTTTGACGTGGCGACTGGCGGCGCCCATCATGGACGCTCCCGCCTTTTGGACGAATAAGCCATGCTAACCAACCTGCAAGCCCGCGATGTCGAAACGCTGATCCACCCCTACACCAATCTCGCGACCTTCCGCGAAACCGGTCCGCTGGTGCTCGAGCGCGGCAAGGGCGTCTGGGTGTTCGACAGTGATGGCCGCGGCTACATCGAGGGCATGGCCGGCCTGTGGTGCACCTCGCTGGGCTACGGCAACGAGGAGCTCGTCGAGGTGGCGCGCGAGCAGATGCTCAAGCTGCCCTTTACCCACCTCTTCGGCGGCAAGAGCCACGACCCGGCGATCGAGCTGGCGGAAAAGCTGAAGGAGTGGGCGCCCATGCCCGTGTCCAAGGTGTTCTTCGGCGCCTCCGGCTCGGACGCCAACGACACCCAGATCAAGCTGATGTGGTACTACAACAACGCCATCGGCAGACCGAAGAAAAAGAAGATCATCGCTCGGCTGAAGGGCTATCACGGCGTGACGATCGCCTCGGCCTCGCTGACGGGACTGCCCAACAATCACATTGATTTCGATCTCCCGATCCCCAACATCCTGCATACGTCCTGCCCGCACCACTACCGCTTCGCCAATCCGGGTGAGACGGAGGAGGAGTTTGCTACGCGCCTCGCCGGCGAGCTCGAGGAGATGATCCTGCGCGAGGGGCCCGACACAGTGGCGGCGTTCATCGCCGAGCCGGTGGGTGGCGCCGGCGGCGTCACGGTTCCGCCGGCGACCTATTACGAGAAGATCCAGGCGGTTCTTGACCGGCATGATGTACTGCTCATCGCCGACGAGGTGATCTGCGGCTTTGGCCGGCTCGGCACCATGTTCGGCTCTTCGGCAATGGGCATGCGCCCCGACACGA
This sequence comes from Methylobacteriaceae bacterium, assembly GCA_040380755.1. Classification (GTDB taxonomy): domain Bacteria; phylum Pseudomonadota; class Alphaproteobacteria; order Rhizobiales; family Beijerinckiaceae; genus Alsobacter. Next base: position 877 of record JBEIIL010000168.1, on the reverse strand, counting down.
TGTCGCTCGCCAAGGCCATCACGTCAGCCTATTTTCCGCTTTCGGCTGTTCTCATTCCGGAGAAGATCTACGAGGCCATGCTGGACGAAAGCCGCAAGATCGGCACGTTCGGGCATGGGTTCACCTATTCGGGTCACCCGGTCGGCTCGGCCATTGCCGTCAAGACCCTCGAGATCTACGAGCGCGACAACATCATCGGCCATGTGCAGGGCATCATTCCCGGCTTCTGGCGCCGCCTTGAGACGATCCGGGAGCTGCCGCTGGTCGGCGAGGTCCGTGGCAAGGGACTGGTGGCCGGCATCGAACTGGTCGCAGACCTCCCGTCCAAGCGCGCGTTCGAGGCCAAGCGGGCCGTTGGCGCCCGCGCCGTAGCTTTCGCCCAGGACGAAGGCGTCATCGTTCGCAACCTGGGCGACACGATCGCGGTCTGTCCGCCGCTTGTGATCACCCCGGCGGAGATCGATGAAATGTTCGACAGGCTGCTCCGGGCGCTGGCGCGCACCGAGGAGTGGGTCCGTCGTGAGGGCCTTCGCGGCTGAACCGACTTTCGATCGAAAGGGGACGACGGACCGGGCACCGCCGCCGCCCCCTTCGACCACGTCATGACGGGGATCCCGTCATCGCCGGTTGTGGACCGCGCCAGCCCGCCCCGGTGACGCCCCAGATGGGCGCGACACGAGAACCATGGCTCTCCCGCCAAAGATGCGATGTGCGTTCGCGCACGTTGCGAGCGAAGCCAGTGTAACGCCAGCGGCCGAACGGCGACGACCGCACCCGGTCGGACGCAATGGGGCTGTGCTCCAACCCACGCCGAGAGGGACGGTGGCCCCGGGCATGGCCACCGCCCCTAGCAAGGCTGTCGTGGGGGGGGGGGGGG
>JBEIIL010000167.1:0-6649 GCA_040380755.1 Methylobacteriaceae bacterium | reverse complement strand
GCACCCGCCACCTCGGCAGATGCGCTCAACGGATCCCTGCCTGGCGCCGTCGGCGATACCCGGCCGATGTTTGCGGCTGTCCACCGCGGGAGGCAACGCCATGCCTGCGCACGGTTCACAGGTCGCGCTGCAACCGAAGCCTGAGCTGGGCTGCCGAATATCCCTGCGGGGCCCCGGGGCGGTCCGATGTCCATGGCCGGCGGCGGACGAGGCCGGTGGCCACGAGCTCGGCGGCGACCTCGAGATCACGGGCCGGACTGGCGACGACATTGGCGCCAAGCGTCCAGGCCGCGACGTCGCCGCCAAGACCGGCCTGCTGGGCCAGGCCCAGGCTGCCGAAGAGGCTGGTGGAGAGCCGCTGCAGCCAGCCGATCCTGACGCCTGCGCCGAGGCTCAGGGTGGCGGTGCGACGCAGACGGGTGCCGTCAAACCAGGCGTCGTAGAGCCACGGCTCAAAGCGTCCGGCCACCGCATAGCTCCAGCCGGTGTAGGTGTTGGCGCCCTGCGCGTAGGCGAGCTGCACGGCCGCCGTGGTGCCGGCGGCGCCGGGTCCCGGCACCCGGCCCTGCAGGCCAAGCTGGACGGCATAGCCGGTGAGGCCCGGCACGCCGGCCTGCGCCGTCTGCAGCTGGCGGACGGCGCCCGACAGTTGCAGCGCCCATGCGGGTCCCTCCAGCCGCAGCGCGCCGGCGACGTCCGGCAGGCGCGGCCGCTGGGCGATGGCGTTGCCCAGCCAGGCATCGCGGTCACCCGGGTCCTCGGCCGCCAGGGTCAGCGCCACGCCATCGGCCGGGCACCAGGTGGCGGCGAGCAGCTGGACGCTGCCGAAATCGCTGCCGCGGCCATTGTTGCCGCCGCCGAGAAGGCTGACGCCGCCGAGCGGCCAGGCGCCGAGAAAGGGGCTGTCGGTGCGCCCTGCGGTCAGCCCCGCCAGGCTGATGACGGCGTAGTCGAGGGTCGGCGTGGTGCGTGCCGCGAGACCATCAGTGCCGCGCTCGAGGGTGAAGCGCATGGCGCTGCGCAGGTCGCCCCAGACGGTGGTGTCGCGGACCTCCAGCGTCGTGGTGGCGCGCATGGCGGATGCAGTCACGGGACGGCGGCCGGACGTTGCGCCGGCGAGGCCGGCGTCGAGCCGGAGCCGGGCGGAGACGCGCAGGCAGGAGGAGGCGCCGGGCAGGCGGATGAAGGCGTGATCCGGGCAGGCCTCGAGACCCGCATGGGGGGGCGGCAGCTGCGGGCGTGGGGCGCGGTCGGCCGCACCGGCGGGCGACCCCGCGGCGAAAGCGGACAATCCCGCGGCCACAGCACGCAACAGGCGCATAAACGCCTCGACGCAATCAATAAAACAACACTTCTACAGGAACAAAACAAGTATGGCCGTGACTGTCGCCGGCCGCAACCCAAATCCCAAAAGAAAAACCCCGGCGCAAGCGCCGGGGTTTTCCTCAACCGCTGATCCGAGGATCAGAAGTCGCGCTGGATGCGGAAGCGACCGATGATGCGGTCCTCGCTGGAACGCAGCAGACCAACCGGGGCGCCGGCGACGTTCGAGAAGATGCCACCGTTGCCGGCTTCAGCCTTCAGGTAGTCGATTTCCACGCCGATATCGAGATCCTTGACCGGCGACCAGATCACGTTGGTGCCGACGGTCCAGTAGGTCGAGTCACGGAAGGCGTTATTGCCGTTGAAGGCGGTGTTGTAGCCATTGCCGGCGAAGAAGACGCCGTTGCCGTAGTCAACCTGGCCGTACGAGGCAAACAGGCCCTGACGGATGGTCGGAGTCCAGTAGTGCAGGAACGCCGCGGTGATGCCCCAGCCGGTGGTCAGCTGGAGGCTGCCAGCGCCGCCGTTGGAGACGATGACCGCGTCAGCCATGTTGTTGACGGCGCCGACGCCGCCGAAGAAGCAGCCCGTCTGGCCCTGGCCGCAGGGGTTGCCGACCAGGTAGTTGATCGCGCCCTTGGCGTAGGTGGCCTGCAGCCAGAGCTGGTCGCCAGCGGCCAGCATGGGCAGGTTGATCTTCACGCCGGCGTTAAGGGCGTAGCCGTATTCGGTGCCGGGAGCGAAGCCGACGGCGGTGACACCGCCAACGGTGGTGGCGCCGACAGCGCGGACCTGATGGACCGCACCAGACAGCTGGGCAACACCCCAGCCCTGCTCGACGCGCAACACGCCCACGAAGTCAGGCATGCTGGAGCCAGCATAGCTACCCGGAGCGACGAAGCCGACCGGGTTCGGACCGCCAGCCGTGGCAGCGATGATGCGCTGACGACGCTCGACGCCGTCTTCGATCGAGAGCGTGGCCGAGAAGCCACCACCGAACGAGGCGGTGTAGGCGAGCAGGTTGGTGGTGGAGGACGAACCCATCGTCGTGCCGATGAGCTCAAGGTCGCCGGCGTAGAAGTCGAAGTACGACTGCGAACGACCGGCGAGCAGGCCGCCGAGCTGAACGAAGGCGCGGTTCAGATCGACCTGGGTCTGGGCAACGCCAGCGAAGTCAACGGCGGTACCGTCGAAGGCGGAGCCGATGCGAACACCGGTGCCCGAACGGATCTGGCCGATGCGGCGAGCGACGTCGTAACGCACGAAGGCGCGGAGCAGGCCGTATTCGGTCGCCGTACGGGCGTCGAGGAAGATGCGGCCGATGGCGCGCGAACCAGTGGTGCTGTCACCACGGGTATAGGGCTCGGCGTACTGCCACTCGTAACGAGCGCGGCCGCCGATGCGGATGCAGGTCTCGGTGCCGGGGATGTAGAAGAAGCCGGCGCCGTAGGTCGAGCAGACGCGCACGTATTCAACCGGCGCGGCCTTCTTCGAGGGCAGATCGGCAGCCTGGGCGCCACCGATGGTGGCGATCCCGGCAGCGCCTGCCAGCATCATGATCTTCGTAAACTTCATTTTCAGCTCCTTGCGGTGATGACCACCGGCAGCTTCCGACCTCTGGCCCGGGACCGGACCGCGGGGCGTTGCCACCCATTTTTTGACGAGACTGCCTAGTGGCTGCCCCAACGCCAATCCAGCGAGACCCCGCCTTGGCTGTCAATGACGCTACCAAATTTGCTCATGGCGACAATGTCTAACTTGATTTTGCCGCTGTTTGGACGCTGGTTTGACGCGGCTTGTTGCAGATTTGCATCGTTCGCGACGGGGCCTCTCCGGGTTCCGGAGGGCCCCCCGGCTGCAGGGCGGGTTCAGCCCTGCGCTCCGAAACCCAAGGTTTTGCCTGGAGTCTGGCCCAAATCCATCCACAGGAACCAGCCCCGGGGGATCAGGTTGTCCACAGCCCGCCTCGCCGGAGTCCTGTATGTTGCATGAATACAACATGCGGGCCGGCCGAGGCTTGCCCTGCCGGCGACTCACCCGGCCACCGGCTGTCCGGCCGTCAAAGATCGATGCCGTCGGCCGTGCTGCGGCCGGCGCCGCGGACGAGCGCGGCGTCCGGTGCGCGAGCAGGCCCGCCGGGATCGCGGAAGCGGTTGACGATGGGGTAGCGGCGGTCGCGGCCGAAGTTCTTGTGGGTCACCTTCACGCCCGGCGCCGATTGGCGACGCTTGTACTCAGCGAGGTAGAGCAGCCGCTCGACCTTGCGCACCGTCTCCAGGTCATGCCCGGCGGCGACAATGTCGGAGACCCGCATCTCCTTCTCCACCAGGCCCTCCAGGATGGCGTCCAGCACCTCGTAGGGTGGCAGCGAATCCTGGTCGGTCTGGTTGTCGCGCAGCTCGGCGGTGGGCGCCTTGGTGATGATCCGCTCCGGAATGACGAGCCCGTCGGGGCCCAGCGCACCGTCCGGCTTCCAGCGGTTGCGCAGCGCGCTCAGCCGGTAGACCTCGGTCTTGTAGAGGTCCTTGATCGGGTTGAAGCCGCCATTCATGTCGCCATAGAGGGTGGCGTAGCCGACCGACATCTCCGACTTGTTGCCGGTGGTCACCACCATCGGGCCGAACTTGTTGGAGATCGACATCAGGATGGTGCCGCGGGCGCGGCTCTGCAGGTTCTCCTCGGTGATGTCGGGCGCACGGCCGGCGAAGACCGGCGCCAGCACGGCGGCCAACCCGTCCACCGCAGGCGCGATCGGCAGGGTCTCGTAGGTGACGCCCAGCGCCCGGGCGCAGGCCTGCGCATCTTCCAGGCTCGCCGACGAGGTGTAGTGGAAGGGCAGCATGACGCAGCGCACCCGGGCCGGGCCCAGCGCATCCACCGCCATGGCGGCGCACAGCGCCGAATCGATACCGCCCGACAGGCCGAGCACGACGCCCGGGAAGCGGTTCTTGTCGACGTAGTGGCGCAGGCCCAGCACGCAGGCGGCGTAATCGGCGGCGTCGCCCTCGGGCAGAACCGCGCGCTCGCCTTGCGCGCAACGCCAGCCCGCAGCCGTCCGCGTCCAACGCGTCACGGTGATCGATTCGGCAAAGGCCGGCATACGCACCGCAAGCGTGCAATCGGCGTTCAACACGAAGGAGGCCCCGTCGAAGACGAGTTCGTCCTGGCCGCAGTTCTGGTTGAGGTAGACCAGCGGCAAGCCCGTTTCGGTGACCCGGGTGACGGCGAGGTTCAGGCGGGTGTCGTTCTTGTCGCGCCAGTAGGGTGATCCGTTGGGCACCAGCAGCATCTCGGCGCCGGTCTCGGCCAGGCACTCGACCACGGCCTCGCCCCAGATGTCCTCGCAGATGGGCAGGCCGACGCGGACGCCGCGCAGCACGGCCGGGCCCGGCATGGGACCGGGGGAAAACACGCGCTTTTCGTCGAAAACACCGTAGTTCGGCAGGTCGACCTTGAAGCGGACGGCCTCGATGCGGCCGTTGTCCAGCACCGCATAGGCATTGTAGAGCGCGCCGTCCTCGGCCCAGGGCAGGCCGACCAGCACCGCAGGGCCACCATCGGCGGTGTCGCGGGCGAGCGCCTCGCAGGCCGAGCGGCAGGCCTCCTGGAAGGCCGGCTTCAGCACGAGATCCTCGGGCGGATAGCCCGCCAGGAACAGCTCGGGAAGCATCACCGCGTCGGCGCCGGCGGCAGCCGCAGCGGTGCGGGCGGCGCGGACCTTGGCAGTGTTGCCGTCGACATCGCCGACGATCGGGTCGAGCTGGGCGAGCGCCAGGATCAGGGTGTCGGGTGCGCGGGTCATGGATCCTGATCTAGCGCGCGGCCGGGTCGCGGACAATGCGGCCGGCCCCTGCAGGCGGCGCCTTTGAGCGGGCCGGAGCGCATTAACGGCGCGGTAAGGTTACCTGACTATCACTGGAGCATCGATTGCCAAGGCCGCTGGCCTGACGACAAAGGCACCGCCCATGCGCTTCGCCGCATCTCTCGCCCTCTCGCTCGCCCTCTCGACGGCCCTGACGCCCGCCGCGCTTGCAGCCGACTATTCGGCGCCGCCGCTGCCCGAGCCCAGCTACGTGCAGCCCAAGGAAGAGTTCAACTGGGGCGGCCTCTATGGCGGAATCCACGCCAATGTCACGACGGCGGACTTCAAGAATTCGAACACGATCAGCAACCTGGCCGCGGACGCCTACTACGTGCACATCGCCCAGGACCTCGCCACCAGCTTTGCCCGGCTGCGCAGCGGGGGATCCGACCAGCAGAACGGCATCGGCGGCTACATCGGCTACAACTGGCTGTGGGAGGACGTGGTCCTCGGCCTCGAAATCGACTACACGCATCTGCAGGACCCGCTGCGGGCGTCCGGCATCAGTGACCCCTATCCGGACGGTCGGCGCCGCGACCGGTCGCCGTTCAGCGACACGGTCACCTACACGGCGGCGGCACGGTCGCAGATCGGCGACTATCTGATGCTGAAAGCGCGTGGCGGCTATGCGTTCGGTCGCTTCCTGCCCTACGCGACCATCGGTTTCGTGGTGGCCAAGCAGCGCAACCAGGCGACCTACAACAGCACCTATGTCGAGTACAATATCGATCCGACGACGAATGCCATCACGGGTATCAACTCGAGCTCGGTGCGCAATGCCTCATACAGCAAGTTCGGCTACAATGTCGGCGGATCAATCGGCATCGGCCTCGAATATGCGCTGCTCGACAACATCATCATCCGCGGCGAGTACCAGCATATCGGCATGGCCGACTACAAGAGCCTGCGCACCACGATGAACACGGTGCGGGCCGGCGTTTCCCTGAAGTACTGACCGGGGCCACCCCGGCGACGGTTGCCCCGCGCACGCACGACGCGCGCGGGGTTTCGGCTTGAGCCTGCGATCGGCCCTGCGCCGGCTCCGGCTCCGACCTATTCGGCGGCCTCGACCTCGGGCCGGCCGCGCGCAAGGCGCTCCTTCTTCAACAGTTCGGCGATCAGGAAGGCGAGATCCAGCGCCTGCTCAGCATTGAGCCGCGGGTCGCAATGGGTGTGGTAGCGGTCGTGCAGATCGGCATCCGAGATCGCCCGGGCGCCGCCGGTGCACTCGGTGACGTTCTTGCCGGTCATTTCCAGGTGAACGCCGCCCGCATAGGTGCCCTCGGCGGTGTGGATGGCGAAGAAGTCGCGCACCTCCGAGATGATCAGGTCGAAGGGCCGCGTCTTGAAGCCCGAGCCGGCCTTGACGGTGTTGCCGTGCATCGGGTCGCTCGACCACACCACGGACCGCCCGTCGCGCTTCACCGCACGCACGAGTGCCGGCAGGTGGTCGCCGATCTTGTC
>JBEIIL010000166.1:0-6649 GCA_040380755.1 Methylobacteriaceae bacterium | reverse complement strand
TGGCAGGTGCGCGCCAGGTCTTCCGCCGAGCCGCCGAACTCCATCAGCACGGCGGCCTCGTGGATCATGTCGCCGGCGCCGGCGCCGATGATGTGAACGCCCAGCACCCGGTCGGTCGTGGCGTCGGCCAGCACCTTCACGAACCCGTCCAAGTGACGCATGGCGCGCGCCCGGCCATTGGCGGTGAACGGGAACTTGCCGACATTGTAGGCAATGCCCGCGGCCTTGAGCTCCTCCTCGGTGCGCCCCACCGAGGCCACCTCCGGCATCGTGTAGACGACGCCGGGGATGACATCGTAGTTCACGTGCCCACCCTTGCCGGCCAGGATCTCGGCCACCGCGACGCCCTCGTCCTCGGCCTTGTGGGCGAGCATCGGGCCTCGCACCACGTCGCCGATGGCGTAAATGCCCGGCACAGTCGTCTGGAAATGACCATCGATCACCACGCGCCCGCGCTCCAGCGCGACGCCGGCCTCCTCGAGGCCGAGGCCGTCGGTGTAGGGACGCCGTCCGGTCGCGACCAGCACCACGTCGCCGGTCAGCACCACTGCGTCGCCGCCCGCCACCGGCTCGTAGGTCACGCTGGCGCCGGACCTGGCCTTCTCGACCTTGGTGACCTTGGACGACAGCAGGAAGGTAACGCCCTGCTTCTCCATCAGCCGCTGGAACTGCTTGGCGATCTCGCCGTCCATGCCCGGCAGGATGCGCTCGAGATACTCGACCACGGTGACCTTCGAGCCCAGGCGACGCCAGACCGACCCGAGCTCGAGCCCGATCACGCCGGCGCCGATCACGACCATGGAGGCCGGGACCTTCTCAAGCGCAAGGGCCCCTGTCGAGGACACGATCGTCGTCTCGTCGAAGGCCACCGCAACGCCAGGCGGCGTCGCCACATCGGAGCCGGTCGCGATCACGATCGCCTTGGTTTCGAGCGTCTGGACGGTGCCGTCCTCGGCGGTGACGGTCACGGCGCCCGGGCCGGCGATCCGGCCAGTGCCATGAAAGGCGTCGACCTTGTTCTTTTTCAGCAGGAACCCGACGCCGGTGACGTTGGACGCCACGGTGTCGTCCTTGTGCTTCATCATCGTCGGCAGGTCGAGCTTGGGCTTGCCGATGGTGATGCCGAAGGCGGCGAAGTCGTGGCCGGCCTCCTCGAACAGATCCGAAGCGTGCAGCAGCGCCTTGGAGGGGATGCAGCCGATGTTCAGGCAGGTGCCGCCGTGCGTCGCGCGCTTTTCGACGACGGCGGTCTTCAGGCCGAGCTGGGCGGCCCGTATGGCGCACACATAGCCGCCGGGCCCGGTGCCGATGACGACGAGATCATAAGTGGCCACGTCGGCCTCCTTCGTTTGTCGGCGCCGGTCCGGTGCGGATCAGGCCGGGATGGGTCGGGTTCTCACGGGACGCGCGCGAAGTCTCAAGGAATGGGCGATGGCCGCACGGCGATCGGGCGCAAGGGCGAGCCCGACCCATGATGCAAGGCGCGGATCATGGGCAGGATGGCGAGCCATCCGCCATGGACCCGGTCGCTCCCGCGCCCGCCCGGCATGGCTGCGTCCCCGTCCGCTGCCTCACAGCTCGAGGACGAGCCGCGCCGGGTCCTCCAGCGCCTCCTTGACGCGCACCAGGAACGTCACGGCCTCCTTGCCGTCGACGATGCGGTGGTCGTAGCTCAGCGCCAGATACATCATCGGGCGGATCTCCACCTTGCCGCCAACCGCCATCGGGCGTTCCTGGATCTTGTGCATTCCGAGAATGCCGGACTGCGGCGCGTTGAGGATCGGCGTCGACATCAACGACCCGTAGATGCCGCCATTGGTGATCGTGAAGGTGCCGCCCTGCAGCTCGTCGATCTTCAGCTGGCCGTCGCGGGCCCGCTTGCCGTACTCGGCGATCGTCTTCTCGATGCCGGCGATCGACAGCATGTCCGCGTCGCGGACCACCGGCACGACCAGGCCCTTGTCGGTGCCGACGGCGATGCCGACATGATAGTAGTTCTTGTAGACGAGGTCGGTGCCGTCGATCTCCGCGTTCACTGCGGGGATCTCCTTCAGGGCCTGCACGCAAGCCTTCACGAAGAAGCCCATGAAGCCGAGCTTGGTGCCGTGCTTCTTCTCGAACATGTCCTTGTAGGTGGCGCGCAACGCCATCACGGCGCCCATGTCGACCTCGTTGAACGTGGTCAGCATGGCGGCGGTGTTCTGCGCGTCCTTCAGCCGGCGGGCGATGGTCTGCCGCAGCTTGGTCATGCGCACGCGTTCCTCGCGTGACGCGTCGCCGGCAACCGACGGCACACGCACCACGGCAGGAGCCGGAGCCGGAGCCGGGACGGAAGCAGGAGCGGCCGCTGCGGTGCCGGTGGCGATCGCCGCCAGCATGTCACCCTTGGTGACGCGCCCATCCTTGCCGCTGCCGGCAACGCCCGCCGGATCGACGCCGCTTTCGCTGGCAAGACGCTGCACCGAGGGCGCCTGCGGCGTGTCTGCGGCCAGCGCCTTGGCGGCCGGCGCGGCAGCCTTGGGGGCCTCCGCGACCTTGGCAGGCTCGGCCGCCTTGGCGGCAGGAGCGGGCGCTACAGCAGCGCCGCCGGCCGAGATCGAGCCCAGCAGGGCGCCGACGCCGACGGTCTCGCCGTCCTTGGCGACGATCTCCGACAGCACGCCGGAAGTGGGGGCATTGACCTCCAGCGTCACCTTGTCGGTCTCGAGCTCGACCAGCGGCTCGTCGGCCTTCACAGCCTCGCCGGGCTTCTTGAACCACTTGCCGATCGTCGCCTCGGTCACGGACTCGCCGAGGGTCGGGACGCGGATGTCTGTCGCCATGATGGGCAAAACCCCTGTTGTCTGTCGGTCGGTCGGCCCGGATCCGGCGCGGGCCGGTCGCGGACACTGTGTGCGGAGGGGGCCGCGCCGGCCAGGGCCGGGCACGGCCGGAATGGTCAGCCGGCGTAGACCTCCTCGAGGAACGCGCGCAGCTGGTCGAGATGCTTCGACATGAGCCCGGTGGCCGTCGCCGCCGAGGCGGCCCGGCCGGCATAGCGGGCCCGCTTCACCTTGGAGCCGGCGCGCGTCAGCACCCATTCGAGATAGGGTTCGACGAAGCTCCACGAGCCCATGTTCTTGGGCTCTTCCTGGCACCACACCACGTCGGCGTTCTTGAAACGGCCGAGCTCGGTGGCCAGCGCCTTGACGGGGAACGGATAGAGCTGCTCGACGCGCATCAGGTAGACGTCATCGATCCCGCGCTTCTCGCGCTCCTCGTAGAGGTCGAAATAGACCTTGCCCGAGCACAGCACGACGCGGCGGATCTTGGGGTCCTTGGCGAGCTTGATCTTCTCGCCCTTGAGCACCTGGGCGTCGTCCCAGAGCACGCGGTGGAATGACGAGCCCTCGGCGAACTCGTCGAGGCGCGACACGGCCCGCTTGTGGCGCAGCAGCGACTTCGGCGTCATCAGGATCAGCGGCTTGCGGAAGTCGCGCTTCAGCTGCCGGCGCAGGATGTGGAAATAGTTCGCCGGCGTCGTGCAGTTGGCGACCTGCATGTTGTCCTCGGCGCACATCTGCAGGAACCGCTCGAGGCGGGCCGAGGAATGCTCCGGTCCCTGGCCTTCATAGCCATGTGGCAGAAGGCAGACGAGCCCCGACATGCGCAGCCACTTGCGTTCGCCCGACGAGATGAACTGATCGAACACCACCTGGGCGCCGTTGGCGAAGTCGCCGAACTGCGCCTCCCACATCGTCAGGGCATTGGGCTCGGACAACGAATAGCCGTACTCGAAGCCGAGCACCGCCTCCTCCGACAGCATCGAGTTGATGACCTCATAGCGGGACTGGCCGTCAGCAATGTTGTTCAGCGGCGTGTAGCGCGCCTCGTTCTCCTGGTCGATCAGCACCGAATGGCGCTGCGAGAACGTGCCGCGCTCACAGTCCTGGCCCGACAGGCGCACCGGATGGCCCTCGGCCACCAGCGTTCCGAACGCCAGCGCCTCGCCCGTCGCCCAGTCGAGTCCCTCGCCGCTTTCGATCGCCTTGCGGCGGTTGTCGAGGAAGCGCTGGATCGTCTTGTGGACGTTGAAACCGTCGGGAACGGTGGTCATTCTCTCGCCGATGGACCGCAGCGTCGCGATGGCGACCCCCGTCTGGCCCCGGCGCGCGTCGTCCTCGCTCTCCTTGGTGGCCTTCAGCCCGGCCCAGCGCCCGTCCAGCCAGTCGGCCTTGTTGGGCTTGTAGGCCTGGCCCGCCTCGAACTCGGCCTCGAGGCGCGCGCGCCAGTCGGCCTTCATCTTGTCGACCTCGCCCTCGGTGACCACACCCTCGGCGATCAGCTTGGCGGAGTAGAGCTCCAGCGTCGTCTTCTGCTGGCGGATCCGCTTGTACATCAGCGGCTGGGTGAAGGCCGGCTCGTCCCCCTCGTTGTGGCCGAAGCGGCGGTAGCAGAACATGTCGACCACAACCGGCTTGTGGAACTTCTGCCGGAACTCGGTCGCAACCTTGGCGGCGAACACGACGGCCTCCGGGTCGTCGCCGTTGACGTGGATGATCGGCGCTTCGATCATCTTGGCAACATCCGACGGGTAGGGCGACGACCGCGAATAGCGCGGATAGGTCGTGAACCCGATCTGGTTGTTGATGATGAAATGCACGGAGCCGCCGGTGCGGTGACCCTTGAGGCCCGACAGGCCGAGGCACTCCGCCACCACGCCCTGGCCGGCAAAGGCGGCGTCGCCATGGATCAGCAGCGGCATGATCTTGGTGCGTTCGACCACGTCGGCGATCTGGTCCTGCTTGGCCCGCACTTTGCCCAGCACAACCGGATCGACGATTTCGAGATGCGACGGGTTGGCGGTCAGCGACAGGTGCACCGTGTTGCCGTCGAAGTCGCGGTTGGACGAGGCGCCCAGGTGATATTTGACGTCGCCCGAGCCCTCGACCTCATCGGGGGCGTAGGAGCCGCCCTTGAACTCGTGGAACAGCGCCCGGTGCGGCTTGGCCATCACCTGGGTGAGCACGTTGAGCCGGCCGCGATGGGCCATGCCGACCACGACCTCCTTCACGCCGAGGCTGCCGCCGCGCTTGATGATCTGCTCCAGCGCCGGGATCAGCGACTCGGCGCCATCAAGGCCGAAGCGCTTGGTGCCGGTGTACTTGACGTCGATGAACTTCTCGAAGCCCTCGCCCTCGACGAGCTTGTTGAGGATGGCGCGCTTGCCCTCGCGCGTGAACGCGATCTCCTTGTCCGGCCCCTCGACGCGCTCCTGGATCCACGACTTCTCCTGCGGATTGGAGATGTGCATGAACTCGTAGCCGATGGTCGAGCAGTAGGTCCGCTTCAGGATGCCGAGCATCTCGCGGATCGTCGCGAACTCGAGTCCCAGCACGTGATCGATGAAGATCCGGCGGTCCCAGTCGACCTCGGTGAAGCCGTAGGACGAGGGGTGGAGCTCCTCATGGTCCTTGCGCGGCTCGAGCGCCAGCGGATCGAGATCGGCGTGGAGATGGCCGCGCATGCGGTAGGCGCGGATCATCATCAGGGCACGAACCGAGTCGCGTGTCGCCTGCTGCAGGTCGGCGGCGGAGAGTCCGGTGCCGGCAGCGCCGGCCTTGGCCTTCAGCTTTTCGCCGACGACCTTCTCGACCACGCCCCAGTTGCCGTCCAGCGCCGAGATCAGCTCGCCATTGGCGACGACCGGCCAGTTCGGCCGCGTCCACGAGGCGCCGCGGGCGTTCTGGGCGATCGCCGCGCCGTCATCCTTCAGCGCCCCGAAGAACGCCTGCCACTCGGCGTCTACCGATCCTGGATCCTCCTGGAACCGGGCATACAGGTCCTCGATATAGGCGGCGTTCGCACCGTACAGGAATGAGGTCTGCAGGAACGCGTCGTTCTGGTCCTGGCGTGCCATCTCGTTTCCTCGTCGCTCTGATTTGTGGCGGGCCGAGGCTGCGGCCCGGCCGGCAGAGACGGACCGGCAGGCGCCGGTCCGCGGTCACGTCTGTCGCCGGAACGCCGGCGACAGCGATGGGGCCTCAGCCCTTCAGCACGCCCACCAGGGTCTTGCCGAGCCGTGCCGGCGACGGCGACACGCGGATCCCCGCCGCCTCCATCGCCGCGATCTTGTCTTCCGCGCCGCCCTTGCCGCCCGAGATGATGGCGCCGGCATGGCCCATGCGGCGGCCGGGAGGCGCCGTGCGGCCGGCGATGAAGCCCACCATCGGCTTGCTGCGGCCGCGCTTCGCCTCGTCGGCGATGAACTGCGCCGCGTCCTCCTCCGCCGAGCCGCCGATCTCGCCGATCATGATAATCGACGTCGTGGCGGGATCGGCGAGGAACAGCTCAAGCACCTCGATGAATTCGGTGCCCTTGACGGGATCGCCGCCGATGCCGACGGCGGTCGTCTGCCCGAGCCCCTCGCGGGTGGTCTGGAACACCGCCTCATAGGTCAGCGTGCCGGAGCGCGAGACGATGCCGACATTGCCGGGCTTGAAGATGTTGCCCGGCATGATGCCGATCTTGCAGGCGCCGGCCGTCATCACGCCCGGGCAGTTCGGCCCGATGAGACGGGACTTGGACCCCGACAGTGCGCGCTTGACCTTGACCATGTCGAGCACCGGGATGCCCTCGGTGATGCACACGATCAGCGGAATATCGGCGG
>JBEIIL010000165.1:0-6875 GCA_040380755.1 Methylobacteriaceae bacterium | reverse complement strand
CGCCCGCAGGTGCTCCGACCAGGCGATCTCGAACCCGCAATTGGCAGGCTGCAGCGGCGCCACCGGCACGCCCTCCGCTGCAATCATCGCCATCCAGCCGCCGTCCGAGCCAAGCCGCGGCCATGAGCCGCCGCCAAGGGCCAGCAAGGTCGCGTCCGGGATGACGGTTTGCAGCCCCTCCGGCGTCTCGAACTGCAGCGCTTCACCCGGCCCGAACCCCGCCAGACGGTGGCGGGGGACGAAGCTCACTCCCAGCCCGTCGAGGCGCCGCAGCCAGGCCCGCAGCAGCGGCGACGCCTTCATCGCCCTGGGGAACACCCGTCCGCTCGACCCCACGAAAGTGTGCTGCCCGAGCTCATCGGCCCAGGCACGCATCGCCGCCGGCGGAAACGCCGCGATGCCCGGCGCCAGCGCGGCCTCGGCGGCGCCATAGCGCGCCATGAATCCCGGCAGCGGCTCGGAATGGGTCAGGTTCAGCCCACCACGACCGGCCAGCAGGAACTTGCGCGCCGGCGCCGGCATTCGGTCATAGAGGGTGACGTCGGCCTGCGCGGCCAGGACTTCGGCCGCGGCCAGGCCGGCGGGGCCGGCGCCCACAATGGCGACGCGGGGTCGGGAGGCCAAAAGGGGTGAGGTCATCCGCCCGCACTAGCCGGTCGGCGCGGCGACAGCAAGGCCGGCGCACCTCGGCCAGGCCTTAGCGGCGGCCGAACCTTGACCATTGGCCCTGCCTTGAAAGTGCGGTGCCGGTGGGCCACTTCTGCCCGTGGAGGTCCATGATGATCCGCATGATGTTTCCTGACGGCCGCGGTGGCTTGCGAGCCGCGACAGTTCCCACCTGGGCCGTCTGGCTGGGCGCTGCCGGAGCGCTGGCGCTCGGCCTGCTGGTCTTCACCATCGGCCTCGGCCTGCTCCTTTTGCTGACACCGGTGGCCCTGGTGGGCGGCCTTATCGCCCGCTGGCGCATCAAGCGCGCGTTCCGCGACGCCCAGGCGATGCGCCAGGCCCGGCCGCCGGCCGGCGGCCGGGGCGGCGTGATCGAGGGCGAATACAGGGTCATAGACGCGCCGCCGCCTCGCCCCTGAGTCGATCGCCAGCGCGGCCGTTGACCCGGACGGGCGAAGACGCCAGTTTGGTCCCATGCTGCTGACCTTCTTCACCAACCTTCGCCAGGCCAAGGTGCCGGTGACGCTGCGCGAATATCTGACCCTGCTCCAGGCGCTGGATGCGGACCTCGCCGATCGTTCGGTCGAGCAGTTCTACTATCTGTCGCGCGCCTGCCTGGTGAAGGACGAGCGCAACCTCGACAAGTTCGACCGCGTCTTTTCCAGCACCTTCAAGGGCGTCACCAGCATCACCGATCCGCTCGAGGGCGTCGCCCTGCCGCAGGAGTGGCTGTGCAAGCTCGCGGAGAAGTTCCTCACCGATGAGGAAAAGGCCCAGCTCGAGGCGATGGGCTGGGACAAGCTCTGGGAGACGCTGCAGGAGCGGCTCAAGGAGCAGAAGGGCCGTCACCAGGGCGGATCCAAGTGGATCGGCACGGCCGGAACCTCGCCCTATGGGGCCTATGGCTACAATCCCGAGGGCATCCGCATCGGCCAGGACGGCAACCGCAACTTCAGGGCGGTGAAGGTCTGGGACAAGCGCGAGTTCAAGGATCTCGACGACACCGTCGAGCTCGGCACCCGCAACATCAAGATCGCGCTGCGCCGCCTGCGCCGCTTTGCCCGGACGGGCACCGCCGAGGAGCTGGACCTCGACGCCACCATCCGCGAGACGGCGCAGCACGGCTATCTCGACGTGCAGCTGCGCCCGGAACGCCGCAACGCCGTGAAGGTCCTGCTGTTCTTCGACATCGGCGGCTCGATGGACTGGCATGTCGGCCAGGTCGAGGAGCTGTTCTCGGCCGCCAAGGCCGAGTTCAAGCACATGGACTATTTCTATTTCCACAACTGCGTCTACGAGGATTTGTGGAAGAACAACCGCCGCCGTCGCGAGGAGAAGATGCCGACCTTGGACGTCATCCGCACCTATCCGACCGACTATCGCGCCGTGTTCGTCGGCGATGCCTCGATGAGCCCCTACGAAATCGCCCAGCCGGGCGGCTCGGTCGAGCACTGGAACGAGGAGGCCGGCCATGTCTGGCTGCGCCGGATCCTCGATCATTTCCCGCGCTCGGTCTGGCTCAACCCGGTGAAGCAGTCCCAGTGGGGCTACACCCACTCGGTCCAGATGATCCACGAGCTGATGGGCGGCCGCATGTTTCCGCTGACGCTGGACGGGCTCGATGGCGCCATGCGGACGCTGACGCGCTGAGGCCGGCTTGCCGGCGGCCGACCTTCAGGCCATGACTTCTTCGCCATGAACGCTGCACCATGACCGACGCCACCGCCTACAGCTACCGGCCCCGGCCGACCGGACCGGAGATGGGGTTTCGACTCGATCCGGACGCCCTTCAGGTGACCTCCGCACGCGGCGTCGAGCGCGTCCCTTACGACAAGATTGTCGCCATCAGGCTGGCCATCACGCCCAGCAACTGGAGCCCGCATGTCTATCTGGCCAAACTTCACCTTGCCGATGGGCGGGCGCTGAAACTCTCGAACCTGTCCTGGCGCGGGATGGTGGCGACTGAACGGCTCGATGGACCCTATTCAGTCTTCATCGCAGAGCTGCTGCGCCGCGCGTCCGACGCCAATCCGACCCTGTCGTGCCGGGCGGGAACGCCGAGGCCGTTCTGGCTGATCTCGATTGCGATTGGGGCGGCGCTGGGAGTGGCGTTGCTGTCGCTCCTGTCGATCGCGGCCCGCCAGGGCGGCTGGACCGCGGCATTGCTCGTCGGGATGCTGGCGATCCCGATGGCATGGGTCGTCCGCGCCCATGTCTGGAGCAACCGCCCGCGCGGATTCACACCGGATGCGCCGCCCGGCGACGTGCTGCCGCCGAGCGCGCGCTGAGGGTCAGGCTTTGGCCTTCGGCGTGCGCACCACCAGCACCGAGCATTCGGCGTGGCGGACGATGGTCGAGGCGTTGGAGCCGAGAAGATAGCTGGCCATGCCGGGACGGTGCGATCCCACGACGATCAGGTCGGCATGGATATGCTTCGCCTCGGCCAGCACCTCGTTGTAGACCGAGCCCATGCGGATGGCCGTCTTCACCGTCCCGGCCGGGCGCTTCAGCCCCGCCGCCACCGCGGCGATCTTCTTTTCACAGTCGCTCTGCTGCTCCTCGTCGAAGGATGGCGGGACATATTCCATGAAGGTGACCGGCAGGATCGAGCGGACATAGACAAGGCCGATCGTCGCGCCGGTGACATCGGCCATCGCCACGGCCTTGTCGAGCGCGGGCTGCGAGATCTCGATCTCCGAGAGGTCAACGGGGACAAGGATTGATGCATACATAGGGGACTCCTCCTGTAGGTGGGCGCCATCCTAGACAGGTGTTGGGCTGCCGTCATTGAGGCAGGTCAATCCGGCGGCGGGCTCCGTCCCGGGACCAGCGCGCAACCCTGCCCTGCGGTTGACCCCGCCAGATGCGAGGGGCACGGTGCTGGCGCGCAAGGACACGACCTGATGCAGCCCTCGAGGACGACGCTGGCCTGGCTGACCCCCACCGCGTTCCTGATGATCGCCACGGCCACCAATCAGCTGTCCTTCGCCAGCTGGCAAACGCTGATCAACAACTTCGCCGTGCAGAGCTTCGGCGCGACCGGCAAGGAAATCGGCATTCAGCAGTCGGTCCGGGAAATTCCCGGGCTGATGGCCTTCACCGCCGTCTACCTGCTGTTCTTTATGCGCGAGCAGACGCTGGCGATCGTGTCCCTGGCGATCCTCGGGGTCGGCATTGCGGCGACCGGCTTCTTCCCGAGCGTCATGGGCTTCTACCTGACGACACTCGTGATGTCGGTCGGATTCCACTACTACGAGACAATGAACCAGTCGCTGGCGCTGCAGTGGTTCGATCGTGCCGAGGCGCCACGCGTTCTGGGCCGCATCCTGTCTGCTGCCGCCATTGCCCAGATCGTTGCCTTCGGGCTGATCTTCGTCTTCGCCCGTACGCTGAACGTCTCGTTCGAGGCGATGTTCCTCGGCTTTGGCATGGTCGGCATCGCCGCCGCGATCGTCCTCGGGCTCGCCTCCCCGCGCTTCCCGCAGAAGGTGGTGCAGAACCGCGGGATCGTGCTGCGCAAGCGCTACTGGCTCTATTACGTCATCAACTTCATGGCCGGGGCGCGCCGGCAGATCTTCATCGTCTTTGCCGCCTTCATGATGGTCGAGACGTTTGGCTACAGGGTTGATCAAATCGCCCTGCTGTTTCTGGTCAATGCCGTGTTCAACGTGGTGATGGCGCCGCGGATCGGCGCCTTCATCATCCGCTTTGGCGAACGCCGCGCGATCCTGTTCGAGAACCTCGCGCTGCTGGGGGTCTTTCTCTCCTATTCGGTGGTGACCGACCCGTGGATCGCCGCCGGACTCTATATCGTCGACAACGCCTTCTTCTCGCTGGCGATCGCCCACAAGACCTATTTCCAGAAGATCGCCGACCCGGCCGACATTGCGCCAACCGCAGGCGTCGCCTTCACCATCAACCACATCGCCGCGGTTTTCATTCCGGTGCTGCTCGGCCTTGTCTGGGTGCACAACCCGTCAGCCGTGTTCCTGATTGGGGCGGGCTTTGCGGCGATATCGCTGCTGCTGTCGCTCCTCGTACCGCGCCAGCCCGGGCACGGCAACGAGACCACCCTGTCACGCCAGCCTCATGAACTGCCCGTGGACAGCGCCGCCCGGGCTTCCTAGTCTTCCCGCAGGGCTCACTAGAAGCCCGCAGGAGGATGTCCGTGACGCACCGCATCGACCGCCGTTCCATCCTCGCCGGCCTCGGGGCCGCGACACTCGTCCCCGGCCTCGCCAGCGCCCAGCAGGACTGGCCACGCGGACGCCAGCTGCGCCTGCTGGTGCCGTTCCCGCCCGGCGGCGCCACCGACGTCATCGGCCGCATCACGGTGGACCGTCTCGGGCAGATCTATGGCCAGACCATCGTCGTCGAGAACCGCGCCGGCGCCGGCGGCAATATCGGCACCGAGGCGGTGGCGAAGGCCGAGCCGAACGGCGACACGATCCTGATCGCGTCGGTGGGCATGGCGACCAACCAGTTTCTCTATCCCAAGCTCGCCTATGACCCGGTCGGCGACTTCGCCCCTGTCAGCCTCGTGGCGATGGTCCCCAACCTGCTGGTCGTGTCCAAGAGCCTGCCGGTCAACAGCGTGGCCGAGCTGATCGCCTACGCCAAGGCCAATCCGGGCAAGCTGAACTACGCCTCGTCCGGCGTCGGGACATCCATTCACCTGTCGGGTGAGCTGTTCCAGCGCATGACCGGCACCAAGATGGTGCACGTGCCCTATCGCGGCAGTGCCCAGGCAACCCAGGACCTTATCGGCGGGCGGGTCGACCTGATGTTCGACAACATCTCCCAGGCGATCAGCCACGCCCGCGCCGGCACCACCAAGGCGCTGGCGATCACCACCGCCAAGCGCTCCCCGGTGACGCCGGAGTTCGAGCCGGTTGCCGACACGGTGCCGGGCTTCGACGTCTCGAGCTGGTTCGCCTTCTTCCTCCACGCCAGGACGCCGCCCGCGATCATCGCCAAGCTGGCTGCCGACACCCGCGCGGCGGTCGCCGACCAGGGTGTGCGCGATCGGCTGATGGCCACCGGCGCCATCCCGGTCGGCTCGACGCCCGAGGAACTGGGCGCCTTCCTGAAGGCAGAGATGAAGACCTGGGGCGACCTGATCCGCGACGGCAACATCAAGGCCGAGTGAAGAACCGCGGTTCCAGGTCGCCCTGGAACCGCCCTCAGTTCACGCCGAGCTTCTTCTGCAGGCTCGTCGACGACGTCGTGTACTGGAACAACAGCCGCTTCTCCGGATAGACGTAGCGGTGCACCTTCTGCGCCGCCAGTGCCGCTTCGTGGAAGCCCGACAGGATCAGCTTCAGCTTGCCCGGATAGGTGTTGATGTCGCCGACGGCAAAAATCCCCGGCACCGAGGTCTCGAACTTCTCGGTGTCCGCCGGAATGAGGTTCTCATGAAGGTTGAGACCCCATTCGGCAATCGGCCCTAGCTTCATGGTCAGCCCGAAGAACGGCAGCATCGTGTCGCAGGCCACCTCGAACACGCCATTGTCGACGCCACGGCAGATCGCCGCCGAGAGCCGGCCGTCGGCCCCGGCAAGCCCCGTCACCTGGCCGATGCGCAGGTCCATCTTGTCGGCCGCGACCAGCGCCCGCATCTGCTCGACACTGTGCGGCGCCGCGCGGAAATCGTCGCGCCGGTGCATCAGCGTCACCCGCTTGGCGATCGGCTGGAGGTTGAGCGTCCAGTCCAGCGCGGAATCGCCGCCGCCGACGATCAGCACGGTGCGGTCGCGCAGGGTCTCCATCCGGCGCACCGCATAGAAGACGCTGTGCTCCTCATAGGCCTCGATGCCGGCGATGGGGGGCTTCTTCGGCTGGAATGACCCGCCACCGGCGGCGATCAGCACGGTCTTGCAGTCGAACACCTGTCCGGCATCCGTCGAGACGCGGAACCGCGGTGCCGTCTCGGTGCCGGTGCGCTCCAGCCCCGTGACCATCTGGTTCAGGTGGAACGTGGGATGAAACGGCTCGATCTGCCGCATCAAATTCTCAACCAGCCCCTGGCCGGTGATCACCGGAAAGCCCGGAATGTCGTAGATCGGCTTTTCCGGATAGAGCTCGGCGCACTGGCCGCCGACCTTCGGCAGGATGTCGATCAGGTGGGCCCTGATGTCCAGCAGCCCGAGCTCGAACACGGCAAACAGGCCGACCGGCCCGGCACCCACGATCACGACGTCCGTGGTGAT
>JBEIIL010000164.1:0-6895 GCA_040380755.1 Methylobacteriaceae bacterium | reverse complement strand
CCGCCATCCTTGGCCATTGCCATGATCTCCGTCTGTTGTGCCAAAAAGCAGGTCGGTCGGTCAAACCGGAAGCTTGCCGTTAAGGATTCATTAAGGGGGCTGGCTTGCCGAGGGTCAAGTGACGACGGTCATTATGGTTTCGCGCCGCAACCCCAGCGTGTTTAATCATGCCACGCACTGGCTCTTTCTCGCATCTGTTCCGGCACCACCCTGCGTCCGTGCGATGGTGATGGCGCAATCGTCAAGCCGGATGATCGAGTGCTCTGTATACCGCATGACTCGGGCCGATTTTGCCCATCAGTTGCCCCGCTCGATGCGCCGAACGTGATCGAAAAGCGCGCGCGTCGGACGGAGCTGCGCTACAACCGGGCGAGTTCCACTGCCAGAGACGCATCAGATGTCCAGTTCCGCCGGTGCACCGACCCTCGATTCAGCCCTTGACCGAGCCGGGACCGGCCCGTTCCAGCGGCGCCTCCTGGGCCTCTTCGGCCTCGTCTGGGCCGCCGATGCCATGCAGGTTCTGGCGGTCGGCATCACCGCGCCCAGCGTGGCGTCAAGCTTCGGCATCACCGTGCCGCAGGCGTTGCAGGCCGGCACCGCGTTCTTTCTCGGGATGTTCATCGGGGCTGCCGCGTTCGGGGCGCTGGCCGACCGCATCGGCCGGCGGCAGGTGCTGATCATGACAGTGGCGCTGGATGCGATCGTCGGCCTGGCGGCGGCGTTCGCCCCCACCTTCACGTGGCTGATCGTGCTTCGGTTCCTTACCGGAGTGGCCGTCGGCGGGACCCTGCCCGTCGACTACGCGATGATGGCGGAGTTCCTGCCTGCCAACCGGCGCGGACGCTGGCTGGTGATGCTGGAGGGCTTCTGGGCTGTCGGGACGGTGGCGGTGGCGCTCGTCGCCTGGGCGGCCACGTCCTGGGGGGCAGCCGAGCCATGGCGCTGGATCCTCGGCGCGGCGGCGCTGCCGGCGCTGGTCGGGGTCGGCCTACGGCTCTGGCTGCCGGAATCGCCGTTCTACCTGCTCAGGCAGGGCCGCGGCGCCGAGGCGACGGCCGTGCTCGACCGGGTACTGGCGGCCAATGGCCAGGCGCCGGTCGGGGCGACGCTCGCCCCCCTGCCCGCCTCGCGGGTTACGGCGGCCGGCCTGTTCTCCGGCGACCTGCAGCGCCGCACGCTGCTGATCCTGTCGGCTTGGTTCCTGGTGTCGCTGGCCTATTACGGCATCTTCACCTGGCTGCCCGGCCGGCTTGCCGGCCAGGGCTTCGGCTTCGTGCGGGGCTACGGCTTTCTGGTGCTGATCGCGCTGGCACAGTTGCCGGGCTATGCGCTCGCCGCCTACGGGGTGGAACGCTGGGGCCGACGCCCGACGCTGATCGGGTTCCTCTTGCTCAGCGCGGTGGCGTGCTTTGCCTTCGTGGTGGCCACCGACGCGACGCTGATCGCTGGCTCGCTGCTGCTGATGAGCTTTGCACTGCTGGGGACATGGGGCGCTCTCTATGCGTTCACGCCGGAGCTCTATCCGACCCAGGCGCGAGCCTCGGGCATGGGGCTTGCCGGCGCCGCGGCGCGGCTCGGCGGGTTGTTGGCCCCCTCGGCGCTCGCACCCATCATCGCCGTCAGCTTCACCTCGGCCATCGGCATGTTCGCGGTGCTGATGCTGATCGCGGCCGCCGCAGTGGCGGCAATCGGGGTGGAAACGCGGCAGACAGCGCTGCAGTAGTCCTGCAGCGTCGGCACTGCGTCACGGCGCCGGCGACAGCGCCTCCAGGAAGGCGACGAGGTCGTCGATCTCGCCCTCGGTCAGGCCGAGGGGCTTCAGGATCGTTTCGCCATCGGCGTGCAGCCGGTCGAGGTCGAGCGTCGAATAGTGGCGGACGACACCGCGCAGCGTCGCCTTGCTGCCGTCATGCATATAGGGCGCAGTGGCGGCGACGCCGCGCAGCGCCGGCACACGGAACTCGCCGAAGTTGCGGTGCTGGGCCTCGACATGGCGCGTCGGCATGGCGGTGCTGCGCGCCGGATCGTCGGACCAGGGACCGAGCAGCGTGTAGGGGCTGTCGCGGAGTGACTTGAGCCCGCCATGGCGGCCGGGATCGACCCCCTCGGCGGTGAAGAACGGCACACCCACATCGGCGAATTCGCCATGGCTCAGGGTTGGCCCACCATGGCAGAGAGCGCAATTGCCGCGCCCGACGAAGAGCCTGGCGCCGCGGCGGGCGGCGGCCGGCAGCTTTGCGGCGGTCGTGGCATCGCCGGCCAACAGTGCGTCGCGGAAGGCATCGAACGGGGTTCTCGGGCTGACCAGCGCCTCCTGGAAGGCGGCCAGCGCCTTGGCGGCATCGACGGCCAGCGCCGCGTCGGACACGGCGAAAGGTGCCCGGCCGAAAGCCCTTTCATATTCGAAAGAAAGGCGCGGATCGCTGCGCAGCAATCCAGCCAGGCCGACGATGCTGCCGCCGATCTCACGGGGATCGAGAATCGGCCGCAGGCTCATGGCCCAGAGCGTGTCGTCGCCACCGTCCCAGCCGAACCAACGGTTGAACCTCACATCGACAAGGCCCGGCGCATTGCGGCGCCCCTCGACCCTGGCACGGCTGCGCGGACGCCCGTCAGCAAAGGCCCTGGCCGGATCATGGCAGGTGGTGCAGGCGACGGCGCCGTCGGGCGACAGGCGAGAATCGGCAAACAGCAGCCGGCCGAGAGCCGCCGCGTCCGGATTGCCAGAGACGCGGTTGCTCGGATCCCGGGTCAGCGGCGGCGGCCAGGGGCCCAAGCGGCCGATGGCCTCGATCTCGTCGGGCTCGAATGCCGGTTCGGCCCCGCCGCCAGACCCTGACTGCTGCGTCGGCGGCAAGACGGACTGCGCGGCTGCAGGCCCCACAAGGGACGCAGGCTGAAGCCTGAAGCTTGACACAGCCAGACAGAGGCCAAATGGGACCAGGATCCACAAGAGCCCGGCTCGCCAGCGTGGCCGCTCGTCGTCCTGTCGTCCCTGCTCGCGCGTCACTGTGCCGGCCCAGGTCAGCGCAGCTCGACCGGCACGGGAATGCGGTCCTTGCCGATTTCGACGATCACCTCCCAACGGCCCGGCATGTGGAACAGCATCCCCTCGGCGCGATACCGGCCAGGCCCAACGCTGGTGACAGTGGGACGGTAGTTCATGCCGTGCCGGTGCGCTGGCATCCAGGCCTCCACCTTCGGCAGGCTCGCCATGGCGGTGCCGTTCTGGGCGCAGAGCGCGATCTCGAGGGCGAAGGGCCGGTTCAACGGCAGCGGCGACGGAACTGATCGTAGCGCGAGAGCGTGATCAAGCGTGGCGACCCGGCCGACCACACCGGAGCCATCAGCCAGATCAGGAGGCTCGCAGGCGAGCACCGGCCCGACTGCTGAGCCGATCAGTGCAAAGGTCCAGGCAAGCCTCCGCAAGGTTGGCGACACCCTATTTCGGCCGCAGCGCATGGCCGAACAGCTCCTCGCCGTTGCGCCATGCAATGCGCTGGGCCACCTCGGCCGGCAGGTCCGCCAGCCAGCCGCGCGCATAGGCGGCGTGTTCGGTCACGTAGTACCAACGCTCGGGCGTGAAGGTGTCTGTGCCGAGCAGGAACCGGTCGGGATGAGCGAGGAACACGGCGCGCCAGGCGGCATCGACGATGCCATTGCTGGCCTGGTCGTTGCGGAACGCGAGATCCGCCCACAGGCGCGGATGCTTCTCCAGCATCGCATGGACCTTGTCGGGCCGGTCGAAGCCCGAATGCGCCCACAGGATGCGAGCGGTCGGATCCTGAACGAAGACGCGATCGACCGCCTCGGCATCGCCATGGAGATGCAGAAAGAGGCCGCGCTCCTTCGCCATCTGCACCATGCGGCGCACGACGGGAAGATCCGCATCGGCCCCATAGACATGGAACTCGCCAATCCCGGCATAGCGGTAGCGCGCCAGCCGGTCAGATAAATAAGTCAGAATCGCCTCGTCCCGCACCCAGGTGCTGACGTCGGACCGCCTGCGGTAGGGCCGCAGCACGGGGATGACGAGGTCAGGGGCCAGCGCGTACAGCTTCTGCGTGCCGTCATCGTCGGAGCTCGACACCATGGCGCGCCGCAGGCCGGCCTGTCGCATGATGGCGATGGCGCGCTCCGGCGGCACGGGGCCGAGCGCGTCGTGGCTGTAGTGCAGATGCGCATCGAACACCGGCAGGATCTCGGCCGCCGTGACGGGTCGTACCCAACCCTGCGCGATGGTCAGACCGGCAAGGATGATCCCGATTCCGAATGCGGTGCGCATGCGACCTCCTGTGGATTGCGGCCACGATAGAGGTGTTCGCATGGAGCGGGAAGACGCCGCCGGATCCGGCCCCGGGAGGTCCGATCACCATCAGGCGATGGCAAAGCGTGGTCAGGCGGCGCGCAGCCGCGCCAGTCCGACCTCCTGCCGACCTTGCGAGCCCCTCGGCGCAGGGCGATTGGCTGCTTGGTGACGATACCGCCTTTGGTCGATGACGGGCCGTCTTGCGTCCCCGGGGCTTCACGCGCTTGTCGTCATGACGGGTCTTTGTCCGTCCTGGATATATCCATTATGCGGTTGCTTCACGGCAGCGCCGGAGCCATTGGTGCAATCGCGACCGCAGACAAAACAGGAGCGGCACCATGCGGGTGACGATGATCGGGGCGGGCTATGTGGGGCTCGTGTCGGGGGCGTGCTTCGCCGATTTCGGCCATGTGGTCACGTGCGTCGACCTGGACGCCAGCAAGATCGAGGCGTTGCGCCAGGGCATCATGCCGATCTACGAGCCCGGGCTCGACACGCTCGTGGCCGACAATGTCGAGCAGAGCCGGCTGTCCTTCACCACCGATCTGGCCGAGGGGCTGAGCGGCGCCGATTGCGTGTTCATCGCTGTCGGCACGCCGTCGCGGCGCGGCGACGGCCATGCGGATCTCTCCTATGTTTATGCGGCGGCCCGCGATATCGCCCGGTTGTCGGCCGGCCCGCTGGTGGTGGTTACAAAATCGACCGTGCCGGTCGGCACCGGTGACGAGGTCGAGCGGATCTTGCGCGAGGAACGGCCGGACGGCGACTATGCGGTGGTGTCCAACCCGGAATTCCTGCGCGAAGGCGCGGCCATCAGCGATTTCAAGCGGCCCGACCGGGTCGTGATCGGCACCGACAGTGCCCGCGCCCGCGAGGTCATGGCCGAGCTCTACCGGCCGCTGTCGCTGAACCAGCCGCCGCTGGTGTTCACGGCGCGGCGCACGTCCGAGCTGATCAAATATGCGGCGAACGCCTTCCTGGCGGTGAAGATCACCTTCATCAACGAGATCGCCGATCTGTGCGAGGTGGTGGGTGCCGACGTGCAGGAGGTGGCGCGCGGCATCGGCCTCGACAACCGCATCGGCAGCAAGTTCCTGCATGCAGGCCCCGGCTATGGCGGCTCCTGCTTCCCGAAGGACACCACCGCGCTGGTGAAGACCGCGCAGGACGCCGGCACGCCGGTGCGCATCGTCGAGACCGTGGTGGCGGTCAACGACACGCGCAAGCGCGCCATGGCCCGCAAGGTGCTGGCAGCCTGCGGCGGCAGTGTCCGCGGCAAGACGATCGCGCTGCTGGGCCTGACCTTCAAGCCGAACACCGACGACATGCGCGACGCTCCGTCGCTGGCGATCGTCACCGCCCTGCAGGACATGGGCGCCAGCGTGCGCGCCTATGACCCCGAGGGCATGGAGGCCGCCGCCAAACTGCTGAGCGACGTCACCTACGCGCCCAACGCCTATGCGTGCGTCGAGGGCGCCGACGCGCTGGTGATCGTGACGGAATGGGACGCCTTCCGGGCTCTCGACCTCAACCGGATCAAAGGGCTGCTGCGCGCGCCGATCGTGGTCGACCTGCGCAACATCTACCGGCCCGACGACATGAAGAAGCGCGGGTTCAGCTACACCGGGATTGGACGGGGCATCACGGGGAACTGAGGCGGGACCCGCAGGCAGATCTCTCCACGAGTCAGTCCATCTCCGCCAGCAAGCTCCCTGAGCGAAACGCAGAGCTACACGGTCCCGCCTCGCCTTCCAAAAACGTTGCGACAGCGAGCAAGTCTGTCATCAAGTGACTGTGGTCGGTTCTCTTTTCTCCACAGGCGGACTATCAATTGTCTTCAGCCTTGGGCTTTTCCGGACAACGGCCTGCCATGAGGACGACGGAGGATACGCCAGGCATGCGGGACATTGACCGCGACAGCATCACCGCAGCGGTGATGGCGGCCTGTGGCCCTGAGACCACGCCGCGGGTGCGCGCGCTGCTGGAGGGCGCGGTCACTCATCTTCACGAGTACATCCGCGAGGTACAGCCGACTCATGCCGAATGGCGGACCGTGATCGGGTTCCTGACCCGGGCAGGCGCCATCACCACCGAGGAGCGCAACGAATTCGTACTGGCATCCGACGTGCTCGGCGTGTCGTCGCTGATCGATATGGTCAATTCCGCGCCGGGCGCGACGGAATCGAGCGTGTTGGGGCCTTTCCATCTGCGCGGCGCGCCGGACCTGCCGGTCGGTGGCGACCTCATCGGCGACAATTCGGGCTCGCCGGTGCTGGTCACCGGGACCGTCCGGGATCTGGAGGGTCGCGCGATCCCGGGCGCCGTCCTCGAGATCTGGCAGACGGCGGCAAACGGGCTCTATTCCAACCAGGATCCCGAGCAGGCCGCCTATAATCTCAGGGCGACGCAGCAGACTGGCGCGGACGGGCGCTATGCGTTCACCACCATCAAGCCGGAGCCCTACAGCGTGCCGGATGACGGCCCTGTGGGCGACCTCTTGCAGGCAACAGGGCGCAAGGCCTGGCGGCCGTCGCACCTGCACGTGATCGTCGAGGCTCCCGGGTTCCGCAGCGTCGTGACCGAGCT
>JBEIIL010000163.1:0-6930 GCA_040380755.1 Methylobacteriaceae bacterium | reverse complement strand
TGCAGCAGGCCGCGCGCGTCTCCGACTACACGGCCTTCATGTATCTCGGCGAGCTGATCGAATACGACGAGACGTCGCGGATCTTCACCTCGCCGAAGCAGCAGCAGACTCAAGACTACATCACGGGCCGCTTCGGTTGACCGGGCGCACGACGCAGGAGAAAGCCATGACCGATCACACTGTGTCGGCCTTCGACGCGGAACTGAAGGATCTCCAGCGCAAGATCGCAGAAATGGGCGGCATTGCCGAGCGCATGATGTCCGACGCGGTCGAGGCGCTGGCCCGCCAGGACACCCGTCTCGCCCAGAAGATCGTCGCCACCGACCAGCGCCTCGACACGCTGCAGCGCGAGATCGAGGAGATGGCGATCCTCACCATCGCCCGCCGCCAGCCGATGGCGGTGGACCTGCGCGACGTGATCGCCACGATCCGCATCGCCAATGATCTCGAGCGGGTCGGCGACCTCGTCAAGAACATGGCCAAGCGCATCCTGGCCATGGAGAACAACTTCCCGCCGCACAAGCTGCTCGTCGGCCTCAATGGCATCACCATGCTGGCCCTGCAGCAGTTCAAGACCGTGATCGACGCCTACACGGCACGCGATGCCATGGCGGCGCTCTCGGTGTGGCAGCGCGACGGCGAGATCGACAACCTCTACAACTCGCTGTTTCGCGAGCTGCTCACCTACATGATGGAAGACCCGCGCAATATCGGCTTCTGCACGCAGCTGCTGTTCAGCGCCAAGAACATCGAGCGGATCGGCGATCACGCCACCAACATCGCCGAGACGGTGTACTACCTCGTCACCGGCGAGAACCTGGCGCTCGATCGTCCGCGCGGGGACAGCGAGGAGATGGCGGTCGCCGCCGGCGCCTGACGCCCGGAGCATCATCCCGCCAGGCGGACCCCGGTTGGCGGGCAAAGAAGATGCGAAATCAAGAGTCTAGAGCTTCCGATCTGAATCAGTCAGGTCGGAAGCCCTAGAACCTCAGCGTCACGATCAGGCCCGGACGATTGTCGCCGAGTTCCAGGCGGATGCCGTGGAGTTCGGCGACCGCCGCCACCAGCGGCAGGCCAAGGCCGTTGCCGGCAGTGGTCCGGTTGCGCTCCAGCCGATAGAAGCGCCGGAACACATGGACGGTCTCGGCCTTGGGAATCCCCGGGCCGTTGTCGGCGATGACGGCTTCGGGCCGTCCCCCCTCCCCGCTCCGCAGCCGCATGCTGACCGCCGCCCCCTCGGGTGCATGCCGGATGGCGTTTTCCACGAGGTTGGCGACCATCTGGGTCAGCAGCTCGCGATCGCCGTTGTGGGTCACACCCGGCTCGATCGCGGCGGAAAACCGTTGTCCGCGGTCCTCGGCGACCGGCGCATAGGCCTCCGCCAGCCGCCCAAACACCTCGCTCAGGTCGACCGTGCGGAAGCCGCTGCGCCGCGAGCCGGATTCGATCTGGGCGATGCGCAGCAGGGCGGAGAACGTGGCGAGGATCCCGTCGATCTCGGCCAGCGCCGCCTCGAGCTCCTCCCGGTCCGCCGTGCCGGCGCCACCGAGGCTCAGTCGCTCCAGCCTCTGGCGCAGCCGCGCCAATGGCGTCCGCAGGTCGTGCGCGATGTCGTTCGAGACTTGCCGGACACCCTCCATCAGCTGCTGGATGCGGTCCAGCATGAGGTTCAGGTTGCTGGCCAGCCGGTCGAGCTCATCGCCAGTTCCCAGCACCGGCACGCGCACATCCATCTGGCCGTCGACGATCCGGGCGCTGGTCTGCGCGATGGTATCGATGCGATGCAGCACGCTGCGGCCCAGCATCAGTCCGCCCGTCAGCGCCAGCAAGGCTGTGACCAGCACGGCCGCCAGCAGTGCCCGCAGCACCAGGCGGTTCAGGTCGTCGAGCTCGGACAGGGGCCGGCCGATGGCGAGGAAGCTCCCGTCGGGCAGGATCGAGCCGCGAAACAGGCTGAGGCCGGCCCTGCCGGGCCGTGTCGCGGATGTGGCGGGCGGCGCGATGGTGAACTCGAACAGGCCGCTGCGCGGGATCATCCCGGGCAGGTTCCCGGCGACAGACCGGCCACGCGGATCCTGCAGCAGATAGTAGTTGGAGCGAGATTCGGCCGACCCGCCGAGCCGGTCCACCTCCTCGCGCAGCCGCTCGATGCCGCTGTGCCGTCCCTCCTCGATGAGGACGGACATTTCAAGGTCGATGGCGCCGCGAAGCTGCTCCAGCCCGTAGACCGAGATCCGCCAGTACAGGAAGCCGAACAGCAGCAGCGACGAGATTCCGAAGATGACGGCGTAGACGAGGGCCAGCCGGAACGTCGCGGTGCGGGCGAACCTAGACAGGATCACGCAGCACATACCCCGTGCCGCGCACCGTATGGATCAGCGGATCGCTGAAGTCGCGGTCGACCTTGCTGCGCAGGCGGCTGATGTGGGTCTCGACGATGTTGGTCTGCGGATCGAAATGGAAGTCCCAGACAGTCTCGAGCAGCATCGTGCGGGTCACCACCTGCCCGGCATGGCGCACCAGATATTCGAGCAGCTGGAACTCGCGCGGCTGCAGCTCGACCCGCTGGCCCTTGCGTGTCACGTGGCGCTTCACCAGGTCCATCTCGAGGTCGGCGACGCGCAGCACGGTGTCCTGCACGCTGAGGCGGCCGCGCCGGCCCAGCGCATTGATGCGCGCGGCGAGCTCCGGCATGGCGAAGGGTTTGACCAGATAGTCGTCGCCGCCGGCCTCCAGCCCCGCCACGCGGTCGTCGATGCCGTCCATGGTCGTCAGGAACAGCACCGGCACCGTCATGTCCCGGCCCCGCAGCGTGCGCACGACGCTGACCCCGTCGAGGCCCGGCAGCATGCGGTCGACGACGACCACGTCGAAGGGCTCGCGCGAGGCCAGGTCGAGGCCGACACGACCATCGCCCGCGACAGACGTGGCATGCCCGAGATCATGCAGGCTCTGCGCGATGTACCCCGCCATGTCGGCGTCATCTTCGATCAGCAGCACGCGCAAGGGCAGTGTTCCCGGCATGAGTCGGGTTTAGCACGGACACACGCCGGCGTCAGGGCGGAGCAACCCGGATGGGGGAGCGGTTCGCCAGGAGCCCGTTCTCGTCGGCTGCAGACCGCTGGAATTCGTTGGCGGTCTGCCGGTAGCCGTCATCTGTGTACGGATGGCAATCCCGTTCGACCAGATCACGATAAAGCGTCAGGATCGTGCTGCGCTGGTCGCGAGCGTCACGGATCAGCATCGTGAACCGCCGCTGGGCCTTCATCCAGGCCTCCTCGGTGGTGGCCTGGATCAGATCGCCGCGCGTCTGCCGGAGGTCCGCAGCAACGCTCTTGTAGCGGACGATCAGCGTCCGCATCCGCAGGACGTGAGGTCTGCACTCGTCCTCTGTTGCGGCCTGACCCGGGAGGGTCGGCGCGATCAGGGCCGAGGTGGTGAGGAGGCAGGCGAGCAGGAAGCGCAAGGAACACAAGCCCCATGACAGCCCCAACGACCTACCAGACGAAACTTAAGGGCTCGTCACATTTTCCAAGACATCGGCTCCGCCGGCACCGGATGGTCGGACGACACCCGGGGAATGGAGGGACGCCAAGACGGCATCGTTCGCAGCACAAAGGGTTGCTATCGGGGCATTCACCCCATGCAAAAAGGGCTGCCCCGGCGGGCAGTCCCTCGATTGGCCAGGCAATCGGGGCCTTGGATCAGCGCGAGTAGAACTCGACGACCAGGTTCGGCTCCATTTGCACCGCATACGGCACTTCCGCCAGCGTCGGCGTGCGCGCGAACTTGGCGGTCATCTTGGTGTGGTCCGCCTCGATATATTCGGGCACATCGCGCTCGGCGAGCTGCGAGGCCTCCAGGACGATGGCGAGCTGCTTTGAGGCGTCCTTGACCTCGATCACGTCACCCGGCTTCACCTGGTAGCTGGCGATGTTGACGCGCTTGCCGTTGACCCGGATGTGGCCGTGGTTGACGAACTGGCGGGCGGCAAACGGCGTGGCGACGAACTTGGCGCGGTACACCACGGCGTCGAGACGACGCTCGAGCAGGCCGATCAGGTTCTCGCCCGAGTCTCCCTTCAGCCGGAGCGCTTCATGATAGTAGCGCCGGAACTGCTTCTCGGAGATGTTGCCGTAATAGCCCTTCAGCTTCTGCTTGGCGCGCAGCTGCGTGCCGAAGTCGGACATCTTGCCCTTGCGGCGCTGTCCGTGCTGGCCGGGGCCGTATTCGCGGCGGTTGACCGGGCTCTTGGGGCGGCCCCAGATATTCTGGCCAAGGCGGCGGTCAATCTTATACTTGGCTTCTGCGCGCTTCGTCATCGCGGTTCCTCTCGTCGAGCGAGTGTTGTCGAGGAACGCGCCCTCCTCTTCCGGTGAACCGGACGACAGGCCCTCCGCGTGCGGATGCGATGGGCCACGGGTGCGTCAAATGGAACGCGGGCCGTCAGGCCCGCGTGGCGGTTTCCATAGTCGAGGGTCGTCAGACTGTCAAATCGGCCTGGATCGCGCCGGCATCGGCATCACCTGCACCCGCGGCAGGCCCCGCGTCGCCAGAGCCTGTCGCAAAGGCTCCGTCATGCCACTGCCGTCGGTGAACACCGCCACGGCGTCCGCTGGGACCGCAGGCCCGGGCGGCCCGGCCAGCTGCACGACACGCCGGGCGATGGCCGGCGCGGGATCGATCCACGCGACGGGCCAGGGCGCCAGGCGGGCGAACCGGTCCGACAGCAACGGATAGTGGGTGCAGGCCAGCACCACCGCGTCTGTGGGTGGCCCCTGTGGGGGAAAGCAGGGGGCGATTTCAGCCGCAATCGCGGCGTCGCTGACCGCGTCGCCGCGCAGCACAACCTCGGCCAGGCTCGCCAACAGGGTCGATCCCACCAGCGTGACCTTGCAGTCGCCGGCAAAGGACCGGATCAACGCGTGCGTATAGTCCCGCCTGACCGTTCCGGGCGTCGCCAGGACCGCCACGTGCCGGGACCGCGACGCAGCGACGGCCGGCTTCACGGCCGGCACCGTGCCGACAAACGGCACGGCGAACCGGGCCCGGAGGGCCGGCAGCACCAGCGTCGACGCGGTGTTGCAGGCAACGACGACGAGGTCCGGCGCATACACGCCGATCAGCCGCTCCATGACGGCGACAACACGCTCGACCAGCGCCGCCTCGTCCCATCCGCCGTAGGGGAAGCCAGCATCGTCGGCCACATAGATATACTGCGCGTCCGGGCGCGCACGGGCGACCTCGCTGAACACGGTGAGGCCGCCAAGGCCGGAATCGAACAGGAGAATGGCAGGCGCACGCATGGGTGGGGCAATCCGCCCGTGATGAACCGTTCCGGCCAGAAGATCGAACCGCATGATGTCCGCCGCCGCGACACAGGCGGTCAGAAGACGCCATCCGGGTTAAGGTGCGGTAACCGTCCCGCCGGCGAGGCGCAACACCTTGGCAGCCGCCGCCTGGCCGGCCAGCGTCGCCCCGCCCACGGTCATGACCGCGCCCGAAGCCTCGCCCTCGCCGCCCGTGGCCTCGCCGGCAAACATGATCCTGTCACCGACCGGCGTGGCCAGTGCCGCCCGAGCCGCCCGCCGGCCGGGCACCGCCACCGCATAGGAACCGCGGGCGTAGGGATCGTTCCACCAGCCCGCCATCCGCCCGCCGGTGACGTGCCGACGGATGTCGCCACCGAGGATCGCCACCAGCCGGTCGAGGGTGGCAGCCACCGCGCCCGCCTCGCCGAGGCCGGTGAGCGCCCGCGCCGCGTCGCCGCCGATCGTCACAACGACGATGTTGCGGTCGAACGGCCAGAACTCGAAATTCATGCCCGCATCAAGGTCATAGGCATCGCTCGGCGTCGGCTGCCCCAGCCGGTCGCCGTCGAACGCGAGCGCCACCTTGCTCAGCGCCCCCATCGGCAGGTCGCCGATCGCGTCCCGCGTCGCGGCCGGCAGCGGCGGATCGAAGGTGATCGCCTCCGCCGCCAGAACCCCGACCGGAACCGTGACAATGACATGCTGCGCCCGGATCGCGCCTCCCGGCGTCTCGACCACCACTCCGGCACCGCTCCAGTCGATCCGTGTCGCTGGCGTATTCAGCGCCACCGGCAGGCCCTTGGCCGCCCGGGCCACGAGGCTTCCATAGCCGTCCGGCGCAACCAGATCGTCGCCCTCCCACAGCAATGCCAGGTCGACGATCGAGATCCGCTGCGGATCCTCGCCAATGGCCTGCGAGCCATAGCGCTGCACCGCCTCGGCAACGGCCTCGTTCTCGCCCGCCACCAACTCGGCCATCGAGCGGTCGGGGGTCTCCGGCGTCACCGCGTCGAGCAGGTCCGACAGGCGCCGCCGCGCCGCAATCCGCTCCCGCCGCTCCTCATCGTCCAGCGGCTGGCCGCCCCGATAAGGTACGCCGCGCCCGAAGCCCCGGTGCGGCTCCAGCGTGACGCCAAGGCCCTTGGCCATCGCTACCCAGGGGTTGCGCTCGTAGTAATGCACATAGGCGGCGCCGGCATCGAAATGCACGCCTGCCGCCTGATCGGTGAAGGCGCGCCCGCCGACCCGGTCGCGGGCCTCGATGATCTGTACGCGCCGGCCGGCCGCGAGCAGCACCTCGGCCGCCGCGAGGCCGGCCGCGCCGGCCCCCACCACCACCACGTCGCAATCGCTCATCCGGCTCTCCTGTCCGTGCATCCGCTGCGGCGCTGCCAGGCCGCCAGCCAAGGCTGCCCCGCCCGCCAGCATCGCGCGGCGCGTGATCAGGCCCGTCCTGCGATCCATGCCCGCGTCTCCCGGTTCCTGCCGGTCAGGTAGGGCGCGGCCGGCGGCCGGCCAGCGCTCAGATCGCCGCAGACGGATCCGGATCCGGATCCGTCTGCGGCGATCTGAGCGCTGGCCGGCCGCCGGCCGCGCCCTACCTGACCGGCAGGAACCG
>JBEIIL010000162.1:0-6962 GCA_040380755.1 Methylobacteriaceae bacterium | reverse complement strand
TGATCGGACCCCAGCTCGTTCATCGCGGCGACGTGGACGCAGTGTCCCGCGGCCTGCAGGGCGGCCTGCAGGGTCGCCGCGAAGCCCCAGGTGGCTCCGCCTGCGCTGCCCACCAGCACGACCGTGTCGGCTTGCGACGGGGGGATGGCGGCGTCGCGCGGCCGAGCCCTGCGGTGACGCCACCAGATCACGGCGGCCGTGGCGGCGAGCGCCGGCGTGCCGGCGGCGCACAGGCCGAGCACCAGGCCGAGGACCCATGCGCCGCGGCCGGTATGGAGCGTCACGACGACATCGGACGCACGAGCCCAGCCTGTCGCCGGTACGAAGGCGAGGACCCGGCCGGTGACGCGGTCGATGCTCGCTTCGCCCGCGTCCGTTCGGAGCACGAAGACATCGGCCGGATCGTCCTCAGCAGGGAAGGTCAACTCACGCAGGAGCGCGAGGTCGACGGACCTTAGCGCCGCGATGCTTGCGACGGGCGCGGGAGTGCCGGAGGACGACGCCACGACCGGCGCAGCGGCGAGCGGCTCAGGGAGCAGGCCAAATGTGCCGGCCGACATCCATAGGCCGGTGACAGAGGAAAGCAGCAGGCCCGCCACGGCGATCCGCCCCAACTCGCAGTGCCAACGCTGGGACGGCGTCCCGCGCATGGGCACCAGCATGGCGCGCCAGGACCCTGTCCGGCGCACCAGCAGCAGGGCGCCGGAGACCGACAGCCCCAGCATGCAGAGGGCGGCGAGCGCCGCGGCCACCCTGCCCTCGTCCCCCGAGAGGAAGGCGCGGTGGAGGTCGGTGAGCCACCGCACCGTCTCGGGAGCGCGGTACGGCCCGAGGGCCGCGCCAGTGGCGGGATCGACGACCTCGACCCCGCCCTCGCCGTCCGTAAAGGCCGCCGTCACGGCTCCGCTCGGCCGCACCACGATCTTCTCGAGCGCAGGATGCCGCGCGGCGACGGTGGCTGCGAGCTCTGCCACGCTCCGGCCGGACAGGATCGCCGGGTTGGAGGCCCGGTCGAGGGCAGGAACGACGGACAGGGCGACGCCGCTCGCGGCCGTCACGACCAGCAGGAGCGCGAACGCGAGTCCGGGAAGCGAATGCAGGCGACGCAGCATGGCCGTCCTCCTCAGAAGGTCACCTTGAAGGACTTCACGTTGCCCTTGCCGGCGACGGGCGCGCCCGAGGCCTTCGTGGAGAGCGGTGCAACAGCGTCAGACGGGCTGTCCAGGCCATCCTCGACGGCCGTGTCGACATGCACCTGGTAGCCCGCGTCGATCAGGGCGTCTGCGAGGTCGACGCTGATCTTGAGCGTCTTGCCGGAGCCGATGCTGGCGCCGGTGATGCCGTCGATCTCGCTGGCCGCGCCGCCGGAGGCGCGCTGCCAGTCGGAGAGGTGGCGGTAATACTTGGCCCGTCCGCCAGCCATCCACAGCGTGCCGCGGTACTTGCCGGCCGGGTCTGTCACGTACAGCACGACGTAGGCGCCGTTGCCGCCATAGGGCTTCAGCGTCGCCTCGAATGTCACCGGGCGCGCCTCGGCGAGCCCGGGCAGGGCGAGTGTGACAGCCGTCGCGACGGCGGGGATCCAGGTCTTCATGTCGTCACCTTGGTTTGGGTGTGCGGGGAGCGGTGCTCGCGCGCCGGTGGTTCACTGCACGTCGACCTTGGGCTTGGCTTTGCCGTTGAAGAGCCCGTTCTGCGCAACCGGCACATCTGGACCCAAGGGCCGGGCCTGGCCAGGACTTCCCTGAGCGCCGTCGCCGTCCTCGTCGTCGTCATCCTCTGCGTGGTGGCGGTGGTGGTCCTCGTGGCGGCCCGCGCCATGCTGGCGGGCGACCCGGACGCCGCCCTCGCGGTCCTCCGTGACTGCGCCGGCAGACGCATGTTCGTGGTGGCGGCGATGCTCCTGGCCGGCGGCCAGCGCCACCCCGAGGGCTGCGGTGGAGAGCAGCAGCGCGGCTCCGAGAAGCGTTGACTTGGAAAGCAGGGATTTTGGCATGGGGTCACCCGTGGCTCTTGCGGTGCCCGGACTGTCGCGCCCCCGCCTGACGACAGCCTGACGTCGCCCGCCCGGACTCGTCAGCTTCCCGTCAGCTTGGCGTCAGGGGGATGTGGGACGCACGCTCGCCTGGAAGCCGTCTGGCCGGCCGGGAGCGGGGGATGCAAGGGTTAATGACAGCCCCGCGCCCCGGCAGATGGCTGCGGCGATGGCGAGGCCGAGGCCCGAGCCTTGAGCCTCGGTGGGCCCGCGCTCAAAGGGGCGCGTCAGGGCCTCCAGCCGGTCCGGCGGCACGACGGCTCCGCTGTTGGAAACCTGGAACCGGTCGGGCTCCAGAAGAACGGAGACGGGCTCGTCGGAATCACCGTGCCGCAGCGCGTTTTCGATGAGGTTCCTGGCCAGGATGGCGAAGGCGTCCGGATCCAGGTCCGACCGCCAGCCCCCGTCCGTCAACGTCAGTATGATGCGGTCGCCGAACTCCGCCTGACGGCGCAGCTCGTCCAAGACGAGCTCCAGCACTGGCGCGAGCGGCGCGGCGCCCTGCGCAATAAGGCCGCCGCCCTCCGCCTTGGCGAGCTGCAGCAGCTTTTCCGAGAGGCGCGAGAGGCGGCGCAGCGAGGCGGCGATGGCGTGGGCGCGCTCGCGGCGCGCATCGTCGGGAAGCTCCGCGACGAGCCGCTGCGCCTGGGCGAGGGCCGCCGCGATGGGCGTACGCAACTCGTGTGCGCTGTTGGCCGTGAAGCTGCGCTCGGCCTCCAGAGTCCCGCGCAGGCGGCCCAGCAGCGCATTCACCGAGCCCGCCACGGGCGCCATCTCCGCCGGCAAGCCTTCGGCGCCGACGGGCTCGAGATTGCCCCGCCCGCGTGCTTCCAGCGCGGTCCGGAAGGCCACGACGGGCCGAAACGCGAGGTGGACCGCCAGCCACACGCCGGCGACCACGATGGGCACCAGGGCGAGGAGGGGCCACAGCAAGGTCCCCGTCACGCGCCAGACGGAGTCCCTGCGATGGGCGAGGTCCTCGACCGTCGTCACGATGATACTGCCCTGCACCGCCGTCTCGGTGTAGGTCCGCAGGTGATCCGTGGTGTGGAAACCGGGCGGCAGGTCGCGTGGAATCGTCATGGCGTCGGCGTCGCTGGATTGCAGCAGCTCCCGCCCGGCGGCGTCGCGCACGACATAGGTGATGTATTCGCGGTGCGGCCCCACGGGCGGCATGCGCTGGCCGCCTGCATCTGCGTCGCGCGACAGGACTTCGGAATACGCCAACGGCAGGATGCGCTGGGCAACCTCCTGAAGGGCGCTGTCGTAGACCACGCCGATCTCGCGCTCGAGAAGCAGGCCCGCGGCCAGCGACGCCGCGAGCCAGAGGGCGGCCGTGCCAAAGGCGAGGCCGATGCCGAGCCGCCGGCGGAGGCTGGGCATCGCGACGGGGCCGCGTGTGCTCACGCGTCACGTCCGGGTTCGCGGAGCTTGTAGCCCATCCCACGCACCGTCTCGATCATCTCCGCGCCGATCTTTTTGCGCAGGCGGGCGATGTGCACCTCGATCGTGTTGCTCTCGATCTCCGTGTCGAAGGAATAGAGCCGCTCCTCGAGCTGCGCCTTCGACAGGAGGCTGTTCGGGCGCTGGACGAAGGCCTCGAAGAGCGACCACTCGCGCGACGTGAGCTGGACGGACCTGCCGTCGCGCCGCACCGAGCGCGCGGCAAGGTCGACCTCGATGTCGCCGATCGTCACGAGCGGGTTTGGATTGCCGGAATAGCGCCGGGCCACGGCGTTGACGCGCGCCGAAAGTTCGAAGAGGTCGAACGGCTTAACGAGATAATCGTCGGCCCCTGCATTGAGCCCGGCGATGCGGTCGGAGATCTGGTCGCGCGCTGTCAGAATTACCACCGGTGTCACGTCGCCGGCCATGCGCCGGGTCTTGAGAAAGTCGAGGCCGCGCCCGTCGGGCAGCATCAGGTCGAGGAGCACGAGGTCGTAGACGGCGGAGACGATGGCCGTGCCACCCTCGTCCAGCCGCTTGACCCAGTCGACGGAATGGCCGTCGGCGGCCATCTGGTCCCGCACGGCCATGCCCAGACCCGGGTCGTCTTCGATCAGCAGGATCCGCATCTCGGCTTCGCTCCCGACCCGGAACTTAGCCTGTTCGCGTGCCGGGCGGAGACTGATAAATCGAAGAGCGCGTCAGCCGGACGTCAGGTTGGCGTGGCAGAAAAGGCTCCGCCAAGACGCAGTCCGGGAGGAAGACGTGGTACGAGCGGGTGGCATCGCCCTTGCCGGGCTCCTGTGGCTCGGCTCTCCCGCCGTCGCGCAGCTCCATTGCCGCGTGCCGCTGGGCGACTGGCAGCCGCGCGAGGCGCTGCAGGTCAAGCTCGAAAAGCAGGGCTGGACAGTGCTTGGCATCCGGGCGGATGACGGCTGCTACAAAGTCCGTGCGCGCAACCCAACCGGCGAGCGCCTGGAGGGCAAGTTCGACCCCGGGACGCTCGAGCCTGTAAGCGCCGGCGGCGGCCACCGGGGACATGACGGGCACGAGAACGACGACGAGCAGGACTGATCCGGCCGATTCGCTGGGGAAACAGAGGTACAAATGCGGGCCATCCATCGCGAAAACCATCTCATCGAGCGGATCGGCTGGCTGCGCGCCGCCGTGCTCGGCGCCAATGACGGCATCATCTCGACGGCCAGCCTCGTCGTGGGCGTGGCTGCCGCGTCCAATTCGGCCAACGAAGCCCTGGTCGCCGGTGTCGCGGGCCTCGTCGCTGGAGCCATGTCGATGGCCGCGGGAGAGTATGTGTCCGTGAGCTCGCAGGCGGACACCGAAGAGGCCGACCTCGCCAAGGAGCGCCGGGAACTGGCGGAACAACCGGAAGAGGAACTGCACGAGCTGACGCAGATCTACGTGTCCCGCGGCGTTGAGCCCGCGCTCGCGAGACAGGTCGCCGAGCAGATGACGGCGAAGGACGCGTTCGCAGCCCATGCGCGCGACGAACTGGGGCTATCGGCGCACATCGTTGCGCGCCCCGTCCAGGCGGCGCTCACCTCCGCGGCCATGTTCGCGGTCGGGGCCGCACTGCCGCTGGCCATAGCATTCCTGTCTCCTGCGGGCCGCACGGCCTGGATGGTGTCTATCGGTTCGCTTCTTTGCCTCACCGTTCTCGGCGCCGCCGGGGCCAGGGCCGGCGGCGCAAGCGTTCTGAAGCCCACCATTCGGGTGACCTTCTGGGGTGCATTCGCCATGGCCGCCACGGCTGCGATCGGAGCCGTGGTGGGCCACGCCGTTTGACGAACGCGACGACCTCGGTGCCGACGGTAACACCGACGCTGCGCCGGACGATCGGCCCGTTTCAGATGACGCTCTACGCCGTCGGGTCGATGCTCGGCGCCGGCATCTATGGATTGATCGGGCAAGCCGCTGGACTCGTTGGAAACGCCGTCTGGCTGGCATTCCTCGCCGCCCTCGTCGCAGCGCTGCTGACGGCGCTATCCTATGCATCCCTGGGCTCGCGATATCCTCACGCCGGCGGCGCGACCTACGTCGTCGAGCGCGCATTTGGTTTGCCGATGCTCAGCTTCGTCGTGGGTCTCGCTGTTGCCTGTTCGGCGCTGACGTCTGTCGCTACCCAGTCCCGCGTCTTCGCGGCCAATCTGGCCCAACTCCTCGGCCGCTCCGACTTGCCGCTCTCGCTGCTGGTCCTTGGCTTTCTCCTGTTCCTCGCCGGGCTCGTGCTTCGAGGCATCAGGGAGGCCATGTGGGTCAATGTGGTCAGCACCTGTGTCGAGGCGGCTGGCCTGCTGATCGTCGTCGCCGTAGGGCTGCCCTTCTGGGGATCCGTGAACTACTTCGAGGTGCCGCCTGTTCCTGACGGTGGTGCGGATATGATGGCGCTGCTGGTCCTGCAAGGCGCCGTGCTGACGTTCTTCGCCTTCATCGGCTTCGAGGACTCAATCAACGTCGCCGAGGAATGCCGCGATCCCCAGAGGACCATCCCAATCGGTCTCGTCGCCGCCATGGCGATCTCGACCCTGATCTACATGGCCGTGGCGATCACGGCCGTCTCGGTCGTGCCCTGGCGGGAACTGGCGGAGGCGCCAGGCCCCCTCACCGCGGTGATGTCCAAGGCGGCTCCATCCCTGCCGCCGGCCGTGTTCACCGTGATCACGCTTTTTGCCGTCGGAAACACGGCGCTCGTCAACTACATCACCGCGTCCCGCCTGATCTACGGCATGGCGCATCAAGGCCTCCTGCCGGTTGTCCTCGGGGCGGTCCACCCGACCCGCCGAACACCGCACTGGGCGATCGCCTTATTGCTCGTACTGCTGGTGCCCTTGTCGTTGATTGGCACCGTCGGGCAGCTCGCCGCCGCGACCGTCCTCATGCTTCTGACCGTCTTCTCGGTGGTGAACTTCGCCCTGCTGATCCTCAAGAGGAGGGCCAGCGAGCCCGTTGGTCTCTTCGAGATCCACGCTACCGTGCCCCTGTTGGGCGCCATCGTCTGCGCAGTCCTCGTCGCCGTGAGGGTGACCACCGGGGACTGGCGCGCGCCGGCGCTGGCCGGCGCCATGCTCGGCGGCATCGTCTTGACCTATTGGGCTGGCAAGCTGCGTTCGCGGTGATTGAAGGCGACGAATGAGTTCGCGACCCGCTCGCGCGCAGTCCGTCAACACGGCTGCTCGCGGCCACCATCACGACGATATCGAGTCGCGCAGATCGGGCTTCAAGGAGCGAGCGGGGGAGGCGATTCTGACCTGGAGAAGATATCCCAGACGGTGAGGAACATGGCGGCGATGACCGGCCCCGCGATGAAGCCATGCAGTCCGAATGCGCGTGATGTCACGCCACAGGCGACCGGCACAGGTGCGCATCCTGCGCAGATGGCGCAGCCCCTGGGCATGGTCGCCGGTGTGGAGCAGGCGCCCCACTTCCCGCCGCGCCCGGCCGGCCAGGCGCAAGAAGGACTGCC
>JBEIIL010000161.1:0-7027 GCA_040380755.1 Methylobacteriaceae bacterium | reverse complement strand
GCACGCCGTCGACCAGCACCGTCTCCGCGCCGAGGTCCTCGGTCAGCAGCAATCCTGCGTCCAGGTCAGCGGCATGGATCGCCGGCGCGCTCAGCCCCTGCGCGCGAA
This sequence comes from Methylobacteriaceae bacterium, assembly GCA_040380755.1. Taxonomy (GTDB): domain Bacteria; phylum Pseudomonadota; class Alphaproteobacteria; order Rhizobiales; family Beijerinckiaceae; genus Alsobacter. Next base: position 6,919 of record JBEIIL010000161.1, on the reverse strand, counting down.
GCCCGCCGGCCAGTGCGACGAAGGGGTGCACGCTCTCGGCCAGCCGGGCGATGGCGCTGTAGGGCTTGCCCATGCGCACCGGCGGGCCGTCCGGCCGGCGCGGCGCGATCATCAGGATCGCGGTCTCGTCGCCGCGCAGCAGCCGCTCATAGGCGCGCGTCGAGGCGTCGCCCTGCAGGTGGGTGCGCTGCGCGCTATCCCATCCGGTGCTGGCCAGCAGCGTGTGCAGGGCCTTGGCGCTGGCGACGCGTCCCGCCCAGGCGCCGTAGCCCGACACCACGGCGCTGCGCCGCCCAGGTTCGGCCGGGTCCAGCACCAGCGCGATGTCGAGCCGTTCGCTGGTCAGCAGGAAGCCCGCGCGCTCGGGCCATTCCACCAGCACCACCGAATCCTCGGCGGCCTCTTCCCAGCCGAGTTCGGCCAGTTCGTCAGTGCTGGAGATCCGGTACAGGTCGGCATGCACCACCGGGAAGCGGGGCGTCTCGTAGGCCTGCATCAGCGTGAAGGTCGGGCTCGGCACCTCCAGCATCGGGTCACCTGTCAGGCTGCGCAGCAGCGCCCGGGCAAAGGTCGTCTTGCCGGCGCCAAGGTCGCCCGAAAAGGTCACGAGGTCGCCCGATTGCAGCAGGGGCGCGAGTTCGATCGCCAGCCGCGCCGTCGCGGCCTCGTCCGCCAGCGCGACCGTCCAGTCGCACTGCGCGAGCCCTGCCCGCCGCATGCCGTCGCTCATCGCATCCCCACCCTTACGCCGCCGCCGCGGCGCGCATCGGCACGCCGTCAGCCGGGAAGACACACGTTACGGTGGTCCCCTGACCGGGTTGCGACTGGATCTGCACCTGCCCGCCATGCAGCTCGACGAAGGATCGGACGATCGACAGGCCGAGCCCGACACCGCGATGCGTCGAGCCGCCGGTATGGCTTTCGAAGCGCTCGAAGACCTTGTCGAGCAGCTCGGGAGCGATCCCGCGGCCTGAATCCGACACCCTGAAGACGACCGTATCGCCGTCGCGCCGCACCGCCAGCGTCACGGCCTGTCCCGGGCTGGAGAAGCCGATGGCATTCGACAGCAGGTTGAACAGCACCTGCCGCACTCGCTTGCCGTCGGCCTGCAGCCCGCCGATGTCCGCCGGCACGTCGAGGACCAGCCCGATGCGTAATTCGGCGATCCGGTCCTGCACTCCGCCGGCCGCGGCGTCGACCGTGCTGCGGATGTCGACCGGGCCGAGCGACAGCGCAATCTCGCCGGTGTCGATGGTGGCGAGGTCGAGAATGTCGTCGATGATCGCCATCAGCGCCGCCGAGGAGCGCATGATGTGCCCCGCATACTCTTTCTGGCGTTCGTTCAGCGGTCCCACCATGCCGTCGGCGAGCAACTGGGTGAAGCCGATCACATTGGTGAGCGGTGACCGCAGCTCGTAGGACACGTGGTGGACGAAGCTCTCGCGCAGCTGGCCCGCACGCTCCAGCGCGTCGTTGCGCTCGGTCAGCGCCCGCTCGACATTCACCGTTGCGGTCATGTCGATGAAGGTGACGAGCGTCGCCCCGTCCGGCAGCGGCGCGGCTGCGCAGTCGAGCACCGTACCGTCGCGCCGTTCCATCCGCGCCGCGAACCCCCGGCGCGTGTCGTTCAGCCCGGCGACAGCACCGCGGATGGTGTTCCAGGTCTCGTCATCGGGCACCAGCTCCCGTGCGGCCGCGATCACGGCGTCGACATGCGGGCGGGTCTCGATCAGCGCCGCCGGCAGGTGCCACAGATCGGCGAAGGCCGGGTTGTGCAGCTTCAGTCGCCCATCGGTGCCGAACACGGCGACGCCTTCCTTGAGGGTGTCGAGCGTTTCGCCCTGCACCCGCATCATGGCGTTGACCTGGGTCTTCAGCTGGAAGTCCTCGGTCACGTCATCGAACAGATAGGTGACGCCGCCGTCGGGGTTCGGGTTGGTGACGACCCGCAGCGAGCGGCCGTCGGGCAGGTACCACTGCGTCTCGCGCGGCTCCGTCAGCTGGTAGGCTTCGAGCGCGGTCTTCTTCCAGCTGCGCCAGTCGGCCTGCTCGGGCAGGCGGCGCTCGTTGCGCAGCCTGTCGAGGATCTCCCCGTCGGACGGAGCCCCGTCGAGGAAGCCGGCATCGAGCTGCCACAGGTCGCGATAGGCGGTGTTGCAGAATTTCAGCCGCTTCAGCGAATCGAAGATTGCCACCGCGGTCGGCAGATGGTCGAGGGTCGCCGCGTGGTTCTGGTTCACCCGGTCCAGCTCGAGGCGCAGCGCTTCATGGGCGGAGACGTCGGTGGCGATGCCGACGGCGCCTTCACCTGACTCCATCTCCAGCACGTCGAAGATCCGCCGCTGTCCGGCCACCACGGCCGGCACGCGGGCGTCATAGATCGTGCCGCGGGCACGGCTGCGGGCGGCTTCGTCGCGCACCGGGCGGTCGAGGAACTCGACACCGGTGTCCACTGTCGTGGTGGCGTCGGGCGCCTCCACGGCACGCACATAGGCGGTGTTGACCCAGCTGAGCTTGCCGGCGGCGTCGCGCAGCCACATCGGCTGCGGGATCGCGTCCATCAGGGCGCGCTGCGACTCCGCTTCGCGGACGGCGACGCCGAGCTTCTCGCGGGTGTGCAGGAGTTCGAGCCGGTCGCCGGAGATCTCGCGGACCCGCAGCACTGCGCGGCCCATCACCGGGCGGCCCTCGGCCTCGATCATGCGGCCCGACAGGCTGCGCAGCGTCATGCGGAAGCTTTCGCCGCGTGCCTTCAGCCGGTCGACGGCCGCCTCGATGGGCTGGGCGTGGCCGGGCGGCAGCCAGCTGCCGAAGGCAAGCACGCGGCGCGGCACCGGCAGGTCGGCGACGATGCCGAGATCGCCCTCGATCTCCGGGTCGCCGCCGCGTCCGCCCCACGCCACCACGATCTGCGGTTCGGACGCGATCAGCAGGTCGGCGCGGTCGTTGCGGGCGCGCAGGTCCTCGTTTTCGGCAACGAGGGCCGCCTCGCGCTCGGTCCAGCGCTTGCGCTGGCCGAGATGGATCAGCGCCGTGGTGGTGGCGAAGATGACGATGCCCAAGAACACCGCCAGCCCGACGGCGCCGTGCGGATCAAGCCGTTCAGGCAGGTTGAAGACGCTGTCGAGCAGCGAGGCGGACAGCGCGGGCGCAGGCAGGGTTGTGACCGCAAGGCCGGCAATGGCGACGAAGCCACCCGTCCGCCCGCCGCCGCACATGAGGGCACAGTGCCGTTGATCGGCTGTCGTCACCGCTGTCCCCTGGCCCCATCCGGATGCATCGGCCGGTCCGCCGCGACCGGTCGGCGCACCCGCCGAATCACCGCCACAATAGCGCTCCCTCGATGCCGCCCGGAAGTGGTTAACGCCGGCTTTACGCGGCCGTCGTCGGGCACGAAAAAGGCCCGGCCGCTGCCGGCCGGGCCTCGTTCAGAACGGCAAACCGAAGATCAGTAGCGGTAGTGGTCGGGCTTGTAGGGGCCCTGCAGCGGCAGGTTCAGGTAGGTCGCCTGCTTGTCGCTGAGCTTGGTGAGCTTCACGCCGATCTTGTCGAGGTGCAGTGCCGCGACCTTCTCGTCGAGATGCTTGGGCAGGGTGTAGACCTGCCGCTCATACTGGCCCTGCTTGGTCCACAGCTCGATCTGCGCCAGCGTCTGGTTGGTGAACGACGCCGACATCACGAAGGACGGGTGGCCGGTGGCGTTGCCGAGGTTCACGAGGCGCCCTTCCGACAGCACGATGATGCGCTTGCCATCGGGGAACTCGACCTCGTCGACCTGCGGCTTCACATTGTGCCACTTGAAGTTCTTCAGCGCCGAGATCTGGATCTCGCTGTCGAAGTGGCCGATGTTGCAGACGATCGCGCGGTCCTTCATGGCCCGCATGTGGTCGACCGTGATGACGTCGAGATTGCCCGTCGCGGTGCAGAAGATGTCGGCGCGCGGCGCCGCGTCTTCCATGGTGGTGACCTCATAGCCTTCCATGGCGGCCTGCAGGGCGCAGATCGGGTCGATCTCCGACACCATCACGCGGCAGCCGGCATTGCGCAGCGAGGCGGCCGAGCCCTTGCCGACGTCGCCGAAGCCCGCAACCATCGCCACCTTGCCGGCCATCATCACGTCGGTGCCGCGGCGGATGCCGTCGACCAGCGACTCGCGGCAGCCATAAAGGTTGTCGAACTTCGACTTGGTGACGCTGTCGTTGACGTTGATCGCCGGGAACAGGAGCTTGCCCTCCTTGTGCATCTGGTAGAGGCGATGCACGCCGGTGGTGGTCTCCTCGGTCACGCCCTTGATGGCCGTGCCGTTGCGGCCGTACCAGCCCGGATGAGACACGAGGCGCTTCTTGATCGACGCGAAGAGGATCTCCTCCTCCTCATTGGTCGCCCCTTCGAGGAACGCCGTGTCGCCGCCCTCGGCGCGGATGCCGAGGTGGATCAGCAGCGTTGCGTCGCCGCCGTCATCGAGGATCATGTTGGGCGTGCCGCCGTCGGCCCATTCGAAGATCTGGTGCGTGTAGTCCCAGTAGTCCTCGAGGCTCTCGCCCTTGATGGCGAACACCGGCGTCCCGACGGCGGCGATCGCCGCGGCGGCATGGTCCTGCGTCGAGTAGATGTTGCACGAGGCCCAGCGGACGTCGGCGCCCAGCGCCTTCAGCGTCTCGATCAGCACGGCGGTCTGGATGGTCATGTGCAGCGAGCCGGCGATGCGCGCGCCCTTCAGCGGCTGCGTCGGGCCGTACTCGGCGCGGGTCGCCATCAGGCCCGGCATCTCGGTCTCGGCGATGGCAATTTCCTTGCGGCCCCAGTCGGCGAGGCCGATATCGGCAACCTTGTAGTCGGTGGTGGTCTGGCTCATGCGGCACCCGCTCGGTCGGTTTGTGGATCTGCGGCGCGGTCTATACCACCGCGTCGCCCAGCGGGCAATAAAGACATAAAGAAGTCTTTATATCCTTTCTCGATCGTCACCGGCGCCGGCGAAACTGGCCGCCAGGACCGGGTCCAGCCCCACCGTCTCGACGGTCGGGGTCGCCGCGTAGGGTCCGCTCGCGGACTTGCGCAGTCCAAGGCTGCCGACCGCCAGGGCCATGCGGACGCCCGCCTCGACGCTGCAGATCACCGGCACGGGCACGTCCGCGGCGATCCGGCCGGCCAGGCCGGCCAGTCCGGCCCCTGCGAGGATCACCACTCCGGCCCCGTCCTCGGCCGCGGCTGCCCGGCAGGTTGCCGCCAGCATCGCCAGCGCCGAGTCGGGATCCTGGGCGATGGCGGCGCCGGTCGGCGCCACGGTTCGCACGCCGGCGAGCCGTCCGGACAGCCCCTGCGCCGTGACGAACTCCTCCAGCATCGGTCCCCAGCGTTCTCCGCCGGTGACGATGCCGAAGCGGCGCGCCACCAGGCAGGCCGCATGGAAGGCGGCCTCGGCCAGTCCGATCACCGGCACGGGTGACAGCTCCTTAAGGGCATCGAGCCCCGGATCGCCGAAGCATGCCAGGAGGACGACATCGCCTTGCCCGCCATGGGTGGCGAGCAGCTCGAGGGCAGCATGCCCGGCCACGGCCGCCGCAGCGCGGCTGGCGATATAGCGCGGCCCGAACCGCCCCGTGACGCCGGTGACGGTCACGCCGTCGGGCACGCTGCGGCGGGCCGTCGCCACGACCAGGTCGGTCACCGACGCGGTGGTGTTGGGATTGATGCACAGGAGCCGCATGAAGCCTCCGCCGCAGGGTGCGATGCCGCCACGTTATCGACCGATATCATGGGCGCGTTGCGACAATCGTGCCACACCCGGAACCGAACCGACACGGCCGGGTTGGCATCATGCGCCACAGCCGGTATCGCTTCGCCGTCGGCGGGCGGGCAAGCTAGCCGACTGGCCCGTTTGCCCCCGATTCGTGAAAGCTCCCGATGGTTCTTCGCCGCCTCCTGCTGGTCTCGCTTGCGATGCTGTCGCTGGCCGCTTGCAACACCGTCCAGACGGCAAGGGCACCCGCGCCGGTGACCGATGCCGACATGGCCGGGTGGTATATCGGCTATGCTCCGGACGAGCCACACCAGATTCCGCTGGTCGACCGCACGAAGATCGGCGCCGAGTTCGCCCGCCAGACGGTGGACTACAAGGGCCCCGAGCGCCCCGGCACAATCGTCGTCGACATTGACGATCGCTACCTCTACCTCGTCCAGCCCGGCGGCACGGCGATCCGCTACGGCGTCGGCGTCGGCAAGCAGGGCTTTTCCTGGCGGGGCACGGCCACGGTCGGCCGCAAGGGCGTATGGCCGAACTGGTCGCCCACCAAAACCATGGTGAGCATCAAGCCGGACCTGCCGAGCTACCGCGAGGGCGGGCTGGACAACCCGCTGGGCGCTCGGGCGCTGTACCTGTACCAGGGCGGCCGCGACATTCTGTTCCGCATCCACGGCACCAACGAGCCCTGGAGCATTGGCGAACAGGTCTCCTCAGGCTGCGTACGCATGCTCAACGAGGATATCGTCGACCTCTACAACCGCGTGCCCCAGGGCACGACGGTGATGGTCAAGCGAAACGGCCGCTATCGCGTCTGAGGCATGAGCGGCCCGTCAGGCCGGCGTGAGCACTATGCGCAGGACCGCCGCAGCATCGACAGCGTCGCGGCTGTAGCTCAGCGGCACATAGTCGCCCGCGGCCCAGAGCGGCGCGAGATCGCGATAATGCGGCGACCGCGGGTCGCCCGACTGTCCCGGCGCATTGATCGCCCGGCTCGCGTCCCAGTTGCCGACATCGATCACCAGCCGCACCGAGGCGCCCGCGATGGTGCGGAAATCGGCCGGCCGGTAGCCGGTATGCATCGGCGTCTGGCCACTGCCGCCATGCGGGAACGAGCCGACATTCAGCGCCGCCGCATCGGCACCGGCGAAGCCGGCACCGGCGAAGCCGGCACCGGCG
>JBEIIL010000160.1:0-7217 GCA_040380755.1 Methylobacteriaceae bacterium | reverse complement strand
ATTCGTCGCCTTCAATCACCGCGAACGCAGCTTGCCGACCAGATAGATAACACCCGGGCCCGTCTGGACCGGTTCCATACCATGGTCCGCCGCAAGAGCGCCGACCTGGACGGCTGGATTGCCGATGCCACGAACAGCCGGTTGGCGTCGTTCGCCGCCGGGATCCGCAAGGCTAGCTCCGCTGTCATGGCCGCGATCGCGAGCCCATGGTCCAACGGCCAGACCGAGGGGCAGATCACCAAATTGAAGCTGGTGAAGAGGCAAATGTATGGGCGGGCAAAGATCGACCTGCTCGAGGCCCGGCTTCTCTCAACAGCCCAAGCCTGAGCGTCACCACATGTGCGTCAGACCCATGGACACCGAAAGGGGTCACGCGTCGGGGCTGATCTACAGGCGGCATTCGCCCCTTGTCGTGAGGCAGGTCTCTTCGGGCTGGGTCTGGGTTGCTCATCCACATCGGCCCATGTCCACAGTGTCGGCTGACAGCAGACGTCGACGGCCGAATTAGAAAATCCTCGATCGTCACCGCACCAGCGCCCAAAACCCAGACTTCCGCCCATGGGACTTCAGAAGCTTCACCCTGTAGGTCGCAGGCGTGTCGACCAGGGAGCCGGCGTCATCGGGAAGGCCGCCGGCCAGGTCGTCGAGCCTTTCGAGGTAGCGCGCACCATGCCCATAGGCAGCGGAGCGTGCGCTGGCGAGGATCTCGTCCAGCAGGGCGCGGTACAGGATGGTCGCCGCCAGCGGATGCTCGACCTCGAGCGCCGACGCTGCGGGCACCAGAAGGTCATAGTGGCGACCGTTCCACGTGGCGCGGTGCGCGACGACCAGGTCGGCCGCGAGGTCAAGCCGCGGCCAATTGAGGAAGAACACAAGCGCCCGGTATCTCTGCGGCGAGGCTGTCACATGGGCGAACGCCCGGTCGAGCACCTCGAACTCGGCGAAATCGTCGAGATGCCGGACATGCTCCCGGAGCAGGTCGGTGTCGAGCATCGTCTCGAAACCCGCCCAGCGCACGGCCTGGGCTTCTTCGCGCTTGCCGAGGGCATCGAGGATCCGGGCCTCCAGCAGGATCCGCGGCTTGGAGCCGTAATCCTGAACAGACGCGCCGTCGGCGACATCGGCGTGGGTCATGAATCCGATGCGTCGCTTCCGGGGTCGGCGCACCCAGGCGAGCGCTTCCTCGTGACGTCCGGCCGTCGTCAGCCGCTCGGCAATGTCGACCTCGTCGCGTGACGTGGCCGGCTTGGCCTCCTCCAGGGCGATGTACCCGTCGAGGTCTCCCCTGGCCTCGGCGATGGCCTGGCGTACGGCGATGATTTCTCTGGCGCGGCTGTCATGGGTGAAGTCTCGCGCATCCGGGCGGCGCGGCGGGAGGCTTGAGTGCTCGGCGGTGAGACGCTCGTCCCAGGCCGCGAGGGTGTCGGCCGGCAGCAGCGGGGCAACCCGTTGCGCGAGCTGGATCCAGTAGCCCTGACTGTCATCGATGCACTGCGCCATGACGAGGTCCGGCAGGAGCCTGCGATCCTCTTCGGTCATCGCCGCGATGATGGGCGAAATGGCCTCGATCGCTGTCTCGTAGACGTGCTGGATGCGGCCGCTGGAATCATCGACGCGATCGAACACGCCAGCATGCGTTGCAATGAAACGCAGCAGACACTCGGCCGCCAGTCCGGGCGCCGCCGTGCCCAGTTCCTCGACGATGATCTGGACGGTCGCGCCGAGATCGGCGGCAAAGGCTCGGGACTTGTCCCAGTCCACGAAGCCCCGCGCCCGCTTCAGGGCGGCGAGGCGACGGTCGACGATGGCGACGACGGCCTTCGGCCCCTTGCTGCCAGCCAGCGCCCCGGCCACCACCTTCTTGAACGCGGCATTGCGCTCGACCTCGTCGATCACGAGCCGTGCCAGCCTGTCGGCACCGAGTGCCACCAAGGCGTCAACTGTCAGGCCGGGCTTGCGGGCCAAGGTGCGTCTCGCAGGGCTACAGGGACGTCAGCGGACGCAAGGCTTCACCATCGATCATGGGCTGGTCAAGAGCGCCAGAGCAGGCCGAGCCGCGTCACTTCCCTGCTGGCTGCCGTCGGATCCCTGTTAATCCGGAAATTGTCCCTGTTCGGCGGATATCTTTCCTGTTCACCTCTGCAAGAAATTCTATGGAAAAGACCAACAAAAATAATGACTTATGCGATTTAACATGACCAAAGGCGATCATTTTTCGCGCAAATTCCCTGTATTTTCCGGCAGAACGAGGGAATCCACGCCCTGAGACGCGCTCGTTTGGACTGCGCACACCACCCCTTCCTTCGCCCGCTGGATGTGAGCATCGCCCGGCGCGAACTGCGACAGGCGCCAGGCAATCTGCGGCAGCCGGTCGGCGCCGAAGAACGGCTCGCCGTCGAGGATCACGAAGGGCGACCCGAACACGCCGGCGGCGACCGCCTCGGCCACCGCCGCAGCCAGACGCTCGCGGCCCACGGGGCCCTCGATGGCGTCGACAGCCACGGCCTGGTCGATGCCGTGCCTGGCCGCGGTGGCGATGAGCGTCTCCGGCTCGGACAGCGGCCTGTTGTCGACCATCTGGGCGGCGAACAGAGCGTCGATCAGCGGCTCGACCAGCTCCGGCCGTGCGGCCGTCAGCGCGTAGTAGAACCGCGCCGCCGCGTGCGACGACATCGGCATCCTGGGGTTTCCGAAGGGGAGGCCATGGAACGCCGCCGAGCGACGCATGTCCTTGACGAGATAGGCCCATTTCACCGGCGAGTCGGCGACCGGGACGATCGACTGTTCCTTCAGCACCGCCCACAGGATCACCGGTCGCCAGGCGATGGCGCGACCGTAGCGCTCCGCCAACCCCAGCATCGGCCGGCGCACCAGATAGGCGTAGGGCGAGGCGAAATCGAACCAGACGTCGATCGGCGCCGGCATGGTCATCGGCCGTGCTCCGTTATTGGGTTGCCGCCATGGCCAGCGCCGGGGAGGGCGGGCGGGCGCAGGCGGCGCGGTAGTCGCGCTCCATGGCGGCGACGATGGTCTCGACCGGCAGGATGCTGTCGATGCCGCCGACGCCATGGCCGGCGGTCCAGATGTCCTTCCACAGCCGCGCCTCGGTGTCGACGAGACTGCTGACGTCGGGGCGCTTGGGCGGCAGGGTGTCGAGGTCGATGCCCCACCGCTCCAGCGAGGGGCGCAGGAAGTTGCAGCCGATGCCCGACAGCCGGTCCGTGTAGACGAGGTCCGACACATCCGAGGCGAGCAGCATCTCGCGATAGCTGTCAGAGGCGCCGGATTCCTCCGATGCGACGAAGCGGGTGCCCACATAGGCGAGGTCGGCGCCGAGCATCTCTGCGGCACGAATCTGGTGGCCGTCATTGATGGCGCCGCCGAGCACCAGCAGCCCATCCCAGAAGGCGCGGATCTCGCGCACCAGCGAGAAGGCGCTCTGCAGCGGCGCGTGGCCGGCCGCGCCGCCGCCGACGCAGATCAGGCCGTCGACGCCCGACTCGGCCGCCTTGCGGGCGTGCTGGGCGGTGGTGACGTCGCACAGCACCGTGCCCCCATAGGCATGCACCGCCTCGACCACGGGGCCGGGATGGCCGAGCGAGGTCAGCACCAGCGGCACCTTGTGCTTCACCACGATGGCGAGATCGCCCTCGAAGCGTGGATTGGTGCGGTGGACCACCAGATTGACGCCCATCGGCCCGATTGGCCGGCCGGGATTCGCTGCGGCAAAGCTGGCCAGCTCCTCCGCCATCTCGGCCAGCCAGTCGTCGAGCTGCGCGGCCGGGCGGGCATTGACGTGCGGGAAGGTGCCGGCAATGCCGGCCTTGCACTGGGCGACGACGAGGCGCGGGAACGAGACCAGGAACATCGGCGCACCGATCACCGGCACACGGAGCCGGCCGGCGAAGACCGCGGGGAGGGAGCGGGACGGGGTGGGCAGCATCGATCAGGCTCCGGAGAAGACCCAGTCAGCCTAGCACCTCCACCGGCCCTGTCCTCAAGGCCGGTGATGCTGCGGTTCAGGGCAACGCGAACTCCGCGCCGTAACGCGCCTCGAAGCGGTCGGCGAGCGCGCCCAGTTCCGCTCCCAGGACCGCATGGTCGATCAGCGCGCTGCGCATCAGGCCGGTCTCGAACACCGAAAAGGCGCTGACAGCGCGCTCGCCACGGAGCGCCCTGACCCGCTCCAGCACGTGATCGTGGGCGCGCTTGTAGGCGATCATGTAGAACAGCGCGCGGGGCTCGCGGGCGATCTCGGCGGTGACGGTCAGCAGCTTGCCCAGTTCATCGAGCGGCATCGTCTCGACCTTGCAGATGCGCGGGCCGCCGTCCAAGTCCTCGAGCTGGTCGTAGATGCCGACACGGTCGATGCCGGTGACGCGGCCCTCGACGTCGAACACCGGCAACACCGGGTAGAGCCGGCAGATGGTCGGCCGCGTGCCGTGGTCGCAGGCGCAACCCTGGCGCTTGCTGACGATGGATTCCATCAGGATCGAGCGGCTGCCGAACACGTAGGGAACCGCCCGGTGGGCATGGTCCTGGAACTGTGTCAGCAAACCCCTGGACTCCAGATACGCGTATTCGCCGGGAAGCAGCGGCAGCTCCTGGCCGGGCGTCTTGCCGACAAACTTGAACCGTGCCTTGTGGCGGCTGAACGAGCAGCAATGCGCATCGCCGCAGAGCTGCCAGCACCCCGGCACATAGACGAGGTCGGTCGCCTAGATCACGTCGAAATCGATCTGCGCTGTCATGCTCAAAATGCTCCGTTCAAGCCTGAACGAGGGAAGCAGGCAGTCGTTAAGATAAGCGGAAAAATACTCCGTTTTTCGATGCCTCTGCCAGCAAACAGCGCTCAGGCGAGCCGGCTCGCCATCAGGGCGAAACGGACCTTCACCACGCTCCACTGGCGGTAGAAGGCGATCAGCTCGTTCCACGGCTTGGCAATGCGCGACAGGCCGGAAAGCGCCGCCACCACGGTGCCGACATCGCTCTGGCCGCGGATCACCAGATAGCCGCCCAGCGCCAGCGTGGCGACGACACCGAGTGCGTTCAGCGTGTTGATGGCGAATTTCGAGCCCTGCTTGAGCAAATGGACCTGGCGCTGCAGGTCGTAGACGGCGTCGAAATGCTGCTGCGCCGTCAGGCCGGGGGCCGTTTCGCCAGACCCGATGACCCGATCGGCGGCGCGCTGGATGTGGCTGACGCGCTCGCGCACCAGCGCGGTCACCCGGCGTTGCACGTCGAGCACGATGAAGGCCTGTGGGGCAACGACGGCCAGCGCGACCAGCCCGAGCAGCGGCTGGCTGGCGGCGATGAAGGCCAGCACGCTGGCCAGCGTGCCGATCTGCACCACCGGCATGGCGAAGGCGCTGCCGGCGAAGCTGCCGACCACCTCGGCCTCGCCCGACAGCATGTTGACGAGGGTGCCGTGCGGGATCGGCGTGGCGTCCGGCCCCGCCGCCTGGTGGGCGAGGACCCGCTTGCGGATGGCCAGCACCGCCGTCTCGCCGGTGCGCGCCGTGCCGTAGCCCAGTGCGAATTTCAGGCCTGCGACCAGCAGCACCACCGCCGCATAGCCCATGGCGAGCTGCACCAGCTCGGGGACCGGCATGGCCGCGCCGAGCCCGTTGATGATCGCCTTCTGGAACTCCAGCGGGGCGGCGGTCAGCAGCGCGATGACGACGGCGAGCCCGATGAGCATCATCTGCCGGCGTCCGGTCAGCAGCCAGATGCGGCGGTAGAGGCCCGCCTTCGGGTCAGGAAAGGCCGTGCCGGGATCCTCGGTCGTCATCGGGTGGCCTCCCAAGGGCGGAGGGCTGCACCCTAGGAGATGGTGCCCGCCCCTGCCAGCACCGTTGGATATCGCAGCCCCGCCTTGACGCTGTCGCAACGGCGTGACCACTGGCCGCGACCCCATTCGGAACGCAGCCCATGGCCCATCACGATCTCGACTGGCGACACATGCCCTGGTGGTGCTGGGCCGCACCGCTGCTCGCGGCGGCACTGCTCGCCGCAAAGTCGACCGGTGTCGTGTCTCCGACCCACCCGGCGGTGCTCGTCGCGGCAGGGCTGCTGCTGGGCGGGGCGGTGTTTGCCGCCGTCCACCATGCGGAGGTGCTGGCGGTGCGGATCGGCGAGCCGTTCGGCTCGATCCTGCTGGCGCTCGCCATCACCATCCTGGAGGTCGGGCTGATCATCTCGGTGATGGCGTCGGGCTCGTCGGGCAGCGGCGCCGTGGCGCGCGACACGGTCGATGCGGTGGTGATGATCGTGCTCAACGGCATCGTCGGCGTGTGCCTCGTCACCGGGGCGATCCGCCACTACAGGCAGGAGTTCCGCGTGCAGAGCGCGCCGGCGATCCTCAGCGTCATCGCCACGCTGGCGGTCATCACGCTGGTGCTGCCGAACTTTACCCTGACGACGGCGGGACCGACCTATGCGTCGGACCAGCTGATCTTCGTGTCGGTGGTGTCGCTGGCGCTGTACGGCGTGTTCGTGTTCGTGCAGACGGTGCGCCACCGTGAGGATTTCCTCATGGACGTGACCATCGGCGAGCCGGGCGTACGGCCGGACGGGGCCAGCGCGGCGATCAGCGCCGTGCTGCTCGTCGTCAGCCTCGTCGGCGTGATCCTGCTGGCCAAGACGCTGTCGCCGGTGCTGGAGGCCGCGGTGCTGGGCGCCGGCCTGCCGCTCACCGTCGTCGGCACCGTCATCGCCACCGTGGTGCTGCTGCCCGAGGGCGTCACCGCGCTGAAGGCGGCGGCGCGCAACCATCTGCAGACCAGTCTCAACGCCTCGCTGGGCTCGGCGCTGGCCAGCATCGGGCTCACCATCCCGATCGTCGGCGCGGCCTCGCTGTATTTCGGCACGACGCTGGAGCTTGGCCTCAATCCGACCAGCATGGTGCTGCTGCTGCTGACCCTGTTCATCAGCACGCTGACCTTCGCCACCGGCCGCACGACGGTGCTGCAGGGCGCCGTGCATCTGGTGATCTTCGGCGTGTTCGTGTTCCTGTCGGCGGTGCCTTAGGGCCGCCCGGCGGCTGTGCAGAGACGGCCGGGGTGGAGTCGATGCCTCGCTTGCCGCCTTGCCAAGTCGGGACGCGCGCGGCATATCTCAGGCCGACGCGGGTATAGCTCAATGGTAGAGCAGCAGCCTTCCAAGCTGAATACGAGGGTTCGATTCCCTCTACCCGCTCCATTGCCCCTTCCCGCAGT
>JBEIIL010000159.1:0-7294 GCA_040380755.1 Methylobacteriaceae bacterium | reverse complement strand
TACGACCCGTTGTTCTTCGAGGAGCCGATCCGGCCGGAGAATTTCGAGGCCTGGGGCGAGCTGAAGCGGGGCCTCGCCTGCACGCTGGCGACAGGCGAGTCGCTCTATAGCCGCTTCGAGTTCCTGCGCCTGCTGCAGGTGCGCGGCTGCGACATCATCCAGCCCGACATCTGCGTGGTCGGCGGCATGCTGGAGATGCGCCGCATCGCGGCGATCGCCGAGGCGCATTTCGTCACCATCGCGCCACACAACCCGATGGGGCCGCTGGCGACGGCGGTCAACGTGCATTTCTGCGCGTCGCAACCGAGCTTCCGCATCCTCGAATACCGCCTGCCGCACGGGCCCGGCTATGTGTTCGGCACCGGCCAGGCGGAGGAGCCGACGGCGTCCGAGCGGCTGCAGGGAGCCTGGTACGTCAAGGATCCGTATCTGCCGAAGGACGGCTACCTGGAGCTGCGGCCCGACCGGCCGGGCTGGGGCGTGGAGATCGACGAGGAACGGCTGGGCACCGAGGACTACGTGAACTGGATCCGCAAGGTGCCGACCCGGCCGGACGGATCCACCGGCTACGTCTGAGCCGCGCGGCAGGGCCGCACCGAAACGGCTTTCGCCGACACGCGGGCCGGGATACGCACGGCGGCGTTTCCGCCCAGGCTCCCCCATGCTTCGTTTCAAAGGCCTTGCGCCGTTCTCCCATCCGGCGTTCCGGCTGTTCTTTGCCGCCCGCTTCCTCGCCGGGATGGCGCAGCAGATCCACAATGTCGGGCTGGGCTGGCTGGTCTATGACCGGACCGGCAGCGCCATGGCGCTGGGCCTCGTCGGCCTTGCCGCCTTCGCGCCGGCGCTGCTGCTGGCGCTGGCCTCCGGCCATGTGGCGGACCGGTTCGACCGGCGGATGATCGTCACTGTCTGCTGGACGCTGGTGGCGCTGGCCGATGGCGCCCTGGCACTGCTGTCACTGCAGCCTGACGGGCCGGTGTGGCCGGTCTATGCGGTCGCCGTCCTGGTCGGGGCAGCACGGGCCTTCGCCAACCCGGCCGGGCAGGCGCTGCTGCCGAGCCTGGTGCCACGGGATGTCTTTCCCGGCGCGGTGTCGCTGATGGCGTCGGCCTGGCAGAGCTCGTCGATCATCGGTCCGGCCATTGGTGGCCTGCTCTACATTCTCGGTCCGGCGATGGTGTTCGGCACGTCGGCAGCCTGCTTCGCCGTGTCGGCGGCGTTCGTGTTCAGCCTCGGGCCGCGTCCCGGCGCCGGCGGCGGGCGGCCGACGCTCGAGAGCTTGTTTGCCGGCATCGCCTTCATCCGCAGCCGGCCGGTGGTGATGGGCGCCATCTCGCTCGACCTGTTTGCGGTGCTGCTCGGCGGCGCCACGGCGCTGCTGCCGATCTATGCACGCGATATCCTGCACACGGGACCGTGGGGGCTCGGCCTTTTGCGCAGCATGCCGGCGCTCGGCGCGGTGGCGATGTCGGTGCTGCTGGCCTGGCGACCGCTGCAGCGCGGCGCTGGCCGCAAGATCATCGTGGCGGTCGGCGTCTTCGGCGCCGCGACGCTGGTGTTCGGCTTGTCGGAAACCCTGTGGCTGTCGATGGCGGCGCTGTTTGTCACTGGCGCAGCCGACATGGTCAGTGTCGTCGTGCGCCAGACCCTCGTGCAGCTGGAGACGCCGGACGACATGCGCGGCCGGGTCGCCGCCGTCAACAGCGTGTTCATCGGCGCCTCGAACGAGCTTGGGGAGTTCGAATCCGGGGCGCTGGCCGCAGCCGTCGGCCCGGTTGGCTCGGTGGTGCTGGGCGGCATCGGCACGCTCGCAGTGGCGGCCGCGTGGGTGCGGCTGTTCCCGCAGCTGTGGCGTCGCGACCGGCTGATCAGCTGACCCGAGCGACGGCGGAACGGCATCCGGACACTGTCGCGCCATCGTAATCTCAGCCTGCCAGAAATAGCCGGACGGTGCGACAGCCGCGCCGACCCCGCCCTCCGGAGGATTTGACTCATGACCGACAGCATCCGTTCGGGTTCCCTCGGCCGTCGCACCGTGCTGCGCGGCGCCGCAGCGGCCGGCGCCCTTGGCGTCGCTGCTCCGTGGATCGTCCGCGGCTCCCTCGCCTCGTCCGGCACGCTCAACTTTATGGGCTGGGCCGGCTACGACGACCTGCCCAAGGTGTTCGCCGCGTTCGAGAAGAAGACCGGCATCAAGGTGGCGTTCACGGGCTTCGGCAGCCAGGACGAGATGTTCGCCCAGGCCAAGACCGGCGCGGCCGCCAATGGCGCGTTCGACATCACCGAGCCGACCTCCGACCGCCTGCTGGGCTGGGTCGAGAACGACTTCATCCAGCCCTGGACCGAGCCCAAGCTGAACCTCGCGGGCGTCGATCCGGCGTTCCTTCAGGGCGGCGCTGCCGCGGCCACGGTCGTCAACGGCAAGCGCTACGGCAACACCTCGGTGTGGGGCAGCGAGTCGCTGACCTACAACACCAAGGAGGCCCCGCTGGTGTTCGGCAAGGCCAGCCTGATGGACCTGTGGGATGACAAATACGCCGGCAAGCTGACGCTGCGCGGCCATTCCGGCCTGGTCGCCGCCGGTCGCGCCCTCGACGCCCAGGGCAAGCTGCCGCACAAGTTCGACCTGAGCTTCGTCGACGAGGCCAAGATGACGGCCAACTACGACGCGATCCTCGCGTTCGTCCTCGCCAAGCGCAAGAACGTCGCCCAGTTCTGGACGAACGAGAACGAGGCCCAGGGCGCGTTCCGCACCAATGGCTGTAGCATCGGCATGTGCTGGGACACCTCGGCCTCGGCGCTCGCCAAGGAAGGCCTGCCGATCGGCTACATGGCACCGGTCGAGGGCACCATCTGCTGGCTGCAGAACTACGTGCTGCTGAAGGGCGCCCGCAATGTCGAGCAGGCGCATGCCTGGGTCGCCTGGATCAACTCGCCGGAAGGCGGCGCGGCCTATGCCAATGCCTTCGGCGCCTACTCGACCACCAAGGGCGCGGTCGATCTCGCCGACGCGGCGCAGAAGAAGTTCTTCGACACATCCTTCCCGGCCGAGGCGCTGAAGAACCTGTGGTGGTGGCCGACGCAGCCGAGCTGGTTCGTCGCCAAGCGCACCGAATACGCCAAGCGGTTCATGTCCGCCTGAGCCTGACCGGGCGGCGGGGCAGCCCGCCGCCCACCTCCTGCTTCGGAAGTGCGATGAGCCAGTCCGTCGAGCTCGACAGGGTGACGATGCGCTTTGGCGCCTCGACCGCCGTGCGCGATGTCAGCCTGGAGATCCGTGCAGGCGAATTCTTCAGCATTCTGGGCCCGTCGGGCTGCGGCAAGACGACGATCCTGCGGTTGGTCTCGGGATTTGCTGCTCCGAGTTCCGGGCGTGTGCTGATCGGCGGCAAGGACATGGCCGGGATCGGTCCCAACCGCCGGCCGACGGCCCTGATCTTCCAGAACCTGGCGCTGTTTCCGCTGATGAGCGTCGGCGAGAATGTCGCCTTCGGCCTCGAGGTGCGCGGCGTACCGAAGGTCGAGCGCGAGCGCCGGGCCCGCGACCTGCTGGCGCTCGTGGCGCTGCCGGACGCGGCCGACAAGCGGGTCGACGCGCTGTCGGGTGGCATGAAGCAGCGCGTCGCGATTGCGCGCGCCCTCGCCGTCGAGCCGCAGGTGATGCTGCTCGACGAGCCGCTGTCGGCGCTCGACCTGAAGCTCAGGCAGCATATGCGGGCCGAGCTGCGCGCCATCCAGCGGCGGACGGGCGTCACCTTCCTGTACATCACCCACGACCAGGGCGAGGCCCTGACGATGTCGGACCGGATCGCCGTGATGGCGCGCGGCGTGGTCGAGCAGGTCGGCACCCCCGCCGCCATCTATGACCGGCCGGAGACCCCCTTCGTCGCCGGATTCGTCGGCGAGACCAACGCGCTGCCGGGTCGCGTCGTGTCCGTAGCGGATGGACTGGCCCGGCTGGACACCGCGCGCGGGCCACTGCTCGGCCGTGCCGGGCCCGGCCTCGTCGCCGGGGCCGTAGCGACACTGTTCGTGCGGCCGGAGCGGACACTGCGGGCCGCGACACCGCCGGCCGATGGCCAGTCGGTGCCGGCGGTGCTGCTGCATGTCGACTTCGAGGGCAGCTTCGCCATGCTGGTGCTGGCCGGCGCCGATGGCGGGCGGCTTTCGGTGCAGCACCGCAATGACGGCACCGAGTTGCCACCCGAGGGCGCCGGCGTGCACCTCGCCTTCGCACCGCAGGATGCGGTGGTGCTGGCCACCGCCGCGGAGGGCTGAATGGACACGCTGCTGCGGCACTACGGCCCGGTCCTCACCGCCGCCATCGTCACGGCGACGGCGGTCTGGCTGCTGGCGCTCGTCGTGCTGCCCTACCTGGCGATGATCGAGTTCTCGTTCCACCCGAACCTGCCGGTGCCGCAGATGGGCGGGCCGAACGACCGGTACACGCTCGACAATTACGCCTCGCTGTTTCGCGGTCTGGATCTCGCGACCGGCACGGTGCCGGACGATCTGCGGGTGTTCCTGCGCACGATCTGGGGCGCCAGCCTGGTGACGGCAATCAGTCTGTGCCTGTGCTACCCGGTGGCCTGGTATCTGGCCCGCGTCGCCGCGCCGGAGCGCACGGCGTTCCTGTTGCTGCTGCTGGTGATCCCGTTCTGGATCAACGAGATCCTGCGCACGTTCTCCTGGTACATCCTGCTGGCCTACAATGGCCCGCTGAATGCGCTGCTGAAGGCCACCGGCGTGATCGATGCGCCGGTGCGCTGGCTGTCAGGCTCGGCCGGCGTGCTGGTCGGCATGACCTACGCGTTCCTGCTGTTTATGCTGTTTCCGCTCTACAACGCGCTGGAGACGCTGGATCGCAATCAGGTCGAGGCGGCCCGCGACCTCGGCGCCGGCACGCTGCGGATCCATGCCCGCATCGTCATCCCGCACGCCCGGCCGGGCATCGCGGTGGGGTGCGTGATGGTGTTCGTGCTGTCGGCCTCGTCCTATGTGGTGCCGGCGCTGCTCGGCTCGCCGGGCACGCGCTGGTTCACCGAAACCATCTACCAGTGGTTCTTCGAGGGCCAGGACTGGCCGCGCGGCTCGGCCTACGCCTTCGTGCTGCTGGCGCTGTGCATCGGCTTCATCATGCTGGTGATGCGGGTGTTCCGCGTCGGGCTCGACGAGATCGCGAAATGAACCGGACGGCGGGCCAGAACGCCGGCTCCTGGCTGCTGACCGCCTATCTGGTGCTGTTCTTCGTCTATCTGTTCGTGCCGCTGGTCATCATGGCGGCCGCCACCTTCAACACCAGCCGGTTTCCCACCGTGACGCCGTGGCTGGGCACGACGACGCGCTGGTTCAGCGTGCTGGCCGCCGACACGCAGATGTGGCTCGCCCTGCGCAACAGCGTCGTGATCGGCGTGGCTGTGGTGGCCGTGTCGGTGCCGCTGGGCGTTGCCGCCGCCATGCTGCTGGACAGCCTGCACAAGCGCGCCCGCGGCCTGCTCTACGCCGTGATGGTGTCGCCGCTGCTGACGCCGGGCGTCATCATCGGCATCGCCACGCTGGTGTTCTGGCAGCGCCTTGGTGTCTCGGGTGGGCTGCACCTGGTGGTGATCGGGCAGACGAGCTTCATCGCCGCCTATGTGATGCTGATGGTGTCGGCACGGCTGCAACGCTTCGACCGGACGCTGGAGGAGGCGGCCCTCGACCTCGGCGCCAGCCATGGCCAGGCGTTCCGCCGGATCCTGCTGCCGCATCTGTGGCCCGCCATCGTGGCGGCGGGCGTGCTGGCCTTCTTCCAGTCCTTCGAGAACTACAACACCACGCTTTTCACCCGCGGCACCGACTCGACGCTGACGATCTTCATCGCCTCACGGGTCCGCACCGGGCTGACGCCGGCCGTCAATGCGCTCGGCCTTGTGCTGATCGCCCTGACGGTGCTGGGCGCCGTGGCATACGAGATCCTGCGCCGGCGCGGGGCGACCCGCAACCGTGGCGCGAGTGACTGACAGAATTGTCGCAAATCCGGCAAAAGCGGTTGCCGGACCGTTAGTTCTCCCAGCGACGTGTCGTTTCGCACAGCGCCCAGACCGGGCAGACTGAACCCTGATACCTGGCGTGGCCCCGTGCCGGCGCCCCGGGGAGGGACCGATGGACGACACACAAACCGCGAGCGACACGATCACCATGGCGGCGCTGATGCGCGCCCTGCAGGTGGCCCTGCACGAGGTGGGACGCAACGACCCGGCAGCCCTTGACCGGGTCGAGCGCACCGCGCTCCAGGCCATCAAGGCTCTGGAACCGGCGGATTTCGACTATGCCGAGCAGGCGGACGGGCTCGGGGAAGGGCTACGACTCGTCCGTACCGTATTCCGTCACGCCCGAGCCATGCAGGATCTGCGCAAACCGCCGATCCAGCCGGATCGGTTGCCTATTCGCGAATAGGTTTCTTAGCGATTGACCGCGTAGCATCGGCGCTGTTGAGATTTGCGGTGGCCGACGTGCGTCTTGTGTCTTTCGCCCCAACTGATCCCGTGGCGCTCGTCGGTTTCGACGCTGCGACGGCTGTCCAGGTTCGCGCCGCGCTGGCCGGCGCCTCCGTCTCGGAGGTGCGAAGCCTGCCGTGCTCGGCGGGGACGATGAAGGATATCGAGGACGGCGCCGTGCGCCTGCTGCTCGCCTATTGGGATGGCGAGACGGGCGCCATGGCCGATTTCCTGGCCGGCCTGCAATCCACCGACGAATTCCGCGCCGGGCGGCTGCGCTTTTTCGTCGTCACCCAGCGGATCTCGATTGTCGCCGCCGCCAAGCGGCTGGGCGCCTCCATGGTGATCCGCACGCCGTTTCCGGCCTCGATCTTCGCCGAGGCCCTGCCGCGGCTGCGCTACCACGCGGCGGCCTGAGCCCGGCCAAAGCCACCAGGATATGCGGCCGACATGGAAACGGCGCCCATGGGGCGCCGCGGTCCGGTCTGGTGGAGCCAGGCGGAATCGAACCGCCGACCTCTTGAATGCCATTCAAGCGCTCTCCCAACTGAGCTATGGCCCCACTTGCCGAAAGCCAGGGTCTGGGAACCCCGGAATGCGCCGCGGCGAACCGCGGCGGAGCGCTCTATAGCTGCCTGAGGCAGCCGCATCAAGCTTCTTCGTCGTCCTCGATGTCGCCGTCGATGAGATCGGCGACGTCGTCGTCGCCTTCCTCCTCCTCGGCGAGGAAGGTGTCGTCCTCGGCGATGTCGTCCTCGATCTCGACTCCCTCGACCGGGATGTCTTTCTCCGTCTCCTCGGCCTCGACTTCGTCG
>JBEIIL010000158.1:0-7309 GCA_040380755.1 Methylobacteriaceae bacterium | reverse complement strand
GCTTCGGCTTCGACCTCGCCGGCAGCTTTGCGGCAGTCCGCGGCCGCGGCTGAACCCCAGGTGCGATGACGTCGTCAGCGCTGGAGCGACCTCAGCCGCGCTTGGCCAGCGCAGCCGCCCGCATCGCCGACAGGGTGGTGGCCGGCGTGATCGCCTCGGGGTCGATCAGGCAATGCAGGATGGCGGGCTTGCCCGATGCTACCGCCCGGTCGAACGCCGGCGCGAAATCCTCGGTGCGCTCGATGCGCTCACCATGGCCGCCGAACGCCACCGCATAGGCGGCAAAGTCCGGATTGCGCAGCGCCGTCGCCGAGATCCGCCCCGGATATTCGCGTTCCTGATGCATCCTGATGGTGCCGTACATGCCGTTGTCGACGATGACGACGATGATCGGCAGGTCATACTGCACCGCGGTGGCGAACTCCTGCCCGTGCATCATGAAGCAGCCGTCGCCGGCAAAACACACCACCATGCGGTCCGGGAACTGGCGCTTGGCACCGACGGCGGCCGGCAGCCCGTAGCCCATCGAGCCCGAGCACGGCGCCAACTGGGTGTTGTAGCGCCGGAACCGCAGGAACCGCGCCGGCCAGGTCGCGTAGTTGCCGGCGCCATTGGTGATGATGGCGTCCTCGGGCAGGCGGTGGCGCAGCCACAGCATGGCTTCGCCCATCTGCAGGGATCCGGGGATGGCCGGCGGCTGGTCTGACCAGGCCAGAAAATCCTCCCGCGCCTGTCGCGTCCGCGCGCTCCAGCGGATCTCGCGGGGCGGCTGCACCGTCTCCAGCGCCGCCGCGAAGGCGCGCGGCGTGGCGTTGATCCCGAGCTTCGGGTGATAGACCCGGCCGAGCTCGGCGCTGTCGGCATGCACATGCACCAGCGCCTGCGCCGGCACCGGAATACCGAACAGCGTGTAGGACTGCGACGGCATCTCCGACATCCGGCCACCGGCCAAGATCACAAGGTCGGCCTCGGCGATCCGCGCCCGCAGCTTCGGGTTGGGGGCGATGCCGATCTCACCCGCATAGTTCGGGTGCTCGCCCGGAAACAGCATCTGCCGCCGCAGCGAGGCCGCCACCGGCAGGTCGAAGCGCTCGGCGAAGCGGATCACGCTGGCGCAGGCCTTCTCCGACCAGCCGCTGCCGCCCACCACCAGCACCGGCCGTTCCGCCGCCCACAGCATCTTCTGCAGCTCGGCCATCTGCGTCAGGCCCGGCCAGGTCTCCACCGGCTCGACCCGCGGTCCGGCCGCCACCGCGGCGGCGCGCAGCAGCATGTCCTCCGGCAGCGCGATCACCACCGGCCCCGGCCGGCCCTGCATGGCGACATGGAAGGCGCGCGACACGATCTCGGGGATGCGCGCCGCGTCCTCGATCTCTGTTACCCATTTGGCCGTCGAGCCGAAGAACGCCCGGTAGTCCATCTCCTGAAAGGCGCCGCGGCCCCGCATGGCGCTGTCGATCTGGCCGACGAACAGGATCACCGGAACCGAGTCCTGCTCGGCGATGTGGATGCCGGCCGAGGCGTTGGTGGCGCCGGGCCCGCGCGTCACCATCACCACCCCGGGCCGGCCGGTAAGCCGCGCCGTGGCGTCGGCCATCATGGCGGCGCCGCCCTCCTGCCGGCAGACCGTGACGGCGATGCGGGCATCGTGCAGCGCGTCGAGCACCGCGAGATAGCTTTCGCCCGGCACGCAGAACACGTGCTCGACGCCCTGGGCGACGAGACAATCGACGATCAGCTCGCCGCCGGTGCGGTCTGGAAGAGGGGTGTCGGTCATCGCGGGGTCACCGGGGTTGCAGGGGCCGCTCGGGCCGAGGAGAGCGGGGGGTGTCAGGATTACTTTGCCGGCCCGCCCCAGGCGGGATCGGCCAGCACGGCTTCCGTGTCGGCGCCGAGCCGCGGCGAGGCCGTCGCCGCCACCTGGGCGATGCCGTCGAGCACGATCGGCGTGCGCACCGACGGCACGCTGCCGCCGGCTGCTGCCGCGTCAGGCAGGTCGACACGCAGGCCGCGCGCCAGCACCTGCGGGTCGGCAAACACGTCGGCCACGCTGTTAATTGGCCCCGCCGGCACGCCTTCGCGCGCCAGCACGGCCAACAATGCGTCGCGGCCAAAGCCGACCGTCAGCCCCGCCAGCCGCGCCACCAGCGGCGCCCGGTGCCGCACCCGCAGCGCGTTGGATCGGTAGTCCGGGTTGTCCGCCAGGGTCGGCTCGCCGAGCAGCGCGCACAGTCGCCGGAACTGGCCGTCATTGCCGGTGGCGATGACGATGTGGCCGTCGGCGACGGGAAACACCTGGTAGGGCACGATGTTGGGGTGGGCATTGCCCATCCGCTTCGGCGCCGTGCCCGAGACGAGGAAGTTCAGCGCCTGGTTGGCCAGCACCGCCACCTGGGTGTCGAGCAGCGCCATGTCGACATGCCCGCCCTGCCCGGTGGCGTCACGCCGGCGCAGCGCGGCGAGGATTCCGACGACACCGTACACGCCGGTGAAGATGTCGGCGAAGGCGACACCGGTCTTCTGCGGCTCGCCGTCCGGCTCGCCGGTCAGCTCCATGATCCCGCCCATGGCCTGGATCATGAAATCATAGCCGGCCCGATCGCGGTACGGCCCGCTCTGGCCGAAGCCGGTCACCGAGCAGTAGACGAGGCGGGGATTGGCGGCGAGCAGGCTCTCTGCATCCAGCCCGAACTTCGCCAGGCCCCCGACCTTGAAGTTCTCCACCAGCACGTCGGCATGGCTGGCGAGCAGTCGCACGGTCTCGCGGCCCTCTGGTGTCTCAAAGTCGACCGCGACCGAGCGCTTGCCGCGGTTGCAGGCGTGGAAATAGGCCGCCGAGAGGTCGCCACCATCCGCTGCCGCCACGAAGGGCGGGCCCCACGCCCGGGTGTCGTCGCCGCTGACGGGCCGCTCCACCTTCACCACGTCGGCGCCGAGATCGGCCAAAGTCTGGCCGATCCATGGTCCCGCCAGGATGCGGGCCAGCTCGAGCACGCGGATCCCGGCCAGCGGTGCGGCAGTGTCGCTCATGGCGCAGGTCCCGGCCCGGTCCGGCTCAGAAGAACGCCTGGATCCCGGTCTGCGCCCGGCCGAGGATCAGCGCGTGCACGTCGTGCGTGCCCTCATAGGTGTTGACGGTCTCGAGGTTCTGGGCGTGCCGCATCACGTGGTATTCCTGGCTGATACCGTTGCCGCCGTGCATGTCACGCGCCATGCGGGCAATATCCAGCGCCTTGCCGCAGTTGTTGCGCTTCACCAGCGAGATCATCTCGGGCGCCACCTTGCCCTCGTCGAACAGCCGCCCGACACGCAGCGAGCCCTGCAGGCCGAGCGCGATCTCGGTCTGCATGTCGGCGAGCTTCTTCTGCACCAGCTGGGTCGCCGCCAGCGGCTTGCCGAACTGCTTGCGGTCGAGCGTGTACTGCCGGGCGCGGTGCCAGCAATCCTCGGCGGCGCCCATGGCGCCCCACGAAATGCCGTAGCGGGCCCGGTTGAGGCAGCTGAACGGCCCCTTCAGGCCACTGACATTGGGCAGCATGTGGTCTTCCGACACGACGACGCCGTCCATGACGATCTCGCCCGTCACCGAGGCGCGCAGGCTCAGCTTGCCCTGGATCTTGGGCGCGCTCAGCCCCTTCATGCCCTTCTCGAGGATGAAGCCGCGGATCTGGTCGTTATGCGCCGTCGATTTCGCCCAGACGACGAAGACATCGGCGATCGGCGAATTCGAGATCCACATCTTGGCGCCGGTGAGCCGGTAGCCGTCCGCCACCCTCTCGGCCCGCGTCGTCATGCCGGCGGGATCAGAGCCGGCGTCGGGCTCGGTCAGCCCGAAACAGCCGATCCAATCGCCCGAGGCCAGCTTGGGCAGGTATTTCATCCGCTGCTGCTCGTCGCCGAAGGCTTGGATCGGATACATCACCAGCGACGACTGCACCGAGTTCATCGACCGGTAGCCGCTGTCGACGCGCTCGATCTCGCGCGCCACGAGGCCGTAGGCCACATAGCCGGCGCCGGCGCAGCCGTATTTCTCCGGCAGCGTCACGCCGATGAGGCCGAGCCGCCCCATCTCCTGGAAGATCGACGGATCGCTCTTCTCCTGCGCATAGGCCTCGATCACCCGCGGCAGGAGCTTGTCCTGCGCATAGTTGCGCGCGGTGTCGCGGATCATGCGCTCTTCCTCGGTCAACTGCTCCTCGAGGAAGAAGGGGTCCTCCCACGCGAAGTCGACACGGGCCGGGCGGTCATGCGTCTGCGGAATGGCGCTCATCGGCTGCTCTCCTGCGGTCCTCGTGGGGCTCTCGCGCCCGCCAGCGGCGGCACGAGGTCCTGTCTGTCCTGTTCGCCGGTCGCCCGGCCTAGTCGATGTCGAAGGTCACGCCCTGCGCCAGCGGCAGGCTCGTGCCGTAGTTCACCGTGTTGGTGGCGCGCCGCATATAGGCCTTCCAGGCGTCGGAACCGGCCTCGCGGCCGCCGCCCGTCTCCTTCTCGCCGCCGAACGCTCCGCCGATCTCGGCGCCGGACGGACCGATATTGACGTTGGCGATGCCACAATCCGAGCCCTCGGCCGACATGAAGCGCTCGGCCTCGCGCATGTCGAGCGTGAAGATCGACGACGACAGCCCGGCCCCCACGGCATTCTGCATGGCGATGGCCGCATCGAGCGTGGCGTAGCGCATGACATAGAGGATCGGCGCGAAGGTTTCGCGCGTCACCGGCGCGGTCTGTGCCGGCATCTCGACCAGCGCGGGCGCGGCATAGAACGCGCCGTCGGGCCCCACGGCCCGCCGGCCGCCCCCGCTGACCGTGCCGCCCGCCGCCCGCGCCTCGGCCAGCGCCGCCTCCATGCCGTCGAACGCGCCCTTGTCGACAAGCGGGCCGACCAGCGTCCCGGCTTCGCGCGGATCGCCGATCCGCACCGTCTCGTAGACGCGACGCAGCCGCGGCACGAGGGCGTCATAGACGGCTTCGTGCACGAACAGCCGCCGCAGCGTCGTGCAGCGCTGGCCCGCCGTCCCGATCGCCGCGAAGGCGATGCCGCGCAGGGCAAGATCGAGATCGGCCGACGGCGCCACGATGGCGGCATTGTTGCCGCCGAGCTCAAGGATCGAGCGCCCGAACCGGGCGGCCACCCGCGGCCCGACCTGCCGGCCCATGGCCGTCGAGCCGGTCGCCGACACGAGGGCGACGCGGGGATCGTCGACCAGCGCCTCGCCGATCGCGCGACCGCCGATCAGCACCTCGCTGAGACCCTCGGGGACCCCGCAGAAGCGGGCAGCGGCGCGCGTGAAGATCGCTTGCACGGCCAGCGCTGTCAGCGGCGTCTTCTCCGACGGTTTCCACACCACCGGATCGCCGCACACGAAGGCCAGCGCCGCGTTCCACGACCACACGGCAACCGGGAAGTTGAACGCCGTGATGACGCCGCACACGCCCAGCGGGTGCCACGTCTCCATCATGCGGTGGTCGGGTCGCTCGGTGGCGATGGTCAGGCCGAACAGCTGGCGCGACAGGCCAACCGCATAGTCGCAGATGTCGATCATCTCCTGGACCTCGCCGAGGCCCTCCGAGACGATCTTGCCCGCCTCCAGCGTCACCAGCCGGCCGAGATCGGCCTTGGCGGTCCGCAACTCCTCGCCGAGCAGACGCACCAGCTCGCCGCGCCGCGGCGCCGGCACGCGCCGCCAGGCCGTGAACGCCTCTGCCGCGCGGCCGATCGCTGCCTGCGCGGCGGCGGCGTCGGTCTCTGCCAGCTCGGCCACCACCGTACCGGTCAGCGGCGAGCGAGCGGCCATCCCGCCCGGCGCGAACGCCGTGGCCGGCACGCCCAGCCGGTCGAGCAGGCTCCGGACCTCGTCGCGGACGGAATCGGACATGCGGATCTCCAGGTCGGATCAGGAGGACAGATCGTGACGACAGGGCGTGCAGGCAACAGGCACGCGGATCGGCACACCAAGCCATATCCGGATCCTAAAGGTCGCGCTTTCACGCTGGCCACGCAACCGATATGTTCTCACCACTTCATGAGGAAACGGCATGATCCAACCAGCCTCGCGCAGTCTGGTCCCGTCGCTCGGCGCGCTGCAGGCCTTCGAGGCGGCGGCCCGGCACGGCAGCTTTACCCGCGCCGCCGAGGAGCTCGCGCTGACCCAGGGCGCTGTCAGCCGACAGGTTGCGGCACTGGAGGCGCAACTCGGCGTCGCCCTTTTCACGCGGGTGCGCCAGCGCGTCGCCCTGACCCTGGCGGGGGCGTCCTATGCCGAGGAGGTGCGCGACGCCCTGTCGCGTCTCTCCGCAGCGACCCTTGCGGCGATGACGCTGCGCGGTGCCGGCGGCACGCTGGCGCTGGCGATCCTGCCAACCTTTGGTACCCGCTGGCTGATCCCGCGGATGCCGGCCTTCTTTCAGCGTCACCCCGAGGTGACGATCGATTTTTCCTCGCGCATCCGCCCCTTCGACTTCGCCCGCGAGGGCCTCGACGCCGCGATCCATTTCGGTGACCGGGTCTGGCCGGGCGCCATCCTGCATCCGCTGATGGGCGAGACCATCGTGCCGGTGGCGAGCCCCGCGCTGGTCGCCAGCGCGCCGTTGCATGACCCGGCCGATGTGCTGCGCGTCCCGCTCCTGCACCAGTCGACGCGGCCGCGCGCCTGGGCCGAATGGCTGCAGGCGCAGGGCCTGTCGCCGCAGCGCGCCCTGGCCGGACCGAGCTTCGAGCAGTTCGCCATGGTGGCGCAGGCGGCGGTTGCCGGCCTCGGCCTTGCCATCGTGCCGCGCTTCCTGGTCGAGGAGGAGCTGCGCACCGGCCTGCTGGTGGTGCCGTTCGACCGGCCGGTCGAAAGCCCGCAGGGCTACTGGCTGGTCTACCCGCAGGAGAAGCGCGACCGGCCGGCCGTGGCCGCCTTCCGCGACTGGCTGCTGGAGGCCTGCCGGCCCTCGACCGCAGGCAGCGGACACGAAGGGGCTGGCCTTCCCGGCGATCATGCGGCAGGCTCATGAGAGAGCCACCGCGCTGGAGCCCATGATGTCATCGTTCCCCGCCACCGCGGATGTCGTCATCGCCGGCGGTGCTGCCATCGGCTCCTCGGTCGCCTGCCATCTGGCGCTCGATCCGGACTGGACCGGCTCGGTGGTGGTGGTCGAGAAGGACCCGACTTACCGGTTCTGCGCCTCGGCCCTGTCGGCAGCCTCGATCCGCCAGCAGTTCTCCTGCCCGGTCAACATTGCCATCTCGCTGCATGGCCTCGCTTTTTTCAACCGCATCGGCGACCTGCTGGAGGTCGATGGCGATCGCCCCGATGTCGGCCTC
>JBEIIL010000157.1:0-7324 GCA_040380755.1 Methylobacteriaceae bacterium | reverse complement strand
GGGTGGCGCGCGGCGGCGCCTTGACGCAGCGGGGCGGCGGTTCGCCTCGCGCCTTTGCGTCGTGTTTCAAGGCGGTGTAGATGCCGCGCTTGTTGAGTCCTGTCTCTGCGGCGATGCGGGCGAGGGTTGCGCCCTGCCGGTAGAGCGCGCAGGCCTGCGTGCCCGCCGCGTCGTTGCCGGGCCGGGAAACAGGCCGGCCGCTGTCTTGTGGTCTGTCTCGATGAATGCCCGGTGCAATGTCCTGCGTCATGAAAAAGCTCCGTCGCCAAACGGGGCCGACCCGCCAGGGACAATCCCGGGCGTCCGGGGCGGCCCGGTCACACTGGTGGAGAATACCTGCACCCTACCGGAGCAGCGTTACGGTGTCAAGGACTATTTTCCTTAAAATTCACCGACTATGGTGACGCTACGTCAACGGTTCGCGGCCCGCGTGTTGCATCGGCATGCTGCAATCAAGGGATGATGGGCGCGCACGGGCCGGCCTGCTGCCGCTCGATCCGCTCCGGCGGCAGACGTGGACGGATCGACATTGGCAAACCCGACGCGGGGCCGGGTCCTGGTTTGCGCGAAGGCCTTGCCCTGCAACCCCATGGCGCCGGCTGCGGCGAGCAAGGCAGTCCGTCGGTTCAGCATCCAATCGCCCCTGAGCCAGTCCGAGCAGAAGATGCACAGCTCCCGGTCCGCACTCAAGCCGCCGCCGGTTCGCTGACGACAATTCCTCCCGCAGCATCGGTCTTCACCTGCCGAGGGACACTCGGCAGACGGTCCGCCTTGCCATGGCCAGTCCGTTCCACCACTCTCGGCCTGAAGGCGCAGGGCATCCGGTGGATGCTGGACAAGGCGAAATTGTGCGGATGACCACGTTCAAGCAGACTGGCGGCGCGAGGATTGGCTTCCGCAATGCGACCTACCCGTTCGCGGTCCTCTCGGCCGACGCCGACGCCCTCCATCTGTCTTGCCTCGGGCGCGCGTATCATTTTCCGCGGAGCCAAATCGTGCGACTGAGCCGCCATCGCGGTCTGATCTCGGTCGGGCTGCGGATTGAACACGCCCACGGCTCCTGGCCCGAATTCATCGTGTTCTGGTCGTCACTGGCCGTCTGGCCGTCCCGTTTCAACATCCTGTTGGCGGAGTTGGCAGCGCTCGGCTTCGACGTGGCTGCCGGGCGGCAGTGATCCATTCCGGGTTTGCCGGCTCACCGGCCGGTCGAGCTCCAGCTGCGCCCAGCGCGCCACTGCCTTGCGCATGATCTCGTGCGCCTGCCTGGGTTCACGGGTCTCCCGCTTCAGCACCTTCGGCTTCTCGGCGACGCCGGTGGGCATGCCGGCCAGGGACGCTTGCCGGTCTTGCCACTACACCTTGTGGACAGGCCCGTGCCGCCGTCGCACAGGCCAGCGGGGTGACTGGATGCCTCAGCCGCCGGCCGGTTTGCGCCGCGCGCGGGCGGGCCAGCGCATCGGCCAGGCGCGGATGCGCGCGGGGTAGTCCTCCAGCGGCAGCTCGTCCTCGGCAAGGTGGATGCGGCCGCGCACCGAGATGCCGGCCTCCACCACCGTGTCGGTCGTACCGGAGACGAGCGGGTGCCACCATTTCAGGTCCTCGCCATCGGCCACCAGCCGGTAGGCGCAGGTCGGCGGCAGCCAGCCCAGGGTACGCACGTCCTCGGGCGTCAGGGTGACGCAGTCGGGCACCTCTTTGGAACGGTTGGGATAGTCGCGGCAGCGGCAGCTCTCGCCGTCGAACAGGCGGCAGACGATGTCGGTGGCGTGGATCTTCCCCGTGCCCTCATCCTCGAGCTTGACCAGGCAGCAGCGGCCACAGCCGTCGCACAGGCTCTCCCACTCGTCGCGGCTCATGGCCTCAAGCGGGGTGGTTTTCCAGAACGGGTTGTCAGCGCCGGCCATGTCTCCGGCTAGACCATTTCGGCGCGCGGCGGAAGAGGCCGGAGCGGCCGGAGCGGCCGCCCGTGACGCGGACCGGGCGGAAAAGCCGCACCGGGCTGTTGACGCGGATCTCGATCCTGCATGCATCGTGCCTGAGGAGCGTCACGTTGTCAAGGTCTATTTTCCTATTCTTGTTGCGTGATCTTGGCCGGATGGAAGGCCCCGTCAGGCCGCCGGGTCAACCATCGCCCATGCGCGCAGGCTGCCGCCCCTCGCTCCGGCACATTAATGCCGCTATATGGAGGGAATAAACACGGCGCGGCAGTCCCGCCGCGGGAGCGGGTGCGGTGGAGTTTCGCAGCAAGCCCTCACTCTGGCAGCGGTTCGTCAGGGCCTTCGAGGCCTTCGACTCCTGGACGGCGTTCTCCATCACGGAGGGCGGACGCGGGCTTGCGGCGGCGTGGGACCGCTATGCCGAAATCGTCGACCGGCTGCGGGTGCGCGGCGTGCGGCGGGTGGCGAGCGAGCTCGCCGGCGAGACGCTGACCATCGGGCTGGCCGGATCCGTCGTCGCCCTGGCGCTGGCGATCCCGGCGTTCCGCGAGGTCGACAGCGACGACTGGCTGAAGAAGCAGGACCTCGCCGTCACCTTCCTCGACCGCTACGGCAACGAGGTCGGCCGGCGCGGCATCCGACACGATGATTCCGTGCCGCTGGAGGCGCTGCCCGACCATCTGATCAAGGCGGTGCTGGCCACCGAGGATCGCCGCTTCTTCGAGCATTTCGGCATCGACGTGTTCGGCACGATGCGGGCACTGATGGTCAATGCCCGTGCCTCCGGCGTGGTGCAGGGCGGCTCGTCGATCACCCAGCAGCTGGCCAAGAACCTGTTCCTGTCGAACGAGCGGTCGATCGAACGCAAGATCAAGGAAGCCTATCTGGCGATCTGGCTCGAGTTTCACCTGAGCAAGCAGGATATCCTCAAGCTCTATCTCGACCGCGCCTATATGGGGGGCGGCTCGTTCGGTGTCGGCGCCGCGACGGAGTTCTATTTCGGCAAGTCGGCCAAGGACCTGACGCTGGCCGAGGCGGCGATGCTGGCGGGCCTGTTCAAGGCGCCGACGCGGTTTGCGCCGCACAACAACCTGCCGGCGGCGCGCGCCCGGGCGGCGGACGTGCTGTCGAACATGGTGGACGCCGGTTTCCTCACGGAGGGGCAGGTCTATGCGGCGCGCCGCAACCCCGCGACGCCGGTCGATCGCAAGCGCGAGACGAGCCCCGATTACTACCTCGACTGGGCCTTTGCCGAGGTGAAGCGCCTGTCGGACGAGGGAAAGCTCGGCGCCGACCGGGTGGTGACGGTGCGGACCGCGCTCGACCTGAGCATGCAGAAGCAGGCCGAGACCTCGCTGGAGAGCGTGTTGCGGCAGCACGGCAAGACCTACGCGGCGAAACAGGCCGCCACCGTGCTGATGGACCCGGACGGTGCGGTGCGGGCCATGGTCGGCGGGCGCGACTATGGCGCCAGCCAGTTCAACCGCGCCACCGACGCACTGCGCCAGCCGGGCTCGGCCTTCAAGCCGTTCGTCTACACGGCGGCGTTGATGTCGGGCAAGTACAAGCCGGCGACCATCGTGACGGACGCGCCGCTGTGCATCGGCAACTGGTGCCCGAACAATTACGGCCGCAGCTATGCGGGCTCGATGCCGCTCTCCGTCGCGCTGGCGAAGTCGATCAACACGATCCCGGTGCGGCTGTCGATCGCGCTCGGCGACGGCAACCCCAAGGCCGGCCGGGCCCGGATCATCGACGTGTGCCGGATGATGGGGCTGAACACGCCGCTCATCGACACCGTGTCACTGCCGATTGGTGCCGCCGAGGTCACCGTGCTCGACATGACGGCCTCCTACGCGGTGTACGCCAACGGCGGGCGCAAGGCCGACCCCTATGCGGCGGTCGAGGTGCGCAACGCCCTCGGCGACCTGATCTTCCGCCATGAGCGGGACATGCCGCCACCGCGCACGCTGCTGACCCAGCCGGTTGTGGCCGACATGAACACGATGCTGGTGAAGGTCACAGAGGAGGGCACCGGCCGGCGTGCGCTGCTCGACGGCATCCGCGTCGGCGGCAAGACCGGCACCACCAACGCCTACCGCGATGCCTGGTTCGTCGGCTTCACCGGCAATCTGGTCGCCGGCGTGTGGTTCGGCAATGACGACTATGCGTCGACGCGCAACATGACCGGCGGGTCGCTGCCCGCCATGGCGTGGCACGACATGATGCTGCCGGCCCACCAGGGGCTGGAGCTGCGCCCGATCCCCGGACTGGCCCCGGTCGCTCCGACCGCCGCAACCGCGGCCCGGACCCCGGAGACCGCCGGGCCGCAGCGTCCGGTGACCCTCAACCGGAAGGCCGTGGAGACCATCACCGATATCGAGGCGGGGCTGCGGTCGCTCTCCGCCGCCGGCCAGGCCGCCGCGCCGGCGACGGCGCTGACCGGGACGGTGGCGCGCAACAATCCGGGCACGGTCCTCCCGTGAGCGAGGCGCTCGTGCCCGTCCGCTCGACCCCGGTTGCCGCTGCGGCAGAGGTGCCGCGAGGCGCCTGGCGGGTGATGCTGGTGCTGACCCTGGGGGCCGCGACGGGACTGTTCGCCACCTGGTCGGCCATCACCGGCAGCACCGGTTTCGGCGTCGTCTCGGCAGGACCCTGGGAGGCCTCGCCGCGCACCGGGGCGCTCGATGCCGATCCGTATACGCGGGCAGTGGTGGCGCGGCGCGGGTTGATGCCGCTGGGGCTCGGCGAGGGCATCGCCTTCGTGGCCCGCCGCGATGACAGCGGCGCGCCGCTGGTCGCTTCTTGCGACTACCGGGTGGCCGGAATGGTGCCGCAGGCCCGTGTCTGGACGCTCAGCGCGCAGGACCCCGAGGGCCGGCCGCTGGCCAATCCGGTGGGGCGCCACGGCATGACGTCGGCCGAGGTGGTGCGTGACGCCGCCGGCGCCGTCCAGGTCGCGGTGTCGCGCGAGGCGCGGGCCGGCAACTGGCTGCCGTTGGGCGAGGCGCCGCACTTCGCCCTCGTGCTGCGGCTCTACGACACCGCCGTCAGCGGCAGCGGCTCGGTGCTCGAGGCGGCGGCCCTGCCGAGGATCCAGCGCGAGCGCTGCGGATGACGCACACCGCCCGCGACCTCGCCTACCTGGCCGTGCTCGGCCTCGTGCTCGGCGCCATCGTTCATCTCGCCTCGATGCTGGCCGTGCCGGCGCTGGCGGCGCGCGACGCCGACGCGCGGCTGGCGGCGCTGGCGCCCCGCCACGTGCTGACGGTGCTGCCGCCGCCCGGTGATCCGGCCAGCAACGGCCTCGACATTCCCGAACGTGATCCCGCTGCGGTCATGGCGGTCTGCCGGTTCGACGTGACCAGCGCCCCGCTGCGGCTGCGCGCGGCGGCGAGCGACACGTTCCTGTCGCTGGCGTTCCACAGCCCGGGCAAGGGCGTGTTCTACGCCCTGACCGACCGCAGCGCCGCCCGTGGCCAGATCGACGTGATCGTCGTGACGCAGCGCCAGCTCGAGGCGCTGCAGGCCGGCGACCCCGAGGACGAGCCTGTCCGCGAACTGCGCCTGCTGGCGCCCTCGCCCACCGGCTTCGTCAGCATCCGCGCGCTGGCGCTGGAGCCCGGCCAGATGGCCGAGGCCGAGGCGACGGTGCGGGCCGTGCAGTGCGGCCCCGAGGCGATGCCGGCCAGGCCTGGATCGGCGTCCGCGCGCCCGGGATGAGGGGTCGATGCCAGGCTGTTCGGCCTGGCCCGTTCACTTCGGCGGCAGCGGCGGCTTCTCGGCGCGCGGCGTATAGCGTACAGCGGGACCGAGGGGAGCGACCGCGATGGCGCCGCGGCCGCTGCAGCGCATGAGGCCAGCGCGGTCGATCTCCAGCGCGGTGAGCTGGCGCTCCGAGCGGACCGCGTCGCGGTCGGGTGTCGCCACCACGAGACGCTCCAGCGCGAACCGGTATTCGACGATGCGGGTATCCAGCGTCGACTGCACCCACGCGATCAGCGCGTCATTCTCGGCCACCCGCGCGGTGGCCTGGTCACGGGTCCAGGGACCGGGATCGGCGATGGCCTCGAGCGCCTTCATCCGGACCTTGTCCATGTCGATGACCCGGCAGGACAGGGCGACGAAGGGGCCCATCAGCAGCCGGTCGGCCTCGATGAGTTCCCGCAACCTCTGGTAGCGAGCGCGGTGCGAAATGTCGGGCATCGCGACGATGGCGTCGAAGGTGCGCGCCGGGTCGCCAGCGGTCGGATCCCCCGGCGTGATCCGCGCCAGCGCGGCGGCGGCGGCCTGGCGTTCAAGGCCATTGCGGGCCTGCGGCGGCATGACGAAATGCCAGGCGCGGCGGCGCAACTCCTGCTCGTCATCGGTAAGAAGGCCCCAGGCCACGGGCTCGTCGCGCGCATAGGCGGCGGAGCGGCCCATCGCGGGGACCGCCGTATCCTGCCAGAATCCGGGCTTCCGGCGGCCGAAATCTCCGGTCTCGGCGCAGCCGGCGAGCACCAGCGCCAGCGGCAGCGCCGCAGCAAGGCGCCGGGCAGGGCCGGTCGGCTAGGTCAGACGCCGCGACGACGGCGGCGGCGCGGTCCGCCCTCGCCAGCCGACGGCCGCGGCGGCTCGGAGCCGCGCTCGTAGCGGACGCCGGTGAACAGCAGGATGCGCCCAAGCGCCTCACCGGCCGCGGGCCGCGGTCTGCGGGGTCCGCGGGCAGGTCGCGCGAAAGGCAGGATTCGGCCCATCAACCCTCTCCTCGATACGGCCCGATCAGGCATCAGTCCGTGCGCCCAGAAAGACCGGGTTTGGTTAACGAGCGGTTACGGGAATGGTTCGGGGTGGCACGAACACACGCCGCCGATGTGTGGTTCGGGCGAATTGCGGCACCGAGGTCACACCTCATGCCGTGTGACCGGCGGCCGCGTGCCTCCTCAACCTTTGGGCGACCGAATGACCAACCGCCAAAAGGTGATTGACCGGATCAGGGTTAACGACCCGTTAACGAACGCCAACTAGCCTTCGGATATATCCTGCATTTGCTGATTCCCGCGAAGCGAGCATCCCAGGCATGGCAACCATGACGCCTCCGGAACTGCGCGGATTGCTTGCCATCGCACGCGAGGAAGGGCTCGACATGAAGCCCGTCCTGCTGCGCATCCTGACCGACCTCTATGTGGCGACACCGGCCCACAGCCCGGATGAGATCGCCCAGTTCCGGGAGATCGCCGGAACGCTGATCCCGGAGGTCGACAAGGAAACCGCGCTGATCGTCGCCTGCAAGCTGGCAGAATATCCCGCCACCCCGCTAAGCGTCGGCCAGGCGCTGATCGAGCGTCGCGACGACAGCTCGCGCATCATTCTGGCGGATGCCGCCTGGCTGCCGCGGCCGCTGC
>JBEIIL010000156.1:0-7415 GCA_040380755.1 Methylobacteriaceae bacterium | reverse complement strand
GGCCGGCGCGGCGGCTCCGGCGGCGCGGGCGTCGTCAGCCAGCCGGGCCGCGCCACCTCCTGCGGGGGAGGCGGCTCGGTCACGGCGTCGGCCTTGGCGACGCCCGAGCGCCGCCGCAACACCGTCCCGACGCCGTCATCGGCCGGTTCCTCCGCGAGAGACGGGGTGAGGGCGGCCCTGATCATCGCGTACCAGCTGGTTGCGGCCGGCTCGCGGGTCCCGTGGAACCCGGCGACGTAGAGCCGGTCGCGTGCCCGCGTCATCGCCACATAGAGCAGCCGGTTGTACTCCTCCTGCGCCGCATCCCTGTGGGCCTGCCGCAGGGCTGCGACGGGTTGCGGGTCGTCGTCCTTGCGTGGTGCCCAGACCGGCACCGTCAGTCTCCGGCCGGCTTCGGCGACATCCATCATCAGCAGACTGGGATCGTGCCTGGCATTGGGCGAGGCGCAGGTGTCGGCGAGGATCACAACCGGCGCCTCGAGCCCCTTGGCGCCGTGCACGGTCATCACCCGGACCTCGTCGCGGCTGGTCTCGAGGTCGCGCTTCACCGTCAGCTCGGCGCCGTCGAGCACCGCCAGGAACCCGGCCAGCCCCGGCAGGCCCGTGCGCTCATGGTCGAGTGCGAGGCGCAGGAACTCGTCCATCGCATCGCCGGCCTCCGGCCCGAGCCGGCCGAGCATGGCCCGACGCCCGCCGTCCGGCCCCAGCACCCTGGCATAGAAATCGAACGGTCCGCAGCGGGCGGCCAGCGCCCGCCATCCGGCGAGCCGGTTCCGTGCGGCCTGCTCCGCTTCGCCCGTTGCCGCCTCCAGCGCCGCATGCAGGCTACCCGGCCTGTCGGCCGCCAATCCGAACAGCGCGTCCTCGTCGAGCCCGCACAGCGGCGAGCGCAGCACGGTGGCCAGCGTCAGATCGTCGTCCGGCAGCAGGCAGGTGCGCCCCAGCGCCAGCAGGTCGAGCACGGCGATATGCGAGGTCAGGACCAGACGGTCGGCGCCGGCCACCGGCACGCCGGCATCCTTCAGCGCCCGGATCACCGCGGAAAACACGGCATTGCGGCTGCGCACCAGGATCAGCACGTCCCCGGCCCGGATCCTGCGGCCCTGCGCGTCACCGTCACGCCGCCAGCGCGCCACCATGCGGGCGATGCGCGTCGCCAGCCGCACGGCCGGGGACGACGCGTCGGAAAGGTCCAGCGGCTGCGCCCAAGCATCCTCGTCGGCGGCCGGCCCGGGCGTCTCCGGCGGCCAGATTTCCACAAGGCCGGGCGCATCCGTGCGGGCGCTCTGGTGCACGACCCCCTCGCCGACGCCTTTCCGGGCATCGGGGGTCTCGAACACGGCGTCGACCGCGGCCAGCACCTCCGGGGTCGACCGGAACGACAGCGTCAGCGTATTGGCCTCGAACCGCCATCGCCGCGGGTCTTCCCTGGCCAGCACCTGGTAGCGCCGGGCGATCGCGCGCTGCTGGGCATCAAACGCCGCCGGGGACGCGCCCTGGAACGAGTAGATCGACTGTTTCGGGTCGCCGACGACGAAGATCGTGCGCCGCCGCTTCGCCGCGCCGGCGCCGGCCGTGAACTCCTGCAGCAGATGGTCGAGAATCCGCCCTTGCGCCGCGCTGGTGTCCTGCGCCTCGTCGACGAGGATGTGGTCGATGCCCTGGTCGAGCCGGTAGAGCACCCAGGCGGCGGTGCCGCTGGCCAGCATGGCGTCGGTCGCGGCGATCAGGTCGTCGAAGTCGAGCAGGCCCCGGCGGCTCTTCTCGGCCTCGTAGCGGTCGATCACCGCCTCGGCGAGCACCGCCAAGGCGTGGGTCCGCTCGGCCGTCTCGATACGCTTCAGCCGGTCGACCAGCGTCGCCACGCGCTCGCGGTCCGCATCGAGGCGATCGGCGAGGTCCGGATAGTCCGTGCGGAACGCCTTGGCCAGATAGCCGTCCTTGAACGGCTGGTCCTTGCCGGTGAGCAGGATCCCCCTGTAGGCGGACGCCTGAACCGCGATGGCGCCGCCAAGCGCCGCCTCGAGGTCGTCCGCCATCGCGCGGCTTTTCGCCGTGTTGGTGTGCCGCAGCGCCGCGTTCAGGCGGGGCCATTCCGCCGGGCCGATCCCGCCTTCCACAATCTCCCGCTCGACATCGGCGGTGCGGTCCTGGCCGATGCCGAGGCCGGCGCGCACCAGGCTGGCGATCCGATCGGCGTTGCCGAGGTCGCGCAGCACGTGGCGGATGCCGACGGCCTCCTTCATCAGCTCCGCGAACCCGTCCTCGCCCACCGTCGCGATGACACGCTCCAGCGCCTCCGAGCCCTTCGACGCGGTGGCTGCGGCCACGACTGTCTCGGCCTGCGCGCGCGCCAGCAGCTCCTCGGCGGCGGTGTCGTCCAGCACCGAGAACCGCACCGGGACATTCGCCTCGAACGGGAAGAGATGCAGTATCCGCTCGCAGAAGGCGTGGATGGTCTGGATTTTCAGCCCGCCCGGCGTTTCCACCGCGCGGGCAAACAGGCGGCGGGCCAGCTCCAGCCGGCTTGCGTCGGGGGCCCGTTCGTCAACCGCCGCGATGGCGTCCGCCAGGGCCGCGTCGTCGAGGGTCACCCAGCCGGCCAGCGTCGAGAAGACCTTGGTGGCCATATTGGCGGCCGCCGCCTTGGTGAAGGTCAGCGCCAGAATGCAGGACGGGTCGGTGTCCGCCAGCAGCAGCCGGATCACCCGCTGGGCCAGCACATGGGTCTTGCCCGAGCCCGCATGGGCCGACACCCACGCGGAGGCTCCCGGATCGGAGCTCGCGTACTGCTTGCGCCGTGTCTCGGGGCCGACCTCCAGCCGGGTCACGCGACATCCTCCCCGTTGCTGTCGCCGAGCGACCATTCCTGGACGCGGGCAAAATGATCGTAGGCCGAGAAGCGCTTGGCGAATTTCGGGTAGGGCCGCGAGACGAAGGCCCAGCCTGCCCGGTAGCCTTCGATCAGCTTTGCGAGCTTTGACAGGTGTTCGTCCGCCAGCGCGTTGATCTCGAACGGCGGTTCGGACTGTTTTGGCTGGATGACCCTTTCAGCCCCGGCCTTGCTGCCTCCGGAGAGCTGCACATAGAGCAGCTCCTCGACCACGGTCACCGCCGGCAACTCAGGAAACCCGCCGCGCCTGGCCACCGCCGCCTCCAGCGTCAGCTGCGGGCTGAAGCCCACCCGCACCTCCTGCACGCCCGGCGGCGCTCCGGTCTTGAAGTCGACGATTGCGATGCCGCCGCCCGGCCGCAGCTCGATCCGGTCGGCCCGTCCGGAAAGGGTGAAGGGCCGGCCATCCGCCATCGGCAGGTCGAGCCGACCCGTGATCTCCGCCAGCACCACGAGGCCGCCGACACGCCGTTCGGCCTCCCAGGCCGCCAGCCAGTCCGCCACCCGCAGGAAACGCGGGAACCAGAACGCCATCGTCTCGGGACGGTCCGCGAGCGCAGGTGCGGCGTCGAACACCGCACGGCCGATCCGTTTGAGTTCGGCGCTGGAATTGGCCGGAAGCGCCGCCGGATAGACGCGGCTGAACTGGCCGGCGACATCATGCACCAGCGTCCCCCGAAGCGTGGCGCCCGGCGGTTCGGCGAGCGCGTCGAGCCGGTCGAGGTGCAGCACGCGCCTGGCGTAGATCGCGTAGGGGTCGCGCACCAGCGTCTCGACCTCGGTGAAGCTCAGCCGATCCGGCACGCGCTCCGGCGCCAGCACCGGCGCCGGCCGGCGGATGGCGGCTGTCACGGCCGGCCGGTCCAGCTGCCGGACCTGCGCCAGGCGGATCTCGCCGCGGCCGCACGCGGCGGTCCACTGGGTCGTGCCGGCCACGGCCGCCATGCGCTGCAGGAAGCGTGAGGCGACCGTCGGGTCACCGCCGCGCTTCAGGGCACGTGTCAGCACCACCCTGCCGGCCCCCATGGCCTGTTCGAAGTCGTGGGCGGTCTGGCCCAGCCGGCGCTCGGGCGAGGGCAGTCCGAGCTGGTGGCGCATCGGCCTGTTCAGGAACGCGTCAGTCTGAGCCTCGGCCGGCCAGCTGCGCTCGTCCAGCCCGGCCAGCACCACCGTGTCGGCCGGCAGCAGTCTGGCCTCGAGCAATCCCCAGATGCGGATGCGCCGGTGCCCCGAATCGGCCCGGCGCACGACTCGTCCTGCCGCCAATGCAGCGAAGAAGGGCGGATAGTCGGGGCGCTGCCCCGCAAGGCCGGTGACACCGCCGGCCCGGACCTCGTCGAACAGCGTCTCCAGGTCCGCCAGGGAGGCATCGGGTGGCACGCTCTCGACCGGCGGCGGCGCCGCCAGCACGGCAATCGTGGCGCGATGGGCCTCGGTCATGGCGATGAGGTCGCCACCGATCCCGTTCCACGGCAGCATGGCCTCGCCAAGCGCCGTCAGCACCGCCGCGGCGGCCTGCCAGTCGGCCGGCTGCAGCCGCCGCTTGGGTCCCGGCCACCGGTGACGGTCCGCCGCCGGCGTCGTGGCCATCTGGCTGAGCCCGGCGGCAAGTCCGGCGAGCCCGGGTCCGGGGGCGGGGCCGCGCAGCACGCCGATCTCCAGCGTCGCACGGCCGCGCAGCACGGTGGCGCGGCCAAGCCCGAGCCTGCACCAGGGATGGTCGAGCAGCGCCAGCAGGGCCACGGCCGCGCACTCCGACGCCACGGCTTCGGCTGCGAGCCGCGCCAGCAGGCCGGCAGACGACGACAGCAGCGGCAGGCCGGCGGAATCGTCGACGCTGATCCCCCAACGGCCCAGTTCGGCCGCCACCCGCGCCGCGATGCCACGATCGGGCGTGATGAGGGCTGCCGTGCGGTCGGGTTCGGCGATGGCTTCGCGCAGCGCGCAGGCGACCGCCAGCGCCTCCTCGCGGTCATCGGTGGCCTCGACGACGTCGATCCCCGCCAGCGCCGCCGTGATGTCGCCCGGCGCGAGGCGGTGCGCGGCCTGTGCCCACAGATCCGTGGTCTCGGCCGGCCGCAACGCTTCCGAAACGAAGCGGGCGCGAGCCTCCAGCGCCGGCGCGGGGATGCCAAGTGGCACCACCTGGTCCCGCACGATGCCGACGGTGGCGATCAACCCGGCCAGCACCGCCTGCGGATGACCCGGATGGCCGCTGTCGGCCGCACGCGGGCCGATGACGTCCCAAGAGGCCTCGTCGAGCGACTGGTCCAGTCCAGGCAGCACCACCGCGCCGCGCGGCAGGTTGGCAATGGCGGCGATCAACGCCGCCGTGGCTGGCATCGAGCCGGTGGAGCCGGCGACGATCGTCGGCGTATCGGGCCGCGTCGTGCGCAGCCGCGCGGCCTGCGCCACGAGCAGGTCATGGCGCCGGCGGGAGCCGTCGACCATACCGCCGGCCTCCAGATAGCGCGGCCATCCCGCCGCGGCGACCGCCAGGAAGACGCGCGTCTGCTCCCAGTAGGCGTCGTACTCGCCGGGCACCAGCGCGTGCACGTCCTGCCAGTCCTTGCCGTAGATCGCCAGCGTGTCGATCAGCGTGCCGAGGTCGCCCGCCAGCGCCACGGCATCACCGGCGCCGGAGACGACGCGCGGTGGCGGGCCCGAGCCGGATCCCGTTGGCGTGTCCCTGACACTGGCGGCCCATCCCAGCACCAGCCTGGCCAGCGCCAGCCGGCGCTCGACCGGCCCGACCTCGGGGCGGTCGTCGTCCGTGGCCAGGCCCGCCATCAGCGCGGCGGCCTCGACCTCGTCGGTCTCGCCCAACGGCACGATGCGCGGCAGCAGGATGGTGCCCGGGCCGCGCGCCGCCGCGTGCTCGGCCAGCAGCACGGCCAGCGCCCGGGCGGCGCGGCGCGTCGGCAGGTAGACGGTGCCTTGCGCCAGCGACAGCGGATCGGCTGGATCGGGCCAGCCCGGCACGAGCTGCCCGCCGATCAGGGCCTCTGCCAGGGTCGCGAGGAAGGGGACGCCGGGCGGAATGGTGAGGACGCGCGGAGCTGGCCGGCTGCCGCTCACAGGGCGTTCTGGGCGATGCGGGCCTCGGCCTGCCCGATCGCCATCGGCGTGCCGACGTGCAGCCAGGATCCGTCGAGCCGCAGGCCGTGCAGCCGCTCCGCCGCCAGCGCCGCGTCGAAAATGCGGTTCAGCGAGAACGGACCATCCGGCATGCTGTCGAACAGCCCCGGCACCAGGATGGCCACGCCCGCATAGACGAACGGAGCGACGGCACGCTCCGCCCGCCGCTCGAGTCGGCCATGGGGGTCCATGACGAAATCGCCGCGGCCGTCATAGCCGGTCGACGCGGCCGTGCTGGCGAGCAGCAGCAGCACGTCCATCCGCGCAGGGTCGAACGCCTGGGCCAGCCGCTCGAGGTTGCTGCGAGGCCCGTCGATCCAGAACGAATCCGCGTTGAGGACGAAGAACGGCCCGGTACCAAGCTGCGGCAGCGCCTTGCGCACGCCGCCCCCCGAATCGAGCAGCTGCGCACGCTCGTCCGACAGCACGATGCGCGGCTGTTGGCGCGACGCCAGATGGGCCTCCATCTGGTCGGCAAAGTGGTGGACATTGACGACGGCGGTCGCGACTCCCGCCTGGACGAGCGGATCGAGCACATGGTCAATCAGCGCCTTGCCGGCGACGCGGACCAGCGGCTTGGGCTGCGTCTCCGTCAGGGGCCGCATGCGGGTGCCGAGGCCGGCGGCCAGCACCATGGCGTGGTCGGGAACGGACGATGCGGCGGGTCGGGACATGGGCACGCGCGGGACAGGGCGGGTCAAGCCGGCGCGATCAGCCCCGGCAGATGGGTTTCATACCAGACCTTCAGGTCCGCCAACACCGGGTGTGCCAGATCGCGGCGGATGTAGTGCTCGATCCGCGGCAGGTGCCGCAGATAGGCCGGCTTGCCGTCGCGCTTGTCCAGTCGCGCGAAGATGCCGAGGATCTTGGTGGCGCGCTGCGCTCCGAAGACCGCATAGGCCCGCGCAAACGCGCCCATGTCGAACTCCGGCTGCGCCGCCCGGCGCTGCCGGGCGTAATGGCCGAGCAGGCGCAGCTCCAGGTCCTCGGCGACATCGACCCGGGCGTCCTGCAGCAGCGACACCACGTCATAGGCCGGGTGCCCCAGCACCGCGTCCTGGAAGTCCAGCAGGCCGATGCGGGTCAGCCCCTCGCGTTCGGGCAGCCACATCAGGTTGGGCGAGTGGTAGTCGCGCAGCGTCCAGGTCGGCGGCGTCGTCACCAGCGGCTCCAGAGTCGTCCGCCACAGCGTCACGAAGGTCTGCCGCACCGAGCCGGATGCCGTCGTGCCGGCGATATGCGGCATGTACCAGTCGACCAGCAGCTCGACCTCGATCAGCAAAGCGTCGAGGTCATAGGGTGGAATCGCGTAGGTGGCGTCGTCGCCGAGCGGCAGGACGCCCGGCAGGTCACGGCCGTGCAGGGCGGCGAGCACGCCGGCGGC